>JAUYAB010000058.1 GCA_030693705.1 Ignavibacteria bacterium | reverse complement strand
CAGTTGTTTGTTAAAAAATAAATCTAATGACTAATGACCGATGACCGATGACCAATTTCTACTGACCAATGACTGCAAGAGATGAGGTTTGGTTGGCATCTCTGAAGAAGTGAAATGAAAAAAAACTGCGGTCTAACATTCCTTAAATAGGAGGAGTGTTAGGCTGCGGAGAAATAAAGTAAATAAGCTTAGAGTTTTTACGCATTTACAGATAAAATGCTTAATAGTTATGTTACAAAGTAAATTAACGATTGGAGATAAAAATGGCTGAAGAAAAATTCAAATTACCTGGCTCTTCATATGAGCAACTCAGAAAAATTATCATTGCTTATGGAAATATCAGAGGGGATAGTTCAATTGATGATATTGCTAAATTAAGTGGGATAAGTAAATTTATTGTGAGTAAGAATAACCAGTTTATGATAAGCTCTAATATCATAAGTGGAGGTAACAAAAAAACAATTTCTGAAATCGGAGGCAAACTAGCGAGAGCATTTGAACATAATCAAGATGAAGATGTGAAGAAATACTTAAGTGAAATAGTTGCCTCCAATAGTTTCCTATCGAATTTAATCACCACTGTAAGAATTAAAAATGGAATGACATCAGATGAATTAGCAAAACATATATTATATGTCTCTGGCGACAAGGATACATCAGATAACAAAGCAGGAGCTAATGCTGTTGCAGATTTGTTAGAAATATCTGGTTTGATATTAGAGTCTGAAGGAAAACTTGTTGTTGCCAATAAGCAAACAGAACAGAAAAGCGAAATCATCACTACGGATATAATTCAACCAATCATTACTAATAATGCACAAAGTCCTGATGTACAAAATAAGATTGTAAATGTTAAGCAACCTTTAACTCCATCAATTTCAATTAACATTCAGTTGCAAATTCCTGAATCTGATAATCCCGTTGTATATGCGAATCTTTTTAAAGCTTTGCGAAAACATTTAATTGATTCTGAAAATGATTGAAATTCTTTATAAAGAATGGACTGTCAAAGCTAGAGAGGCAGAAAACGCCGCGCATCAAATATTATCAGTTTATGGAGATTCACATTCTCGCGTTATTTCTTTAAATGACTTGATAAAGCGATTGTCAAATTTACCAGTAGATATAAGTAGCTATTTTAAGGAATCAATCATTTGTCTTGAGCACGAATTAAAGAGAGCTTCTGTTGTTATGAGTTGGGCTGGTTTCTTCCAAGTATTTAGTGAAAATGTTTATTCTAAATATGAAGCTGATATTCGAAAACAAAGGATAAAATGGATATTTAAAGATTTGACTGAACTGAAAGAAAATTATCCAGAGGCACAGCTAATTGATATTGCCAAAGATGTAAAAGCGATTAATAAAAGTGAGATAAAAATATATCACGGGCAATTGGCTTTTAGAAATCAATGTGCTCATCCAACATTTTTTCAACCAAGTCTAAATAACGCAATTGGCTTTGTTGATAATATGATTTCTCAAACAGAAAAATATTTATAACATAACATATTCTACAAGGCCGACTGCCTTAAACGTTGCGGCATTTGTGCGGTTATAAAGTTGTGTTGTAAAAGTTAGTTGCTCTTTGAAGTAGGTTATAAAAGATAAATAAATTGAAAATTATTGGCGTTAGTTTTTCATTGCTGTATAGCTGTGTTGGGCGGCAGCTTTTAAAAACATCACCGTTAAAGACTTAATATATGAGTGAAGAATTAGTAAAAAATAGTACGGAAGTAACGAAAGATATTTCTGAGAAAAAACCAAAAGAAGCTAAATGGGTTGTTGGTTTGCGCGAAATTATAGGTGGAATATTATGGTCATTTCTAATTGTAAAAATATTTTTCTTTGATATTGATATTTTCTTTATAAATGCAATTAATCCTTCGTGGGTAGTAATTCTCAATTACAAATTTTTTATAAATCTTGGCATCCTTTCAATACTTTGGATAACATTAGGTAATGATAAATTCTTAAAACTAATTTCAACCATACTATTCTTCCCTTGGATACTTTTATTCTGGCGAATCCCCAAGATATTTTGGAAAAGTAAAAGTTGGATTGGAGTTTTTGCATCTATAGGAATTGTCTTTACATTTTTCAGTACTCTAAAAACAAACTTTATGAATTTTACAGTTATCAGTTTTTCTGTGCTGGTTGTTTGGATCAGTTATTCCCAACCATTGTTAATTATTGCAATGATTTTCCTATTCCTTTACTTAATCTATCATTATGCTAAAAGATTTAAATATGCATTTAAACCTTCACATATTTTCACTATTCAATCGGAGGTGATAAATCGGTATTGGAGTAATATAAAAGACTATTTTAAACTTGCTGAAGATATCAAAGCCGCTGATTTTGATAACATGAGTGCAATTCAAAAAGAAAAATGGTGCAATAATTTACAATACTTATTAATCGTAAATCGTTTGTTCTTTTTTATAACATCCAAACTTAGGAAATTCCAAAAAAGTCGGCTTAATATTATATATTATTTTGTGAGTATGTTTTTTACGCTAATTGTAACGGTAATAATCTTTTCTTTGCAAAATTTCGCATTATTTAAAATAGATCCAAATTCTTTTAATGCATTACCAAAAGGTAATTTTTTCTTTTTCATTTATTATAGTTTTAACACGCTGTTTACAAATAGTATAAATGACTTTTACCCGATTTCTGATTTCGCTCGTTTTTTAAATTCTTTCGAAACGTTTTTTTCTTTTCTCTTCGTAGCAATTGTATTTTTCCTTTTTACTACCATTATTAGAGACAAACATAACGAAGAGATAACATCAGTAATAGAAACAATGACTAAGAAAGGACACGAACTAGAAGGACTTATTAGCGTTGAATATAATATGGAATTATTACAAGCAATAAGATTAGTTGAAGAAATAAAAGGAAATCTTATTCAAGTAATTTATTATTTCACAAAAAATATTGATGATGACAGCATATAACATTTTTAATAAGAAAAAAGTCAAGAGAAAAATAAATATTGCTAACATTCCGCAAGTGCGGGTGCTAAGATAAAATGGAATTGTAAGTATTTAAATAGTTAATAAGGCAGTGTTGTCGTTAAACATAACATGCCGTTTGGTTCACAATTAATTGAAATGTTTTTACTAAATAATTGTAACTTAATTACACGAATAATTGAGAAAATATTGAGGAAAAATGAAAGAAAAATTGACAATAGAAAAACTTATTGAAGAAGCGAAATTATTTTGCAATCAAGAGTCGAATTTTAATAACGCAGACCTTTATGGTGTAACAGATGGTAAAGCAGTAGGAACCTTTATTGAGCATAAGTTTGGCGATTATTTAGATGAAAAGTATATCTACACAAAAGGTTGTTCCGCTAATGGAATTGATTTTCCTTCTGAGGATATTTACACTGATATAAAAGTAACTTCGATTAAGCAACCTCAATCATCTTGTCCATTTAAATTTGCAAAACAAAAAATTTACGGTCTTGGATATAATATTTTGGTGTTCGTGTATGATAAGAAAGATGATCCGATTAACAAAGTTGCAAAACTAGATTTCGTAAGTTGCACTTTTATTAAAAAAGAAAGAACGGCAGATTATCAAACAACATTTTCATTAAGGCAGATGATTGAAAATAAAGCAAACTCAGATGACATAATTGGTTATCTTATGGATAGAAACATACCTGCTGATGAAATAACGTTAAATCAATTAGCTGAACAAATACTTAAAAACACTCCAGTCCAAGGATATCTTACCATAAGTAATGCCTTGCAATGGCGATTGCAATATGGTAGAATTGTAATGCTCAAAGACAAAGTTGACGGAATTATAAGAATAGTAGATAAAGTTAATGGAAATGAATAAGATATCAATAAGCTCCAAAATTTATAGTTTTTTTGAGGAGAACATATATTTAGAACAAAATTATCAAAATGCGAATGAGAAAATATATTCTGTTTGTGGGATAAAGGATTTTTTCCCTTCCGATGAAGATTTTTTGAGAGTTAAAAACAGACTCAAATCCAATCAAAATTTAGTAAAAGATGATAGTAGAATTGAGTATGGTGATTTTC
The DNA here is from genome assembly GCA_030693705.1 of Ignavibacteria bacterium. Taxonomy (GTDB): domain Bacteria; phylum Bacteroidota; class Ignavibacteria; order Ignavibacteriales; family Ignavibacteriaceae; genus UBA1563. The sequence continues at coordinate 72,746 of JAUYAB010000058.1, read as the reverse complement.
AAACACCTGAATCACTGACTGACCTAGTAATAAGTAGGATTTTAGAAAATAAATTTATTCCTACTGTAGTTCTTGAGCCAACTTGCGGAAAGGGAAATTTCATACTAGCAGTTTTAAAACAAACATCTACTTTTATAAAATTCTACTGCATAGAAATCTACAAACCATATATTTGGATTTCTAAGTTTAACATTTTAGATCATTTTCTGGACTCAACAGATAGAACCGTTCCACACATTGAATATTTACATCATAATATTTTCGATCTGCAATTAAACGAGATAGTTAAATTAGACAAAAATGATTTGCTACTCATTGTAGGAAATCCTCCCTGGGTTACAAATGCTCAATTAGGAATACTTAATTCTGATAATTTACCTAAGAAATCAAATTTTAAGGGGCATAATGGATTCGAGGCAATAACCGGGAAGGGCAATTTTGATATTGCGGAATATATTAGCTTAATGTTGTTAAAAGCCTTTTCAAATGTCAATGGTGAATTTGCGTTTTTGCTCAAGAACATTGTTGTAAAAAACCTTATTAATGATCAGAACTATAATAGATTTAGAATTAGAAACATCTCACAACTAAGTATAGACGCCAAAAAAGAATTTAATGTTTCTGCTGATGCTTCTTTATTTTACTGTAGATTAAATTCTGAACCTGAATATCAATGTCTTCGTTCTTCAATTTATGATACTAACGGTAAATCAAAAGATTATTTTGGCTATGTGGATGGTAAATTTGTATCTAGCATCAACACCTACCACAGATATAAAAAATATGATGGTAAATCTACTTTGGTTTGGCGACAAGGGGTAAAACACGATTGCTCCAAAATAATGGAATTAGAAAAAATCAATAATCATTTCCTTAATCAAAATAACGAAGAAGTTTTCCTTGAAGAAGATTTAGTTTATGGATTGCTGAAAAGTTCTGACCTTAATAAAGATGTAATTGATACAACACGAAAGTATACTATTATTACTCAGAAAAAAATTGGAGAAGACACATCTTATATTGCTGAAAAATATCCTCAAACGTTTACATATTTAGAAAGTAATAAAGAATACTTTGACGCGAGAAAATCAAAAATTTATAAAGATAAAACGTCCTTCTCGATTTTCGGAATAGGCGAGTATTCATTTTATAAATATAAAGTTGCAATTTCCGGTTTATACAAACAGACCAAATTTTCCCTTATACTTCCTTTAAATAATAGACCTATTATGTTAGACGATACTTGCTATTTCATTGGTTTTGATAATATCATTGACGCAATTATAATTCTTCTAGCATTGAATCACGAAACCACACAAGAATTTTTTAACTCTCTAATATTTTTTGATTCTAAAAGAGTTATTACAAAAGATATTTTGATGAGAATTGATCTTATCGCAATCTTGAATAATATCCCCTTCGCCTATTTTGAACAATTAACTAGAACAAACTATAATAACCTTTGTGAGCAAATTACAATACAAATGTTTGAAAATATTCTGGAAAAAATATCAAATAAGAATTTAGTCCCTCTACAAGCAGAACTCTTTTAACAATAATAAATGCACCTAACATCTTTGATAAGTAAAGAGTCAAGAGAAAAATAAAACCATTATGCAATTAGCAATTAAGAATGAAAAAGTTTTAATAATTAAAGCGGTAGTGTTGCAGTTTAACATAACACTGCGTTATACAGCAAAACTTAGGAAGTCATATGAGACACAATATATTTGTTTTCGTCGTTCTGTTGACCATCGTATGTTGCAAGCAAAACAGTAATACCGTCGTTCCGGTGGCAACACCAAAATTGAGCGTCAACAATATTCAGGATAGTATTCTTTATACTTTTATAATCCCGAAAGCGGTCTTTGGTATTCATGATACATTAAGTGCGACGGTGACGGCTTACAACCAAACCGCAATGCCTGAAACATTGGTCGTCGGACCAAGCGCGTTTAGTTGGTTTTTGCAGAACAATAATGGACAAACAATAATGTATGGTCCACGAGTGTGGCCGTTGATTCTATGGAAGCAAGTAATTGAGGGACACGAATCCGTAGAGATTTATAGTATCCACCAAGAGATAGCAGATACTTCGGGACAGCCGATAATAGCCGGTCCTTATTTATTACATGCAAATATCCGAGGTGTGCCGTCATTTATATTAAACCTGTCGCTGCAATAATTTTTGCTGCCTAACCTCTTTAATAAGTAAAGAGTCCCCGCTGAAGGCGGGTAAACAAGAGAAAAATAAGTATCGCGGACAATCTGCAAATGCGTGCGCTAAGATAAAAAGGAATTGTAAATATTAAATAATTAATACGGCAGTGTTGCTTATTAACATAACACGTTGTTAGACAACGAAAGGAGATACACAATGCACAAAAAAATAATAATCCCATTTTTTTATCTACTCTTTTCAATTAATTTATTTGCGATTGAACGACAACAAGCTACAAATTGGTGCTGGGTCGCGTGTGTACAAGATGTTGTTGCTCAGGCTGGATACTATGAAACACAAACACAAGTTGCTGCGCGATTAACGGGTTGGCCTCAAAACCGTCCTGCTTACATCAATGAGGTTGTAAATCTAGTTAAATCATACGGAATAAGGGCTTGGCAAGCACAACGTCCTGGTAGTCCACAAGAATTGTATAATACGTTAACATCAGGTTGGAAAATTATTGCTTTTGTGAAACCATCAAATGGTCCTGTTGGACATTACATTGTTCTTCAGGGTATAGATAATTTTGGTAATATTATTGTGTCTGACCCTGCGACTGGATATACATATCCGAATAGTCCGAACCAACTTTACTTTGCGTGGCGTTGGATTGATTCCGTTATTGTCGGATAATCGGGGCTTAACCCGCCGCCGCTAATGAACTCACACTAGTTGCGGAGTAAGGGTATGCTTGAAACGTTTACCTGCTTGCGTAGATAAAGACGGAAGGATATCCCGATTTTAGAGGATAGTAACTTCGTCATTTTGGGTGCGGAGTTTTTAATAATTAAATGGTTCGTTTTACAAACGTAAAACGAGAATGGAAATCTTTAAATAATTAAAACGGTCGTGTTGCAGTTTAACATAACACACTTTTAGGCATACAAAATATTTATTCAAAGTGAGACTAATATGAAAGCATTGGTTCTGGGTGCGAGTGGAGCAACGGGCAAATTGGTAGTGCAACAGCTTCTTAATAAAAATATTAATGTTCGTGCAGTTGTTAGAGAATCTGCCGTTATTCCCGGTCAAATATCAGATGATAAAAGTATTGAGATAATACGAGGTAATATAAATGACTTTAAGATTGCACAAATCAAAGACCTTGTAAAAGATTGTGATACTGTTATCTGCTGTCTTGGGCACAACATCAGCTTAAAAGGAATTTTGGGATCACCACATAAACTTGTTTACAATGCGGTTGTAAAAATAATTGAAGCATTACAGTCCCTTAACCTGAACACAAAGTTTATCTTAATGAGCACAACCGCATATACAAATGAAAAGATAGGAGAATTGAACACCTCAAGAGAAAAAATAATATTCTCATTATTAAAAATGTTCTTACCTCCCCACAAAGATAATATGCTCGCCGCTGATCATCTTGTTTACAAATTGAGCACAAAAACCAACATAGATTGGGTAGCTGTTCGTCCTGATTCGCTTTTCGATGAAGAAAATGTGAGTGAATATGAAATACATAATTGTAAAATACGAAGTGCCATTTTTAATCCCGGCAAAACAAGCAGAATAAACGTCGGTCATTTTATGGTAGAGCTTATAACAAATGACCAATTGTGGCAAGAGTGGAAACATAATACTCCTGTTATCTACAACAAAGAATAAGAATCTTGCGAATGGTTAAGATCTTTAATCCACCAGAGGCAGACAGGTCCACCAGAGGCAGACAGGTCCACCAGATTTATCCGCCTTGGTGGAAATTCTTCCGGCATTCCGCAAATGCGGGTGCTTAGATAAAATGGAATTGTAAATATTTAAATTATTAATACGGCAGTGTTGGGTTTTAACATGGTAAGTGGTTATGTGCTCTTGTTATTACTCTGCAGAGATTATTTTTATTAATGAAGAGTAGAAATATAGAAGCTGCCAAACTTATTTTAGAATAGCTTGAATTGTTAATTTATTAATTTACTTTTATACTTTTAGTACACATAGGATTAATTGTGAAACACATAATTGAATTATTTATCTTTTTTTTATTTTTCTCTTTTTCAGTGGCTGCGCAAATTGATACTTCCAAGAATTTTCTTCCAAACGCTCAGCTAACTATAAATTCTTTACCTAACGGAGCTTCTGTTTTTGTAAATGATACACTTCTAGGAACTACTCCCTTAACAATATTTACACTCCCGAAACATGAAAAACGACTTCGGCTGGTACTGGCAGGTTATAAAGAATGGAATTATAACTTTGCAATACTTAAGGAAAGTCAGAATTTTATTACCGTCATAATGGATGACAGGTACGGTATCTTATCAATTAGTTCAGATCCTATGGATGCTGAAGTATTTTTAAATGATAGTTTAATTGGTAAAACTCCAATTGAAGAAGTAAAACTCGACCGCCGTACTTACAACGTAAAAATAAAAAAGAAAGATTTTGAAACTTATGAAAGAGAATTAAGTCCGCAGAGAATATTGATGACCATATCACCAAAGCTAGCAAGCAACATTAGCTATATCAGCTTTAATAAAAATCTTAATACAGAAAAAGTTTATATTGATGGAAAAGAAATCACGAATGATTCACTTGAACTTAGAACAATATCCAAAGGTATCCATCAAATTGATTGCAGTCAACCAGGAACTAACAGAACTCTATCTGAAAATATTAATTTTCAGGCGGATAAGTTATACTCAATACGGCTTGCCACAGACCCGATAATTCCTTCCCTATACTCTGCATTAATCCCTGGAGCTGGTCAGATTTATAATGGTTCCTATTTAAAAGGACTAACATTTTTCTCAGGAGCCTTGGTAAGCGGTATAATTCTTAATTCTGCTATAAATAATTATGATATAAAATATAAGTCTACAACGGATGCGCAGAATTTATATTTAAATTCTAATGATGAAGCTCATGCTTTATATTATCGCAATCTCGTTTTACAATCACGCGCAGATGCTGATGATGCTCTTAGGTATAAGAGGATAGCAATTGGTGTATTTCTAAGTATATATTTATACAACTTATTTGATGTATTGTTTTTTGAACCCAACGATTTTTTGAAAATTAGTGTGAGTAATATAAATATAGATACAGAACTGGGGTTTTTAAGTGAAAAACCTAATTATAAAATAGGATTAAAGTTCCCGATAAAATGAAAAATACTTATTTTCAAATAAAAAATATCTTTCCATACCTACTAATAATGGTGGTATTGTCAAGTTGCAAAATAGTTGAGACTCCGGTACTCGAGAATCCGGTTGATCCTCTATCCTCTAACTTTCAGGGAAAATCACCTTCCGACTTATCTATTGAGGTATTAGACCGGAACAAAATCATTCTAAAATGGAAAAATAAAAGTAATTATTTACTAAAGAATGTTGTTCAGAGAAGTGACGGTGACAAACCTTTTTATGATCTAGCTGAAACAAACGGAAAAGATTCATTTTACATTGATGAGACGCTTAATAAAGATCATTACTATTCTTATCGTGTCTCCGGTGTTTCAAGCAGTGGAAGATTTTCGATATCTGAGACTATAAATATTAAATATGAGCCATATCCCGACTCTGCTTATAAAGAACTAAGTGATGTTACATCATTTTCCATAAGTCCAAACTATAGATACATTGCATATAAAAATAATAATGAAATATCTATTTATGATATGCTAAATGACATGATCCTTGGAGTATTTTCATGTGATGCTTCAACATATGTTTTCTCCCACGACAACAATTTTATAATAACCGGTAATAATACTACTAAGACAATTGAAGTAAGAGATATTACGAGCGGGCAGGTTATGAGAGCATTTGACAATTCGGGAGCTAATATTATTTCAATGGCTATTAGTCCAGATGATTCGACGCTTGTAAGTATAGATGGGACAAATAATCTTAAAGTTTTTGATGTTAGAACAGGTAAAATCAAATTCTCTAAACCGCAGCCTACAGTTTTTAATAATGATTCAAGAATTATATTCAGTAATGAAGGTACAAATATTGCTATTTTTTCACCTATAAGCAGAATGATCTCAATAACAGAGACTAAAAACTGGAATGTTGTACACACCATGTATTCTGTTCTTTACGATATATTCTTTTTTACTAAGAATGACAGATACTTTGCTTATAATACTTATGAGTCATATGCAGGAGTTTTTCTACATCTTTTAGATGTTAATACCGGAATTGAAATAAAAACTGAGATTACAAATGACAAAAATTTCATTTTCTCTCCTGATGAGAAAAGTATAGTACTGTTCCGGAATAATATTTTAGAGGTATGGTCAGTCAATGATTTCAAAATCGACCGGCTTATTAAAACAATAACTTTTAAAAGTAATCTTGTTAAGGTTATTTTAACCGAAAGCGGAAAGATGCTAGCGCTTGACAATAGGAATAAACTCATGATATGGAGCGATAAAGGGAATTGGGTTTTATATTAATCAAAAGAATAATTATAGATGAAAAAAATAAATTACCTCAAATCAACAAACGTCTTACTCATAGTTTTAACAGGAATTCTGTTTCACTTTTCATGTTCAGATAAGTTACCTGATCTAACTGCACCTGCTATAATAAATCCACCTTCGCATCTAAAGGCAACCTTTATCTCAGGTTCTAAAATACTCCTAACTTGGATAGATAACAGCCAATCTGAAGATGGATTTATTATTGAAAAGAAGATTAATAATTATTATGAGAGAGCTGCGGTTTTAGAAGCAAATTCGGAATCATTTATAGATACAACGAGCCTTCAAAATTTAAAAAGTGTAATCTACTATAGAGTCTATGCTTTTAAAGAAAATGTAAATTCGGAACCAGTTATGCTATCTTATCAGGAAAGAGGATTAAACGCCCCGTCAAATCTTTTATTTGAACAATCCTCCTCTAATTCTGTAAAATTAATTTGGCAAGATAACTCAGATGTTGAAACAGCTTTTGTTGTTGAAAAAATCGATTTTACCGGTACGTACATAAAAATAGCAGATCTGCCTCCTAACACAACTTCCTATACCGTCACGGATCTTGATACCAATAGCGTTCACCATTTTAGAATTACAGCTATGTTGAACTCGAGTAATTCGGGATACACAAATACAATAATGATCAAATATGGACTCGATGTGACTAAGGTGCAGAATGTAGAAAATACCTACGGTGTCAAAACTGCTTACTTTATACCAAATACAGAATTCATTGCATTAGTTTTTAACTTTGACAATACGGTTAGTGCAAGTAGTCCATTAAAAATAATCAAGAGGGATGGGACAATAGTACGGGAAATAAATGATAAAAATCCATGCGTAGCCGTTAGCTCATCAGGAAGTATCATAGCAACTAGTGGTATTAACAGTGATATAAATATTTGGGATGTGCAAACCGGGACATTGTTACAGGTCATAAAAAGAAGAAGTGTTCAACATGTTGTAGAAAAAATTGCAATAAGCCCGGATAACAAATTGCTTGCCGTAAATCAGCATGTCTACGGAAGGTCGAGTGGCAGCGTAGATATGTATAATATCACAGATGGCACCTTGAGATGGACGAAAGACATTGTTTTTATGGGCAGTATACTCCACTTTACGGTTGACGGTAGTGAACTGTTCTATACGGACTTCAGCGGAAGTTACATTCAGATCAACAAAGCTAATTCTTTTACCGGTTCATTCATCAATACAATCTGCAGCTATCAGTTCATCAGTTGGGCATCTTTCAGTCAATCCGGGAGATTTATGTTACTAGCGTTAGGAAGTTCAATGTCTACACATGATTATTATTTAATCGATCTTTCCGGTATAAGACCAGTGGAAGGAATTTCATCCATGTATTCAAATGAAAATATTGGAAGTGCGGATATTATTGAGTCAGATGGAAGTGATCCGTATCTTAATTACAGCAGTTATTCCGGAAGTGAATATGCTAATATTTATCTGAATGAGACCAATATAAAATGGAGAATCAATCTCAAATATGATAAAACTCCGGTGTTTAATTCAGCATTTCAAAATATAAAGCTTTATCCTGACGGTAAGAGCGCATTAGGTTTTGGTTATAATACAAATGTCAAAATTCTTGAGTTGGGCAAAAAGTGGAACAAACTATAAAGTTATTGGGTAAATTTTATACTGACGTTTTAAGTGTTGAATTAAGATTAGTATTCCATTTATCCCACATAGAGTAATTTGTGCTTCAAAAAATTCTGGTGAATTTTAAAAATTATCTGATTAGAAAATGAGAATATTATTTTTGTAAAGGAACAATTATTCCTTAGATATAATCTGGTATGATTATCCCAAAGCAAATACAATAAAAAAATCAAATTAAATACTCTTAAAAATTAATAAACGCATCGAACATCTTTAATAAGTAAAGAGTCCCCGCCAGAAGCGGGATAAACAAGAGAAAAATATACGCCAGAGGCGTATCCGCCTTTGGCGGAAATTCCACTGACATTCCGCAAATGCGGGTGCAGAAATAAAATGGAATTGTAAATATTTAAATAATTAATACGGTAGTGTTGGGTTTAAACATAAACTGTTAGGTGCTGTTTCATTAGAATATTGTAACCAAGGAGAATGAGCTATGAAAATTTTAGTGGTATTCTTTTTTCTTGTTTGTTTTGTAGGAGAGTTATTTGCACAAAATCCTACTATACCGAACATTGTACCTGATACAATGTGGATTGGAGGTATTGGCAAAACTATGGAAAGCGGATTTCTATACGCTCCCAACGGTGCGATTAAGGGAAAATCACTTAGCATTTATATGAAGAATATTGGCGGTGATAGCTTAATTGACGCACATATAACTGTGGGTGGATATATATTGGATACTCAGTTCAAAGTCCAACATAATTATAGATACAAATTTAGTTGTTATTATCCTGGTAAGATGGAATCATCCGGTCGCGATTCTACTTATACTGTTGGTGTAGCATTTCCAGGGACAACCGGAACTCCGTTCAATTACGTATTTCATGGGAACCTTATTCTTAATCCATATCACTATAGTATTTTTGTTCCAACTGGTTTAGATTGTTCTAAATTAGTTGTATGGGATAGTATTGCCACGAAAGTTGAAAATAATATAACAAATACACCGACTCAATTTTTACTACATCAAAACTATCCTAATCCATTTAATCCAGCTACGACTATTTCATTTGATATTCCATCATGGTCATTTGTATCACTAAAAATATTTGATGTTATTGGAAGAGAGGTTGCAACAGTAGTTTCTGAGGAATTATCACCAGGTGCCTACTCTCGCAAATGGAAAGCGATAAATTTATCGAGCGGAATTTATTTTTACTGTTTGCGTGCCGGATCATTTTCTGAAATGAAGAAATTAATAGTGCTTAAATAAAGTGCAATTACACCTAACCTCTTTACTAAATAAAAAGTCCTGACAGAGGTGGATAAATAACTTAGGGAAAAGTGTTTTTCATATTATTAAAGTTATAAACCGATGAATCGGTTGCAGAGTAAGTTATGGTGGAAATCCCCACGACTAAAGTCGTGGATTAATAGAAAAGTTTTAATAAGTCACGTTACGCAAAACTTGTAATTGAATAGCCACGTCCTTCAGGACGTGGTTTAAAATAGCAGCAAAGACTGGCTTTAGCCAAATAAACAGTTGTTTTTTTGGCTAAAGCCCAAACTTTGGGTTTAATCTGATCCCCGACCTGCCTGCTGCAGGCAGGCATAAATGTCGGGGCAATGCATCTATAAGATGAATTAATAATTAATTTGGTAGTGTTGGGTTTTAACAACTTGTTCCGTAAGGCGCAATAAAAATATATGAAGGCACTATTGAAAGAAATTACTATGGCTAAATTTTATTCCTTAATGGTATTCATAATTTGTTTGAATATTTCCGTTCATGCTCAGACTGAAGCAACTGAAAGTGGTCGTTATTATGTTGGCTTTAGAGGAGGTTTATCTTTCGGAAAGGTGAACGCATCAAATTATGTTTTTAGTTTCGGCGGTCCGGTACTTTATAATTGGGGAAATAATTTTATCTCCGCTTCTTTTAATAGAGGGTTCACGTATTACCTTGAAATGAATACGGATAATTCAAATTACAGTAGGTATGAAATAAACTACGGTAAAGCGTTAAAGTTGCATGAAACGCATCCGCTATTTAAATATCTTTACTTTACCTATTCAGTTGGTTTGTCTTATAACGTCTTTCATTTCTTTGAAGATCAGGATGCATTGTCAAAAAATATTGCAAAGAGAAAGGAAATGGTTGGTTTGCCAATTGGTCTTGCATTCACAAACGAAATTGGTAAATCTATCTTTGCCGGAGTAGAATTAAAATTTCATGTTTTTCAAAAAATAAAAACGCACGGAGAATATAGCGGTTTTATAATGATCAATATTTTTTAATATACCCAGACATGTCACACAAGGCGGATACCGTAAGCAGAGAGAATAAGCAAATCGGTTTTGGCGGAATAGAGAAGTATTATTAAGGAAAAGTCCGCCAAGAAAAATTTATTGTGATCACGATGGTTAAATGTGTGTATTAAACCTTCAAGGTTGTAGCGTTTTTTCCGGTTACCTAACCTTGAAGGGTAACATTCAAGTAAAGGAAATCAAATCAAATCAAATCATATTTCGGTTATCGTTATTCCTAAAATATTTTATATTTTCTTAAAGACTTTCTTAACATTTTGTTGTTCGTTGTTGGTTTTTCTAACGCTCTAATTTATAACATGGTAAACCAGAACCAAAAAATTTTAAGCTGGTTTTGCTCAGAAGTCAGAACAAAATAGTGTAAACAAAATTTAGGACTTGACATTCTTACTTCAGACTTCTGTATTCTATTTCAACATATTTAAAAATTTCTTGCCATTCTGAATTGAATGTATACTGAATTGAATGTATACTGAATAATAAAAAAGACTTTACGAACGATGCTTAAAAAAATACTCAACTTCTTTAAACCCGATCCGGCGCTTCCCCAAGAGACCGATCAAACGGTAATTGATGAAAATTATAAAAAATACCGCTGGTCGGTTTTTATCTCTTCAACTGTTGGATATTCGGTTTATTACATCTGCCGCCTAAGTATAAATGTTATGAAAAAACCGATCCTCGATGAAAGACTTTTAACTGAGACACAGCTCGGCATCATTGGTTCAGCATTATTCTTTTCATATGCAGCGGGCAAATTGGTAAATGGTTTTATCACAGATCATATTAACATTCGGCGGTTCATGGCAACCGGATTATTTGTCTCTGCAATTATTAATCTTCTTCTCGGCTTTCAATCGTTATTTATAGTTTTTATAATTCTTTGGGGAATTAACGGCTGGTTCCAGGCAATCGGATCGAACACAAGCGTGGTTGCTTTAGTGCGGTGGTTCAGCAAAAAGGAGAGAGGAACGTATTACGGATTTGGCAGTGCAAGTTTAAGTCTGGGCGAAGTGTTTACTTTTATTGTAACGGCTTTTATTGTTTCTACTTTCGGATGGAGATTCGGCTTTTGGAGCTCTGGAATTCTTGGACTTATCGGAACGATAATACTTTTGCGTTATTTCCATGATACTCCAACCAGCAAGGGATTAATGCCGATCGCTGAATATAAACATGACTATGAAGAAATTGTTGCGAAGGAAAAGTCCATAACTTCAATTCAATTTGGTTTGTTGAAAAATCCGGCTCTCTGGATTTTGGCGATGTCGAGTTTATTCATTTATGTCGTTCGGTATTCAATTAATAGCTGGGGAATATTATTTCTGCAATCGCAGAAAGGTTATTCTACTTTAGAAGCAAGCTCCATCATTTCAATCAGTTCTATCTTCGGTTTGGTTGGAACGATCTCTTCTGGATTGATCTCGGATAAAATTTTTAATGCAAGAAGAAATGTTCCGGCGTTAATCTTTGGAATACTCAACATAATTTCATTGACCATCTTTTTATTAAATCCAAAAAGTTTTCCGTGGATCGATATTGGCAGCATGATCTTTTTCGGAATGTCGATCGGTGTGCTTGTTTGTTATCTCGGCGGTTTGATGGCGCTTGATATCGCACCGAAAAAAGCTGCCGGCGCGGTGATGGGAATGATCGGTATTACAAGTTATATCGGCGCAGGGCTACAGGATATTATCAGCGGATACTTGATGGAACATAACAAAATTGTGGTTAACGGGATAGGAACTTATGATTTTACAATGATAAACATCTTTTGGATCGGTTCATCAATTTTATCAACCTTGTTAGTGCTGTTAGTTTGGAAAGCGAAAAGGAATAATAAATAAGGAACAGAGAATGTCGAATTAATAAGGGGACTACTTCAACATTTATTGTTCAATATTCGATATTCAGTATTCAATTTTCAGATTCACCCCAAAAGTTTTGCACGGTAAACTACGAACTATTTTTTGCTCAAAGATTACCGTGCTGAAACTTCTAAATTTATTTCCCTGCTACTTCAACATTGTTTTCAACTTCATCAATATATTTTTGTGTTGCAGCGGGTAATTCTTTCCAAATTCTCATCGCAAGATACATTCCTAATAATGCGAACGGCATTAGAAAGATAGGCCACCATTGCCAATTCCAGCTTGTTAAAAAACCAAGACTGAATGATTGTATTCCAGTGCCAAGATAAACGAAACCATCAACAATGCCCGAACTTGTTGCAGTAGCTTTTCTTCCGCCAAAATCTGCGGCGGCTGTGCCTGACATTAATGAGTGAACGCCGATCACTGCCATAGAAATTAACACTGCGGCAGAACCAACTATTATCGGTGATGATGTTAGGAAAATCGCCATCAGCAAAGCCATGATGAACATGAATGCCGATAAAAAGACAACGGGAGGAGAGCGTCTTGAGTGAAAATATTTATCTGAAATCATCCCGCCCATAAACCCGCCGATAATTCCGAAGATACATAAGAGTAGTCCCCAATTTTCCAGGAAGAATTCCGCTCCCGGTTGTTTTACTTCCTTAGCAAAAATAAAATACCATTGCATAATTCCGTTCCGAAGTACGCCGGAAGTTAATTCGATAAAAGCGATCGTAAGCATTATAGGACTACTGAAAACTCTTTTCAATAATTGCATTGCAGTATATTCTTCATGCATTTTGCCCGATGAAGCATCGTGGGTATCGAAGTGAGGGAAGTTGGCTTCTTCAGGAGAATCTTTGATCATGAAGAAATCCATGATCGCCCAAAAAATTAATATAATAGCCGGAATAAAAAAGACCGCCCAAATAGCGTCGGTTGATCCTGATTCTAATGCGAAAGTACTTTTTATTAAACTGCTTAACCAGGTTTGGGTTCCGGTTGCTTTTACCTGAACCATATCAACAATAGCCTGTCCCCAATCGAACGCAAAATAAACGCCGAACGAAATTAATGTTCCAAAGATCGCGCCGAATACACCCCGCTCGCGGACATGAAACCAGTATGCTTTAACTTTTATAATTGATACTGCGCCGTAACTTTGAAAATACATATTTATCGAATAAAGGATTGAAAATGCAACAACCATCTTCATTTGTAACTGACCGGTTACAACCAGGTAAGTTAAAACACCGAGTAAAATATTTGCAACTGATGAACCAACTGCCGCAATAATGATTCCCTTTTTACCACCAATTTTATCTACAAGGGGACCATTCACTAAAAAGGAAAGTGCGTAGGTTATTGTTCCTGCGGCGAAGATAATACCAAACTCTTCTTTGGTCATTAAACTTCCAAGTGCATTTTTTGAAACGTTTAAATTGTAACGCCCCATGTAAAGGAAGGCGTAGGTCATTCCAAGCGGGAACCAATTTATGAACCTGCGGATCATAAACCAGTTTCCATGTTTCATTGGATTGTTATAAAAATAAAGAACTATTATCCCGGCTAAAAACAACGAAACGATAATTGTGCCCATACGAAATCTAATTTCCTAAATTTTTTATCTATATAATATTTATTACTTATGTTCTGACCGTTTTTTTGCTGCTAACGAAATGAGACCGTTTTCCCGTTTTACTTTGCTAACTGCGAAAGAAAATTAAAGGTATTTTTCCTATTCCCCAAGAGAAAAAGAGAACTATATTTTACCTTAATTTTCACTCGCATGTTCATTTTTTGATTTTTTTAGAAGATCGCGGATCTGCACCTGGATTATCGCATTTTTCCTCTTTTTCAATATTGTGAATTCATAATTATCTGATTCTATTTTTTCATTCGTATCTGGAATCCTTCCGAACTTATCGAAGAGATAACCGGAAAGCGTTTCGTATTGCGTAGCTTCTTCAATCGGATGCGGAAGATGATGGTTAACATCAACTATTGAAATTGAGGTGAAAACGGAAAAATTCTCTTCATCGATCTTCTCGATCATTCCTTTTTCGGAGTCATGTTCATCTTGAATTTCACCGACAAGCTCTTCAAGAATATCTTCCATCGTGATGATGCCGTCCGTTCCCCCATATTCACTTATCACAACGGCTATTTGCTGATGGTTCTTTTGAAATTCTCTAAGCAGTTGCCCGATCCGTTTTGATTCAGGGATAAACATCACAGGTCGCATCAACTCCCGGATATTGATAGGTGTATTTCTTCTTAGATTTAAGAGAAGGTCTTTTAGATAAACAACTCCAACAATGTTATCGAGGCTCTCTTCATAAAAAGGAATTCTCGAATAATTTTCTTCGAGGATCTTTTCAAGTACACTTTCGTTGAACTCTTCCACATCAAACGCTAAAACGCGGTGGCGCGGAATCATGATCTGCTTTGCGGTTCGCTCTGAAAAGTCAAAGGCATTTTTGATGATCGCGTAATCTTCGGTCTCAATTATTCCGCTTTCTTTTCCTTGCTTAACTAAATATTTTATTTCTTCACTGCTGTGAATTTCTGCCCCATGTATCTGGGAAAAACCAATACTTCTTATAAGGAAGTTTGCAATGCCGTTAAGCAACCAGATGAATGGTTTAAACATTTGGTGGAAAAAGTGTAATGGATAAACTACCGCTAAGGTTGTTGCTTCAGATCGCTGAATTGCAATTGTCTTCGGCGCTAATTCTCCAAAGACAATATGTAAAGTGGTAATGGTAATAAAAGCGACAGGAAGCGCAACAATATGAGCCGTCTCTTCACTCATCTGGATACCGGTTAAGTTCATAACAGCCAATATTATTTTGGAAACAACCGGTTCGCCTATCCATCCTAAACCCAGACTTGCAAGAGTAATTCCAAGCTGAGTAGCTGCCAGATACGCATCAAGATGATTTACAATTTTCTTTCCAAGAATTGCAAAACGGTTTCCCTTTTGGGCTTTTAGTTCAAGCTGAGATGCCCGTACTTTTACAATTGCGAACTCAGCGGCAACGAAAAATCCGTTCATTAAAACAAGAAAGCCGGTAATTAAAATATCAGTGATCATTTTTATTAAAATTATTTAGTGTTCACCACAAATTAACGAGGAGGTGATAGAGTTACAAATCATTTTAGGATTGATATTGGGCATGGAAGAAAGAAGTCAGTATTCAGAATTAAGGAGTAAGCTTGCCGATATAATTCATTCTGACTTCTGTAAGGAAAACCAATTAACAGATAATTAATGATGAGAATCCTTAAAATTAAACTCCCGTTTTTCTTTTTTTATTGATACTTTTAGATTAAGAATGAAAGGAATTAGCTATGGAGACAACACAAAAATTGAGAGTCTTGGTTCTCTTGAAAAATATTTTCAAAGAGCGTTTTAATCTCGATGAGGATAAAGCGGACGAACTCCAGACTATTGCAGCGATTAAAAAGGGAGTTGAGTTTAAAGGTACGAATCTGTGGGTTTTAATATTCGCAATAATGATTGCCTCCGTTGGATTGAATGTAAACTCAACTGCGGTAATAATCGGCGCGATGCTGATCTCCCCATTGATGGGTCCGATAATGGGCATTGGACTCGGAGTTGGAATAAATGATTTAATGCTCATTAAATCATCCTTTAAAAATCTTGGGATTGCCGTCTTAATAAGCGTTCTAACATCAACAT
Source organism: Ignavibacteria bacterium (assembly GCA_030693705.1). GTDB lineage: Bacteria > Bacteroidota > Ignavibacteria > Ignavibacteriales > Ignavibacteriaceae > UBA1563. The sequence goes on along the minus strand of JAUYAB010000058.1, from coordinate 56,544 downwards.
TATATTTTTTGGTTTCCCCATTAGGTGAAGCGCAATCGGAATTATTAGCTAGAACTACACCGACAATATGGGATGTACTTATTGCTTTATTCGGCGGCTTGGCTGGAATAGTTGCAGTATCGCGAAAAAGTGTAAGTACGGTAATACCGGGTGTTGCTATTGCAACAGCATTAATGCCCCCGCTTTGTACCGCGGGATACGGGCTTGCTGAGGGCAATTTCTCCTATTTTTTCGGAGCATTTTTTTTATTCTTCATTAACAGTGTTTTTATAAGTTTATCTACACTACTTATTGTTCGCTTCCTCCGTTATCCGCAAAATGAATATTCCAATAAAGCTTTCGGGAAAAAGGTTAAGATTTACATTTTCGTAATAGTCGGTCTTACAGTTGTACCGAGTTTGTTTATGGGGTATGCAATTGTTGAAAGAAGCATTTTCACAAGAAATGCGAACCAGTTTTTAATAAATGAATTAAGTGTTGGAAGTGTATTTATTGTAGGGAAAAATTTATCAATCGAAAAAGGAGAGAAACGAATCGAAGTTTTTACTATTGGTGAAATTGACAATGAAAAAATTGTAACGGTACGATCAAAATTAAAATATTACAATTTGGAAGGCGCAAAACTAATTATTAAACAAAGTGATACTAAAGACAAAAAACTTGATATGTCGGCAATTCGAAAGGGATTAATAGAAGACCTCTATAAAAAAAATGAAGAAATATTAAAGACGAAGGATCAGAAAATCGCTTTATTAGAAAGTGAATTGCAAAAGACTGGCTACAATCAATTCCCAATCAACAATTTGTATGAAGAAGCAAAAGCGCAGCACTCGAAGCTAATTGAACTGTTTGTAACCAAGACGGTTTTAGCAACGGTCAATGAAAAAAGGTTAGATACAATCAATGTTGTTTTTGCAAAATTTAAAAATCGCCCTGGTTGGCGCGAACAAAAGCGGTTTTTAAACTGGATCGAAAAGAGAACAAAATCAGAAAATATTAAGCTAATTATTGAGTAGAAGAACAACGGAAAAATTTGAAAAATTGTAAATTAAAAAAAAAACTGAAACAAAATGATTTGATTGAATCCGACTTACCTCGGTTCATTACTTTAATTGTAACTCTACCGAAATCTTTCTTTCTATTTCCATTGCAACTAGCCAATAAATACCTTAAATTGCACAAAAAAAGATTATGAGCTGGTAAACTTTTGAAGCGATTTAATTACATAATACTCATTTCCCTCTATTTCCTATCGGGAATGGTGCATCTTGCCGGCGGAGAAGGAATTTCCTTCCTACGGTTGAACACTGTTTCACCCAAAAGTTCAGCGCCTTCGCAGACATTTATTTTCTCTTCCAAAATACCAAAACATATTATTCCTTCCGTAAAGACGAGCGTTGATACACACACGTTCTCTGTTGCCGGTAATGATATTTTCTATATTAAGTATATTGAAATTATTCGGGACGAAGACACCGGAATAATTTCTGAACCTTCATTAACACAGCCAACCAATAAAGCTCCCCCGGAATCTTAGTTTCTCCCTTCAATTTAATACAAACAATGTAATATCGAGATTGCCCCTTAAAGTAAACTTACGGGCAATGCTTATCGATTTATTATTTACTTAATTTTATGAAAGCGAGTAGACCATGGATTCTGCGAATAAAAAAGATAATACCGGAAATTACGCAGTTGCGTTAGTCATTATGTTAGTGGTAGGAGTTTTAATTATGGTTGTTAAACTTATCCTTACTATGTAACCCCTAACTTTTAAAGCCGAATAATCTTATAGCAGCTATGATTTACATAGTTTGAGGATTCTATGAATATATAATATGATCCTCTCTACGAAAAGCATTTAGATCATCTTGTCAGCTAGCTATCAGTTGGTGAGATGATCAAAGATGTTTTATCGTGGTGAATATTTAGTTAATTAGACCAAGGAGCTACTATATGGAAAAGACTGAATTTTTTGAAACTGCCGTTCAACAAGGATTTTACGGAATTGATAAGGGGGGACTGACCGGGAAAAAAGATAATGTACGCAAATACTGGGAGGATATATCTATTAAAACGGCTATCAGACGTCCAATTCTGAACTTACTAAATCATAAAGAAAAATTGCGTATCGTTGACCTTGGCTGTGGGAGTGGAGAAGGATACGAATTATTAACACATATTCCACCGGCTAATAAAACAACTATTCAACGTGATTTTATGCTGACAGATGCTAACATTAAATCATACCTCGGTATAGATATATCTCCATCGATGGTTAAGCAAGGCAGAGATAACTTTAGCGGGAAAGACAACATCCAGTTTATTGAATGTAATTTAGCTACCGATCATGGTTTCTTAAATATGGGTCCGATTGATATTTATTTCTCAAGTTATTCTTCTCCTTCCCACTTAACATATAGTGAACTAAAAAACCTGATAGAGCATATTTTTGAGACGGGTTCAGATGAATTTGTGTTGGCGCTTGATCTGTTTGGAAAATTTTCTCCCGAATGGCCCCTCTATTGGAATCATGAAGACACAGATGTTTTGCCATATAATATGTCGTGGTTGTATCCAACAGATCAGCAAGAAGGAGCAATCTCAGAAAACTATTCAGTCCGTTTTTGGAGCGCTGCAGAAATTAGAGATTTGATCATGGAAGTAGCTCTAAAAAATAATCGTCAGGCAACGGTTAAGTGTATTGACCGCTCGATTCTTGTTGGCAGACATATGGCAACAGGTTTTTATAATAAACATCCACAGAAATTGCGTTTTGAGGTAAATAAGTTCTTTGATCGCGATTACCGAGGTGCAGTTGAACATTTACATGCGGATATTTCATTTCTGGACTTTTTTAAAGAATCACACCCACTCGAATACCAACGCATTTCATATTATAATAAATTATGGAATACTACGATCAGTTTTCTTGATGCCCTGATGAATAAGAAAAAAATACCTTTAGCGAAAATACTCGAGATTGCCCCTGATGAATTAAAAGAAGAATTACACATGCTGCAATGGCTTGAAGGAAACTCATCTCGTTTTCCAGTTGTTGATTTTTGGGCAAGCATCATGGGTCCACAAGTTGCTTGTGTACTTCGGAATTTGGAGTTTGGTCTTCCTGATGGCTTAGGCTGTGGTCACGGATTGTTTTGCACAATTGAGGTAAACAAGAAATAATTTTAATAAAAGGACTACATCATGCAAATTTTACCGGACGTCTCCGATAATATTAAAGAGACTCTCGATAACAGCAACCTACTAAGAGCGCTTTTACTCCTCATAACCAAAGATAAAAATATCTGGGATCATGAAGTAAGTATTTTCATCCAGAAAGGAATTGCTCTCGGGTATAAGAAAGATTTTTGCGAAAACGCGATACGACAGGTTCTCTGGAATTCTTATAAAGATCAAACCCCTCCCGTTTTTTTCGATGGCCATGAAGTCCGTATTTTCATCCAGGAAGGAATTGCTCTCGGATATGAGAAAGATTTTTGTGAAAACGCGATACGGAATGTTCTCTGGAATTCTTATATAGATCAAACCCCTCCCGTTTTTTTCAATAAAACAAATGCGTTAAAAATATTAAATATTGGTATTCGGATTATAAAAGAGGATTTAAAACCTCATCCGATGAAGATTGAATTCCTTGAAAAAATCGCTCTCGCAAATAATTTATCGGGCTATTGGCAGACTATTGCGTATAATAAAATTCCATAGTCGGAATTGTAAATCAATTATAGTGCTATTGAAGGAAGAATGAACAAAAACATATTTAAAGAAAAACTTAATCCCTTTAAGGAGTTTTTACATAACGAAGCCATAGGCGGCATAATACTGCTCGTGGTTACAATACTCGCCATTATTTTGTCTAATTTATCCATAGCAAGTTTTTTTTCTGAGATATGGCGATCTGAAATCAATATTAAGTTTGGTGGTCTTGACTTCGGGTTTTCACTTCTCCATGCGATCAATGATGGGCTGATGGTTCTTTTTTTCTTCGTCGTGGGGCTTGAAATTAAACGGGAACTCCTGGTCGGTGAATTATCCTCTCTAAAAAAAGCTCTTTTGCCGATGATCGGCGCTGTTGGTGGAATGATTATACCGGCAATAATCTATCTGATTTTTAATTCCAGTGGAAAAGGGAGTGACGGATGGGCTATTCCCGTAGCTACCGACATCGCATTTGTTGTGGGTATACTTGTCTTGCTAAAAAATAGTATTCCTTCCTCTTTGAGAATATTTCTTACCGCCCTCGCTATAGTCGATGATATTGGTGCGGTTGTTATCATTGCTGTTTTTTATACTGCTTCGATTTCATTACCCGCGCTGATGGTTGCTTTTCTTTTTATTTTTTTCCTTATACTGTCAAATGTGCTGGGGGTTAAAAAATTGTCCGTCTACATTTTTCTTGGTGTCGGTCTCTGGTTTGCTTTTCTGCAATCTGGAATTCATACAACTATTGCAGGCGTCATATTGGCTTTTACTATTCCATCTAAGAGCAAGCTTGATCAGAGCGATTTTCTTAAATCATCGAAAAGACGTATTGTTGAAATCGGAAGTTCCTTGCTTCGGCCTATTAAAAAGGAAGAGGCTGAGGAAAGACTTGCAATTATTCAGGCGCTTGGAAAGAACTGTCAGGATGCGCTAACCCCCTTACAACGATTTGAAATTAATCTGCATCCCTGGGTGACATTCTTTATAATTCCATTATTTGCGTTCGCGAATGCAGGGGTCTCAATTGGGAATAATATTGGGGAATTTTTGTTTGACCCGGTCTGTCTTGGTATTGTATTCGGGTTGTTTTTTGGTAAGCAACTTGGGATATTTTTATTTTCTTATCTCGCGATAAAACTTAAACTTTCGGAATCTCCCTTAGATACATCAACAAAGCAATTGTATGGTGCTTCAGTATTAGCTGGTATCGGATTCACGATGTCCCTGTTTATCGCCGGTCTTTCTTTTTCACAAGAAGTAGCTCTGCTCGATACAGCCCGAATTGGCATATTGATTGCCTCTGTCATATCCGGAAGTGTCGGTTATGTTCTGTTACGTCAAAGACAACCAATAAAAGATTGAATCATCATTAAATTAAAATCAATCGCAATGAATTCAATTATATCAACTACCGAACCTTCTCTTTTGCCAATAGCTTTGCCATTACACTATGTTTTTTTCCGTAAAGAAAATAGATCAACAGCCCTAACAACAGCCAGACAAAAAGACGTGCCCAGTTTTGCCACTCTAAGGTTAACATCATTCCAAAATTGAAGAGAACACCCATTGGAGCAACAAACCATATCGCCGGCGTTCTGAACGGCCGGTGACGGGTCGGTTCTTTCATCCGCATTACCCACACCGCGATACAAACTATTACGAATGCCAATAAAGTTCCTATGTTTACCATCTTCGATATTGAATCTATTGGTGTAAATGCAGCGATAAATGAAATAACTCCACCAATCAGAAGATTTGATTTCCACGGCGTTCTGTATATTGGATGCAATTCTCCGAATGTTTTCTTTGGCAGTAATCCATCTTTTGAAATTGCGTAAAAAATTCTTGACTGCCCTAATAACATTACTATCGTCACCGATGTTAATCCCGCAAGAGCCGCAACTGAAATAATAAAAACCGCATAATTGAGACCGACCGCTCCAAATGCTGCTGCGATTGGCGCTGTTATATCTATGTTTTTATAATTTACCATTCCAGTAAGTACCAAAGCTACTAAGATGTAAAGGATTGTGCAGACGATCAGTGAAACGATAATTCCGAACGGGACATCTTTCTGCGGATTCTTCGCTTCACCGGCATGAGTTGAAACCGTGTCAAATCCTATATAAGCGAAGAAAATGTATGCAGCTCCCGCTACAATGCCCAGCCATCCATAAGCGTGATGTGAGTTGCCTAAGGCATCGGTGTATGCGCCTCTTGCCGGTATGAATGGTGTCCAGTTTGCCGTATTAATATATTGCGCTCCCAAAACGATAATGAATAATACTACCGTCACCTTAATCATTACCAATACATTATTAGTGCTGGCGGCTTGTTTAATTCCTCTAACCAGAATTGCCGTCAGAATCCAAATCAGTAAAAATGCCGGGATGTTCCAAGCAAAATCAAATCCTAAAACCGTTGGCAAGTTAATATCTGAGTACTGAGTAGCTAATGAGTTAATCGTTCCTCTTTGTGTGGCATCAGCTATCATTTCTTTTGCAGTAAATGGATCATTCATCAACCAGATAGGAAGTCTTACATTGAATAAATGGAGAAATTTGTTTAAATAACCCGACCAACCGACTGCTACCGCAGAAGCCGCCATTCCATATTCCAGGATTAAATCCCATCCTATTATCCATGCGAAGAGCTCGCCGACTGTTGCATACGCATAAGCGTAAGCTGATCCTTCTACCGGAAGGAACGACGCAAATTCGGCATAACATAAAGCTGCGAACGTACAACCAATTCCTGCCACGACAAAAGAAAGGGCTAATCCCGGACCCGCATATTCTTTTGCTCCTACACCGGTCATTACAAAAATGCCTGCACCTATGATTGCCCCAACACCAAGTGATGTTAAACCAAACTTGCTGAGCACGCGGTTTAGTTTACTCTCTTTCATTTCTGCTTCAAAATGTTCTACCGGTTTTCTTTGCCAGAGTTGACTACTCATTTTTGTCTCTATTTATTGTGGACGAAATTTTGTCATAACAATGTTGAAAATAAAAATCATTTGTTTAATTACCAATCGGGAATCAATAAAAATTTTACTCCCGCTTCTCCCTGTCTTTTAGGTGTTTACCGTTTTGGTATTCACGATTCTCCAAAACTATAATAAGACAAAGGAAATTCTTATTTTAGAAATGGAAACTTCTTTAAATGATAATACACAGCTTTAATCTTCTATGAGCCGTAAGAGCAGTATAAAAATATTAAGCAGATTGAAAAGACTTCTCCCAAATGTCTTCCACGATCCATCAACAAAAACGTCCATCATCTTGTTAAGCATTTTGATTGGCGCGATTGCCGGAATGATTGCCGTGGTCTTAAAATCAAGCGTGAACTTTTCGCACGAATTAGCTCTCTCATTACTTCAACGTTATTCCATTAAAATAGTTTTTCTCCTTCCGTTGTTCGGAATAATTCTTACGGTTCTTTTTGTAAAGTATCCGCTTAAAGGTGTTCATGCAAAAGGATTGAGCGATATAATCCACTCAATTGGCAAGGGGAAAATTGATATTCCGTTTCAAAGAACATATTCACATATCATTGCAAGTACATTAACTGTCGGGCTCGGCGGAAGTGTTGGACTTGAAGCCCCAATAGCTGCTACCGGTGCCGCCATTGGCGCTAACATCGGGAAAAGTCTTAAACTGAATTTTAAATACAAAACTTTATTTCTCGCATGCGGAACTGCGGCTGGAATTTCTGCGATATTCAACAGCCCGATTGCCGGGGTAATTTTTGCATTTGAAGTTTTGGTATCGGAAATATCTGTTCCCTTTTTGGTGCCGGTGTTAATTTCATCTGCTACGGCGGCAGTGTTCTCAAACTTTACGCACAGCGGTCAGCTTTTCATTTTAGTAACACAAGGCTGGATACTTCAAGCGATTCCTTTTTATATTTTGCTGGGAGTATTTTGCGGATTGATCTCAGTTTATACTATCCGTTCTACTTTTTCTATCGAAAAGTATTTTCAATCAATCGAAAATAAATTTTACAGGGCTCTCTTAGGCGGACTTGGAGTATCACTTCTCGTTTTCCTTTTTCTTCCTCTATTCGGAGAAGGGTATCTTTCTGTTAAACAAGTTTTACGCACTGAATATTATTCGCTTGTTCAGAACAGTGTTTTTGCAATCCCTTTACCATTTGACTGGTTTCTTCTACTTTTTGTTTTTCTACTTATCATGCTTAAACCTATAGCTGCAGGATTAACTGTTGGAGCCGGTGGTGACGGCGGAATTATTGCTCCTTCTCTTTTTATTGGTGCAATGTGCGGTTTTTTTCTTACTCAACTCTTCAGAATGCTTGGCATCATTGACTTAAATACTGCAAACTTTATTGCGGTTGGTATGGCGGGAGTTCTTGCAGGTGTTATTCGCGCGCCGCTAACCGGAATTTTTCTTATCGCAGAAATTACCGGCGGGTACGTTCTTTTCGTTCCCTTGATGATCGTGGTTTCTACTTCTTATTTTATCTCCAAATATTTTGAGAAAGATTCGATTTATACAAAAGTTTTGCGTGAGAAAGGATTTGATGACGTTACCAATAAAGATGTAGCTTTACTCAGTAAAATTTCAATAAGCGAATTGATCGAAAAGGATTTTTCATCAGTAAATCCGAATGCGACCCTTGCACAATTTCTTGAAGTGATGACCCACTCAAAACGAAATATTTTTCCAGTTGTGGATGAACAGAACAATTATCTTGGATTAATTTATCTTGACGATATTAGAGAAATGATCCTCGAAAAAGAACTTTATGACATTCTCCTCGTTTATGAAATTATGCGGACGGATAACTGTTCATTAAGTGTGGATGAATCAATGACGTCGGTAATAGAAAAGTTTGAGAAATTCGATAAGTGGAATCTTCCTGTTGTACAAAAGGGGAAATACATTGGATTTGTCTCCAAATCCGCCGTTTTAACATTATACAGAAAACATGTGGTACAACAGGCTGAACAGATAATTTAAGAAAAGCTCTGAAATCGATTAAGACTAAGAAATTTTTCTTTCCAACAATCGCCTAACAAGACCTAAAAACTCTCTCTATTATTCTATTGGAGGATTCAACTTTATTTGATGCTTGATAATTTTGGCTTCAAGATAAAAAACAAGATTTTCGGCAATATTAGTGGCGTGGTCTGCCAGCCGTTCAATATTACGGATCAACACGATGAGATGAGAACATGGTTCAATTAGAGCATTATCGGTTTTCATCTTTTCTACGAGGAAAAGGAATATTTGTTTATTAAAATTATCGACGATCTCATCGCTTTCTAAAACTTTTTGTGCTATTTCAAGGTCATTCAGGATGAGAGCATCAATTGCATTTTTCAACATTTCTTTTGCCTGCTGCCCCATATCTAAAATCTGGGATTCTTTTATTAACGACTGCGTATCTGAAGTTTTTTTCACTCGTTGAGCTATATTTACGGCAATATCTCCGCAACGCTCCAACTGATTGTTTGTCATCAACGCAGATAAAACGAATCTCAGATCAATAGCAACCGGTTGAAAGAGTGCGAGTATATTTTCACATTGTGTTTGGATCAAATTATCGTAAATATCTATTTCCCGGTCTTTTGCTTTGATCCCTTTACAAAGTTGAATATCGCCGGTTTCAAGAGCGGTAAACACACGTTCAACTTGTTCATCAACGAGGGTTGCCATCTTTATAAGACTGGTCTTTAGGCTTTCGATTTCTTCATTAAAATGATCTTGCATAGTTATCTCCTACTATTATTATCCAAAACGGCCACTTATATAATCTTCCGTCTGTTTTTTATCCGGAGCCGTAAAAATCTTTTTTGTGTCTGCAAATTCAATCAGGTTGCCGATGTAATAAAAGGCAGTATAATCGCTAACCCGCGATGCCTGCTGCATATTATGCGTAACAATGATAATCGTATAATCTTTTTTTAATTCGTGCATCAAATCTTCAATTTTTGAAGTGGATATCGGATCCAATGCTGAACATGGTTCATCCATGAGAATCACTTCGGGTTTAACAGCTAAAAGTCGCGCTATACACAATCGTTGCTGCTGATCCAACGGTAATGGGAGCGCCGGATGATGAAGTTTATCTTTTAACTGATCCCATAACCAGGCGGACTTTAGGCTCATTTCCGCTATTTCGTCGAGTTGATTTTTCCCTTTAATACCCGCTACTCTTAACCCATAGACTACATTATCATAAATTGAAAGCGGAAAGGGATTTGGTCTTTGAAAAACCATGCCGACCTTTTTTCTCAATTCGGTAATTTCCATACCGGAATTATAAATATCTTTTCCATCTAACATTACCTGTCCTGTTATACGAACTCCACGGATAAGGTCATTCATCCGGTTGAGGCAACGGAGTAAAGTAGATTTGCCGCAGCCTGATGGACCGATCAAAGCGGTAATCAGTTTGGGTTTTATCGTCATGCTAATCGCATTCAATGCCTGGAACTGACCATAGAATAAATCAAGGTTCTTGATTTCAATTTTATCGTTTATTTTTGTATTGTCTTCCATTTTTACCCGAATCTCCCCGTTATATAATCATTCGTTTCTTTTTTTACCGGGGTAGTAAAAATTTGTCTGGTTAAACCTACTTCCACCAATTCACCCATCAGAAAAAAAGCGGTTTTATCTGCAACACGTGCAGCCTGCATCGTATTATTAGTTACCAGTATAATGGTATAGTTTTTTTTCAATTCGGTCAATGCATCTTCAATCCATGTAGTTGAGATCGGGTCCAATCCTGAACATGGTTCATCTAAAAGAATAACATCAGGTTCCATAGCTAAAACCCGTGCAAGACAGAGCCTTTGTTGCTGCCCGCCGGAGAGCCGGAGTCCGGATAAATTCAACCGATCTTTTACTTCATCCCAGAGAAAAGCAGCGGACAGACTTTTTTCTACTATTTCATCAAGACGCGCTTTATCTTTGATCCCGGATAATCTCACTCCATACACAACATTTTCATAGATACTCATCGGTAATGCAACCGGCAATGCAAAAACAATCCCGACTCTCTTTCTTAGAGAAATCACATCTAATTCACTATTATAAATATCAATTTCGTCAAGAAGGATTTGTCCTTCAACTCGCCAACCAGGTTCAAGTTCATTCATCCTGTTAAGAGAACGGAGAAAAGTTGTTTTACCGGATCCTGCCGGACCGATAATTCCAAGAATTTGATTTGAGGTTATCTCCAGGTTTATATCCTTTAGAATTTTTTCTTCATGGAAATAAAGATTTAAATGGCGAGTGTCTATTTTAATGTTTTTTTCCTGTGTCATCCGGTCAGTTCCTTCTCGCGATAAAACGGTGCATCATCCAGTAAGCTGAAAGATTGACAATCAAAACTGCAATGATCAAAGAGGCGGCAGTACCATATGCATTATCCATTGAGAGCCCCTCACGCGCAAGGATGTAAAAATGCACCGCCATAGTACGAGTTGAATCGAATAAAGAAGTGGGAATGAGAAGTGAAGAACCGGCGGTAAAAATAACTACGGCAGTCTCTTCAATTGACCGTCCAACGCCAAGCACAACTCCAGTTACAACTCCGGGTAAGGCATTTGGTAAGACTACCTTGCGAACAGTCTGCCAACGTGAAGCTCCCAAAGAAAAACTCACCTCTCGATATGCTTTTGGGACTGAACGGATTGCTTCTTCCGAAGTGCGGATAATGGTTGGTAATATCATGAATGCAAGACTTAATCCACCTGACATTATCGACCATCCCATCCCAAGAATTGTAACGAAAAAGATAAATCCGAATAAACCGAAAATAATCGAAGGGACACCTGCAAGGCAGTCTGTTCCGAAACGGATCAGTCTTGTAATTCTGGATTCATGAGTAAACTCAACAAGATAGACTGAAGTGCCTATGCCTAAGGGGGCTGCAACGATGATTGCCAACACCGGCAGCAAGACGGTTCCGATAAGTATAGGGAGTATTCCCCCCGAACGTCCCATGTCTGTCGGATTAGTGAATAGGAAATTAAAACTCAAAATTGGCAAACCCTTTTCAAGCACAAAGATGATAATGAAGATAAGTATTGCAACGGTAAAGACAGTTGCTGCGCCGAGGATTGTTATTGCCACTATTTGTGTGTATTTCGGAGAGATCCTCATTTCACTATCACTTTCTTTCTAATAGCAACACTCGCTATGGAATTCAGAATAATTATAACAATGAATAAGACCACACCGGTTGCAAATAGTGCTTCACGATGCATGCCCGTGGCGTAACTCATTTCGAGTGCTATATTGGCTGTTAGAGTTCGGGCTGAATCAAGCGGGGAATTGGGTATCATTACTGAATTACCGGTAACCATAATAACCGCCATGGTTTCGCCAATCGCTCTTCCCATACCGAGAATGATGCTTGCAACTATTCCCGATTTTGCCGCTTTAATTGTTAGCATGTGGACAGTCTGCCAGACGGTAGCTCCTAAGGCAAGCGATCCTTCCCGGAAAGAAACCGGCACAGCGAGGATAGAATCGATTGAAATACTTATAACTGTAGGTAGTATCATAATTCCCAGAATGATTGCGCCAGCGAGTACAGACAGTCCGGGACCTCCAAATATTTCTCTTATAATCGGGGCGAGAACCACCACACCAATAAAACCATATATTACCGATGGGACGGCGGCAAGCAGTTCAATAGCCGGTTTGACAATATGCATTACCGTTTTGGGTGTAAACTCAGCCAGGAATATAGCTCCTGCAATTCCAAGCGGCGCGCCTACAAGCATCGCTCCCAGCATCACCCAGAATGATGCAGATATCATTGGATAGATACCAAACTTTCCGGACTCCGGACGCCAATCGGATGAAAACAGGAAGTCTTTTACTCCATACCTAAATAGAAAAGGAAGTCCCTCAATAAAAATAAATAGCGCAATCAGTGCCAAAGCAGAGATTGCCGAAAATGCTACCACCGACAGGAGTCGTTCTACTCCTTTCTCACCAAATATTTTCATAGAGTCTATTATTTTGCCGGGAGTAATCCGTCTTTCTTTATCATTGACTGAATTTCTTCTGTAAGGATATAGTCAATAAATTTCTTTACCTCACCCTCAGCCGCTCCTTTTGTTAAAAGGAATATCGGACGTACCAGAATATAATTCTTTGCGATAATCGATTCGGTAGTGCATTCAACATTGTCAATTTTCAACGCTTTCACCTTTTCATTAAGGATACCATGTGAAATATACCCGATCGAATTTTCATCATTTGCAACGGTTTCCCGGATTGTTCCATTTGAATTTTGAATTACCGCTTTATCGACGAGTTTAATTCCGGTTACGATTTTTTCAAACGAAGACCTTGTACCTGATCCGGCTTCGCGGGACACCACTGTTATTGGCGCATCCATTCCTCCGACTTCTTTCCAGTTTTTAATTTTTCCGTTGAAAACATCACGGAGCTGTTCAGTACTCAAATTTTCTATCTTGTTTTTAGGATTAACTATTATTGCGATACCATCCTGCGCCACTACTATGGAGGTAAGCCCTTTTGCTTCATCCGGTAGTTTTACAAGATCTGCCATTCCGATTTGCGCCGCACCGGAATTAGCAGATTGAATTCCAACCGCTGAACCACCCCCTTGTACGGTAATGGTAATATTTGGATTTGCCTTCATATACTCATCAGCAATTTTTTCTGCAAATGGTTGAAATGCTGTTGAACCGGCGAGTGTAACGGAAACTTTCCCCTTGCCACAGCCAAAAAATATTACAGCCGTGATAAAACAAAAAAGAATAAGATATTTTTTCATATTGAATTTCCCTTGTATAACTTTTTAATTAAATATTAATAAGAACTTACTAAACTCAAATCAATTTGTTAAACCGAAATTTTTCTCCATGATAAAATACTGTTTTTTTATAAAAATGAAGAAAACAATTAAGAATTTTTCATTATTTCCTATCTTTAATAAGCAGATATAAAAACTTTTTAAGGAAAAGAATATGTTCAAAGGACTATTACCAAAAGAAGAAAAATACTTCGAAGATTTCAAAGACATTATCACCCATGTTGAAGAGATGGCTCGTATTACTCACGAGTTCTTTGCTTCAGACATCTATGAAAAAGACATTTATTTAAGATTAAAACCGCTTGAAAAACGGTGTGATGAGATAAGTACGAAAGTTATTAAGCGGCTCAACAATACATTTATTACGCCGTTCGACCGCGAAGATATTTTCAGCTTAATAAAAAAGATTGACAGCATCAGCGATATCCTTTTGGGAACCGTTGCCCGAATTGATATTTATAACATTACGGAAAAAATTGACGGAGCCGAACAACTCTCAATGATCATCTTCAGACAGATAAAAGAATTGGAAATTGTATTACAAGATTTAAAAAACAAAGGGAAACAAATCAACGAGTGTAAAGCGGTTAAGGATTTGGAAACGGAAGCAGATAATATATACCGCTCAACCTTAAAGAAACTTTTTGTTGAAGAAAAAGATGCCATCACCTTGTTTAAGAAGAAAGAAATTCTTGATATGCTTGAGAAAGCATGCGACAAATGCCAGTCAACGGCAAATGTGATTATTTCAATCTTAATTAAAAACTCGTAATAATTAATTAGAAAACCCGGCAGACTCACATGCAGATAGATTATCTCCCATTAATTTCAATTATAGCTTTAGCTCTAATCTTTGATTTTATTAACGGCTTTCACGATGCAGCAAATTCTATTGCCACAGTTGTTTCAACCCGTGTACTTTCACCCAAGTTTGCAGTTGCATGGGCAGCATTTTTTAATTTTATTGCTTTCCTTTTCTTCGGATTGCACGTTGCAAACACGATCGGCAAGGGGATTGTTCACGCCGATGTAATCGATCTAACTGTTGTTGGAAGCGGATTAGTCGCCGCGATAATTTGGAATCTGCTTACATGGTGGTATGGCATTCCGTCAAGTTCGTCTCATACAATGGTCGGAGGATTTGTAGGTGCGGCAATAACCAAGGCAGGATTCAGCGCAATTTTTATGGGGTCGGTTATAAAGATCATTATGTTCATTTTTTTAGCGCCGCTTATCGGTATCGTCATTTCATATTTCTTTTCAATCATAGTTTTGAATTTAAGCAAAGACTCTGCGCCGTATAAAGTAGATAAAATTTTTCGCAAACTTCAACTTGCTTCCTCCGCCGCCTACAGCCTTGGGCATGGTTCAAACGATGCGCAAAAGATGATGGGAATCATATTCGTTGCATTGGTTTCATCAGGCGCCTTAAAACAATCCGACACTATACCATTATGGGTTGTGCTCTCATGTCATTTGGCTATTGCGTTGGGGACAATGTCCGGCGGTTGGCGCATTGTAAAAACGATGGGACAAAAAATTACCAAGCTTCGTCCCTTCGAAGGATTCTCGGCAGAAACCGCCGGTGCAATTACACTTTTTGGAACCGCGATTATGGGAATTCCTGTAAGCACAACGCATACGATCACCGGCTCAATTATCGGTGCGGGAATTACAAAACGCTTATCAGCAGTAAAATGGAAAGTTACTATTGATCTGGTTTGGGCATGGGTGTTAACAATTCCTGTTACCGCGCTTTTTGCAGCAATAATTTATTGGTTTACAGTTACATTCTTGCAGTAGGGTTTTGATCAAAAGTCAATCGGCAATCATCATTAGTCGTATTTAAATCGCATAGGTTCGGTTCCGGGTGATATTTTTATTAAAAGGAAAATATTAAATGAAGACTTCACACACACTTTCTATTATCTTCTCCACACTTATTTTTATTCTGATACCCTCACTTTCGATTAAGCTGCAGGCGCAGATATCTCTAAGAGAAGAAGTCGATGCCTACACAAAAAATTTACCTTTTCACATGGAGCAGTTGCAAATCCCATCTTTCCCACAAAAGTATTTTGATATTACGAAGTATGGCGCTGTTGGTAACGGAGTAACAAAGAACACCAAAGCAATTCAAGCTGCTATTGACGAATGCGCTAACGCCGGTGGCGGTTATGTCATAGTTCCTTCCGGTCTGTGGTCAACCGGACCAATCGAATTGAGAAGCAATGTTAATCTTCATCTTGAAAAAGGGGCGCTCATAGTTTTTAGTGCCGATCATAATGATTACCCGTTAATTAAAAATCCTTCAAAAAGCGGGTACATTAATCAGTTCCCGATACTTGCAAATAAACTTGAGAATGTTGCTATTACCGGAGATGGATTAATTAATGGGAATGGTCAAACGTGGAGACCTGTGAAGAAAAGTAAAATGAACCCGTCGCAATGGAAGGAGTTGTTGAACAAAGGAGGAGCCTTAAATAAAAAGCAGGATATGTGGTGGCCCTCAAAACAAGCTGCCGATGCTGAGGAATTTCTTGCACAGAAATCGGTGAAGGATTTAACAATTGAAGATTACCAAAAGATAAAAGATTACTTCCGCCCTCACCTTGCACTCTTCGTTAATTGTAAAAATATTTTACTTGATGGTCCAACGTTTGAAAATTCTGCAAACATGAACATCTACATCCACAAATCAAGGAATATTATTGTTCGTGATGTTAAAATATTTAATGAATGGTGGGCTCAGAATGCCGACGGTATTGATTTAAGCGCTTCCCAAAACGCTTTGATCTATAAATGCACCGTAAACACCGGCGACGATGGTATTTGCATGAAGTCCGACAAGATCGATAAAAAAAGTAATGAACCGGCGTTAAAGAATATTGTTATTCGCGATTGTGTTGTTCTTCATGCTCACGGTGGATTTGTTCTTGGCAGCAATACTTTTGGAGGCATGAAAAATATTTTTGTTCAGAATTGTACTTTCAATTTTACCGATGTAGGATTGAGATTTAAAAGCGGCAATGATAAGGGCGGCTTAGTTGAAGATATTTATATTCAAGACATTTACATGAAAGATATTGCCGATGAAGCAATTTCTTTTGATCTCTTTTATGTTGATTCGGGAGCCCCAAAAACAACAGACCAAAAAGATGCAACCAGAATTCCCACCTTCAAAAACATTAAAATGAACAATGTCAACTGTGATGGAGCCGCGCAAGCATTTCTTATTAAAAGCTTAACTCCGGAATGTGTTTCCAATATTGAGATCAGCAATTCGGTGTTCATAGCCGATAAAGGAATTGAATCATCGGAGGCAAGTAACATCACTTTTAAAAATGTGATTGTAAAATCTCTTACCTCTCCGCTTATCTCGTTAAACAATTCTTTTGGTTTTACCTTTGATAATTTTTCTTGTGGCAGTACGGTAGATCTCTTTATAAAATTGAATGGTGAAAAGACGAAAAACATTACGCTCATAAACACAAAGACAGATTGCGCAAAAATTCCTTTTGAATTTGGGGAAGGTGTTTCAAAAGAAGTGGTGAATATTAAATAAGGTGCTGTTTAATTTTGGCAGCATCTTGCAAGCGAGCAATTAACCTCTCCCTGTTTCCCTCTCCTTGGTAAGGAGAGGGACTAAGGGTGAGGTTGTTATTAAATTCCCAACTCAATTTGTTTGCTCTTCTTCCCTTTGAACTGCGCCGCTTTGAATGTAATATTATCTTTCGGGAGTTTCGGGAACTTATTGCCGAAGAAATCTTTCAACGTTAAAATCTGAATTTTGGGATATTGGAATCCCGGGAACTCTACAAAGCCTTGCTGCGCTATAGTATCTAACATTGGTCTGGTCGGTTCTTCAATTGAAAGAAATACTCCAAGCTCGCATTTATGTTTTGAAAGAACTCCTATCAACGCATCAATATCTTTTGATTGCACTTTGCCC
This sequence comes from Ignavibacteria bacterium, assembly GCA_030693705.1. Lineage (GTDB taxonomy): Bacteria > Bacteroidota > Ignavibacteria > Ignavibacteriales > Ignavibacteriaceae > UBA1563. The sequence goes on along the minus strand of JAUYAB010000058.1, from coordinate 39,041 downwards.
CCTTTAACTTGAAATGCAACACGGATAGAATCCGTTGCTGAAACAAGATATTGCCCGATTCCGTCAATTCCTTTGTCCGCCCCTTTTGAACCGAACGTTGTTGAGAAAACTTCAAACTCCGTAAGCCACCAATCCTGGAAGGCGTTTGGATTTTGTTTCCATAACTCAACTGCGCTAACTTCATCGGTTGGAGTTCCGCGTACTTCAAAACTGCTTAGATGTTTTCCGTAGGTGTTGTTCAATCTTCTTTTAATTAACGAAATAGCAATGGGAGAAATATCAATCCCAATCCAGTTGCGGTGTAAACTTTCCGCCGCGTCAACTGTAGTGCCGCAGCCGCAGAAACCGTCAAGCACGGTGTCTCCTTCGTTACTGCTTGCTTTAATTATTCTTTCTAATAATGCTTTTGGTTTTTGTGTTGGATAACCCATCCATTCTCTAGAGGCATTGACGGTTTGAAAAGATGGTAAGTCAGTCCAAGTATCACTCAGTTTTCTTCCTTTAGATTGCTCAAGAAATTGTTTCCTTTCCGTCCCATCACTCTCAACGTAAATTTTATACCTTCTTCCATCTTCTGTTATTTTATCATACCTTTTTATTATGGAAGCAGCTAAAGGTTGATGCTCTATTTGAAAAGTAGCTTCAGCATTTGAATAGAAAAGAATTTTGTCGTGTCCACGCACAAATTTCTTTTTAACCTGTGTTTTGAAACCCGAAGAAGATTCGTTAGACCAAATGATTTCATTTCTAAATTTCTTTTCACCAAAAATAATATCACAAATCGTTTTCAAATAATGACTCATATTTGAATCGCAATGAAGATAAAAACTTCCTGTTGGTTTTAAAACTCTGTGCAGTTCAATCAAACGCAAACTCATCATAACCAAATAAGGAAAAGCATGCGGCGCAACTTTTTGGTAAGTGAGCATAAGATAAAAAAGGTTTTCCGTTTTCATCGTGTGGAGTTCTTGCAGAGAATCTTGTATGCTTTTCAAAGACCAGGTATCTTCAAACGCGATTCGCTGTGTTTGTATTTCCTTATCGTCAAAGAAAATATTGTAATCACGCTTGCTGTTAAACGGCGGATCGATATAGATAAGATCAACCGATTCGTCTTTGATATTGTCCCTAAGGACGTTTAAGCAATCACCCAAATAGATGTAGTTCATAACAGATAACTTTCCTTAAATAATTCTATTGTAAATCTAAGCAAATATTATTTTGTACAAAACTTCAAACCAAACCTCCGAGGTTTCGTGTACTTGTCAAAGTCCTCAAACCTCGGAGGTTTAAGTATTAAAAATCCACACCAAATTTCCCTAAGAGATAAATCATCAAGTAGTAAAACAGAATCATAATTACCACGGAGATCAGAAGCGCCGGATAGAATGCTGCCTTCCATTTTAAAAGTAACGGTAATACAATGAAGAGCGAAAGAGAAGGGATAACCAACCAAAAAACGCTTGTAGATAATTGTGAAATTTTCTGAATGTCTTTGGTTTCAATGTATAACCAGATCATTGCCAAAACGGAAACAAGAGGAACGGATGCCAGTATCCCTCCGATCAAAGAACTTTTTTTTGACGCCTCGGAAATCGCTACAATTAAGATAGCCGAGAGGGCGACTTTAATAATGTATTGCCACATGTTTTACCTTTCGATTGAACACCACCGGGATTATAAAAACTTCAGCGGTTTTTATTCTGCATTTTGGAACCAGAGAAGTTTTAGTAATTTATTCCTTACTTAAAAAATAACGGATCAGACTAAAATATTCATCAGGTTTTTCAAGGTGAACAAAATGACCGCTCCCATTTATTATATGCAGTTCGGAAGAGTTGATCGCTCCGGACATTTTTTCGATCGAAGAAGTTGGGATGGGATCATACTGCCCGTGAATAATAAGCGTCGGCGTATCGATACTTTCCATTTTATCATATAAGTCAAAGTTCAATAAGTAAGAACCAAATTCAGCCGAACTTGCAAAGAATTTCTTTACTCTTAAACTGTCGAAATAGTCCATGTGCATTTGAGCTATAAAAGTTGTATCTGTTGAATATCCTTTAAACCTTGTGGCCATGAATTCTTTGAATAAGATAGGGTTGAATTTTAATTCCGGGTTTTGAGCTAATTGAGAAATCTTTTCTTTATCTGCTTTAGAAAGCCGCTGCATAATTGTGTTCTGAAATTCACCAAGGTATTGTGTACTTCCTGGCGCCGGTTCAAGAAGCAAAAGTTTTGATACGTTGCCGGGATACTTCGAGGCATATTCAATACTTACTAAAGCTCCCCACGATTGTCCTGCCAAAATCATTTTATCAATATTGAAAATATTTCTTACGCCTTCTAAATCTTCAACTAAATCAGACATTTTAATAGTATCGGCATCTGAGAACTCAGAGGATCTCCCGCAGCCCCGTTGGTCAAAAAAGATAAGCGTATAGCTATTTGCTAATTGCTTAAACGGTTCGAACAGATAATCGTGAGCAAGTCCAGGTCCGCCATGAACTATAATTATGGGTTTGCCTTTTCCGATAACTTTACAAAAAATCTCCGTGCCATTAATTCTTTTTACTCCTTCAAATTCTTTTATCTCTTTTGGCTGAGAATAAATATATGTAAAGGAAAACAATAACAAGCAGATATGAAGAAACACAAAATGAATTTTCATAATATCACCTTTTGAAAGTAATAACTTCTGTTTTTATGGAAGAAACTTACAAAACATTTCTAATGATCTCAAAATTTGGTTTTAATTTTCCATTAACAAATGACGGTTGACCACCGGCAACCGACCATCATCTTTTAACAATTTCATAACACTTCGGTAACATTCTCTTAATAGTGCAACGATAACTTTGCTTGTGAAAAAAAATATCACAATTAGGAGAACAACATGATAGAAAAAGTTTCAGCAAGTTTATTGTTTGTAGCCATTGCATTTCTAACGGGATTCATACTTTCCCTCTTTAGAAGCGAATACTTCTTCGGGATCATTTCACTCGGATTTTCACTACTCGTTTACAGTATCGGTTTTCTTTTTGCGAAACATAGCGATACAAAAGATTTATCAAACCAATTTGAGAATTGAATGCTTCAGATAGACTTAAATAATATTCTTAGAAACAGAATCCCTTCACTCTACAATAAGAAAATTTCATTGCCGGGTAAAGCCGTGGAATCGGTTTTATCAGGCATAATGAAGGTGAAAAAGATCAATTCATTTTTAGCCAAACACGAAGGATTAGACGGCTCAGCATTTATTGACGCACTTTTTGAAGAGTTTGATTTTTCATATTCGGTCTCAAGTAAAGATAGAGAAAAAATTCCAAGTGAAGGAAAAGTTGTGATCGTTTCCAATCATCCTCTCGGTGGTTTGGATGGATTAGGGCTGCTTAAACTGGTACTTGAAGTCCGCACTGATGTTAAAATAGTTGTGAACGATATTTTATTGCAGATAGAAAATCTGAAATCACATTTTCTCGCTTATAATTTATTCGATAGTGGAATTCAAAAAGAAAATATCCATGCTATAGATAAAGCTTTGAAAGAAGAACACGCAGTTATCTTTTTCCCGGCGGGAGAAGTATCAAGACTAACGCTTAACGGTCTGCAAGATAATGTCTGGACGCGCGGCGCACTTCACTTTGCGGAAAAATCTCGCGCTCCTATTCTTTCGGTATTTGTGGGCGGAAGAAACAGTCTATTCTTTTACGCAGTTTCCGCTTTATCCAAACCGTTATCCATGTTTCTTTTACCCCGTGAATTATTTAAGCAACGCGGGAAAACGATTCCCATAAAAGTTGGAGATTTGATCCCGGTTAGAATAATGTTTGCCGGATTATTGAAGGGGAAGACTTTAATTAAGACGTTGAAGAAACACGTCTATCTTATAGGAAAAAATAAAAAGGGAATTTTCGTAACCGAAAAAAATGTCATTCACCCCATCGATCCGATAAAAATTAAGCGGCAGCTTTCAGCAGCAACACTCTTGCAAAATATTGATGAAAAGAAAAAAGTCTATTTACTCTCAAACAATAAACTTTTTCCGGATGTTATTAAAGAAATTGCACGGTTGCGAGAAATAACTTTTAGAAAAATTGGAGAAGGAACCGGAAGGAAATTAGACACCGATCCTTACGATGCTTATTACAATCACATCGTTTTATGGGATGAAGAAAATTTAGAAATTATGGGCGCGTACCGTATCGGCGTGGGAAGTGAAATAATTGAAAAATATGGTGCGGCGGGATTTTACTCTTCAACACTCTTCAACTTTACAGAACAATTTCAATTCCATCTTCCATATTCAATTGAACTGGGAAGAAGTTTCATTCAATCAAAATATTGGAACACAAATGCATTGGATTATTTGTGGATGGGAATAGGAGCATTCCTCGCGGTCAATCCAAGAGTGCAATTTCTTTTTGGACCTGTTTCGCTTTCAAATACTTTTCCCGTTGAAGTAAAAGAAATGATCGTCTTCTTTTATGAGAAATGGTACGGCAACGCTTATGGCTTAGTTGGAGCAAGAAATAAATTCCGGATTAGTGAAGAAAGGAAAAAAGAATTATCAACGATCTTCAACTCCAACAATTATAAAGAAGAACTAAAATCCCTTAAACAAAACTTGAGATATTTCGGTATGTCGATCCCGCCATTATACAAACAATACACCGCATTGTGTGAACCTGGTGGAGCGCAGTTCCTCGATTTTGGTATTGATCCCGATTTCCAGAGCTGCGTCGACGGATTCATCCTCATCGATATCGACTTGATCAAATACACAAAAAAAGAAAAATACATTTACAGTAATGTATCATTCAAGGAAGATGTTCAAGAGCCGCACTTCGCTTTTTAAACTTTGACCGATATTTAGTTGAACTTAACAATTTCTTAACACGGGCTTAACATTTACATAATATGGCAAGTTTAACTTTGCGGTACAGTTACAATTTAAAAGAGGGAGAAAATGTATTTGTATAGCAATCACAAATGGAACAAACAAATTTTTATGAAGTCCCTTACCGTTTTTTTTATATTCATGTATGGGTTCAGCTCACTCTTCGGTCAAGGGAAAGGTTCGATCGGAGGAAAGATAACCGACAAGTCCAATAACGAAGAGCTGATCAGCGCGTCGGTTTTAATTATGGGAACAACAATGGGAGCCACTTCGGATCTTGATGGAACATATTCAGTTAGGGGATTAAAACCGGGAAAGTATTCGTTAAAATTTTCCTACATTTCTTATCAATCGGCGCTTGTTGAAAATGTTGTAGTCGAAGAGGGCAAAGAGATAAGGATCAATGTACAACTTGAACCCGAAACAAAAGAGATGAATGAGATCGTTGTTTCTGCCGAAGCGATAAAGTCTTCGGAAGCCGCAATGCTTAGCATTCAGAAAAAATCATTGGGTATTGTAGATGGTATCAGCGCTGAATTGATCAAGAAAAATAATAGTTCTGATGGAACAGATATTTTAAAAAGAATGACCGGCGTTACAATTTCAGATGGAAAGTACGCTTACATCAGAGGGGTGAGCGATCGTTACAATTCAACCATGTTGAACGGAGCAAATTTACCGAGCACTGATCCTGAAAAGAAAAGCGTTTCGTACGATCTATTTCCATCATCGTTAATTGAAAATGTTATTACAAGTAAATCAGCAACTCCCGATAAACCGGCTGATTTTTCCGGCGGCTTAGTCCAGATCAATACCGTTGAATTCCCTTCAAATTCCTTAATTGAATTTAGCATGGGGAGTTCATACAATACTTTATCAACGAATAGAGACATGCTGACGTATGCTTCAGGTAAATATGATTTTCTCGGCATTGACGACGGGTCGCGCAATTTACCTTCAACTGTTCCTTCTGATCACGTCAATTCTTCTCTTGGAAGTAAAACCATTCAAGAAATCGGGCGATCGTTTAAAAATGATTGGGGAATACAAAAAGGCAAAATGCCGTTTAACTCAAATTTCAAATTATCCATTGGCGATTCTTACGAGATCGGTGAAGAAGGAAAACTCGGATTTATCGGATCGCTTACTTATTCATCCACCAACGAATTAAGGAAGTATGAAAGAAAATATTTCAATTACAGCGGTACCTGGTATGATTATACCGGTTCCGATTATTTAAATAACATTCTTTGGGGAGCGTTATTTAATGCAAGTTATAAGTTTGGCGGAAGCAACAAGATCAGTTTTAAAAATATTTATAACCAAAACACTGATAATAATGTTGTTACAACAAAGGGAAGTCATTTCTACGTTCCCGAATATAGAGAAGCGACCTCGCTTCAGTTTACGGAACGTTCTCTTTATTCAACTCAGTTGATCGGTGAACATGTGGTTACTCCCTTAAACAACAGCATGTTCAACTGGAATGTAAATTACGCCAACTCTGAGAGAAAAGAACCGGACTCCAGAAAGTATTGGTATAGTAGAGAGTTAGACGCTCCCGAAACTGATCTACGTTTTTCAATGAATCAAGCTACGGCAACCAGGTTTTTTTCAGACTTGAAAGATAAAAGTTACGGTTTTAGCGGGGACTTTCTTATAAAACCGTTTGAAGAACCTTCAATGCCGAATTTCAAAATCGGTTACTTGCAGAACAAGAAGGATAGAGTTTACGCACCGAGAATATTCGGGTTTGATTTCAACCAGAGAAAAACTTCGATCAACTTGAGGGACAGTATTTTCAGTCTTCCGGTTGAAGATATTTTCCAGCCGGAAAATATTAATCCGAATTTTATTTACGTAGTCGAAGTTTCAAATCCCTCCGATAAATATAACGCGACCGAAAGAGTCCAAAGTACTTATGCGATGTTCAATGCAACTTTGTTATCCGACATTAAACTTTCAGGCGGTTTCAGATATGAATATTCAAATGTAAGATTGTCTTATATCGATCCCCAGAGTTATACAAAAACAGTTACGGTATCGCACAAATACAATGATGTACTTCCTTCACTAAACCTAACTTATAGGTTTAATGAAAACATAAATTTCCGTGGAGCTTACGGCAAAACAGTCGCGCGTCCCGAATTAAGAGAGTTGGCAGTTTCCGGGTACTATGACTTTTTAACCGATGACTATGTCTTCGGAAATCCTGAATTGGTTAGAACCGTAATTGATAACTATGATCTTCGATTTGAATTTTATCCTGATCCGACAGAATTGTTTGCGGCAAATCTTTTCTATAAACATTTCAATAAACCGATTGAAGTTATCGGAGTAAACACAAGTTCAAAATCACGCTCATGGAAAAATGCGGATAACGCGGTGAGTTATGGTATCGAGTTGGAAGCGCGTAAAAATCTTGCATTTATTTGGGATGCTTTCAGACCGCTATCACTCAATTGCAACATCAGTCTTATTAAATCGGAAGTTGATCTTGGAACGGCAAGTTTGGGTCAAGCGGGAACTGTCCAAAAACGGCCGTTGCAAGGGCAGGCGGACTATGTGTTAAACATCGGGCTTTACTACGATCTGTACGAATCCGGTTTAACGGCAAACCTTGTTTATAATAAAGTCGGGCAAAAAATTGTAGAAGTCGGCGTTGACCAAACCGGGGATATCTTGAGCAGACCAAGGGATCAGATCGATTTTAACATCTCTCAAAAAATATTTAATAATTTCACGGTAAAATTTGCGGTTAAAGATTTATTGGCTCAGGATGAAGTGTCTATTCAAAGAACCCTGGATGGAGATAAAGTTGCAGACAATATTAAGCGGGGACGCAACATCTCTCTGGGGATTTCGTATCAATTGAACTAAAGGGTAAAAGTGATTCGGTTTTTGTGTGAATATAAAATTAATAAACTAAAAAAGGAAAATGGTATGAGAAAAATATTTCTGTTATTGATCATCTTATTTACATCTGTGGTCAATTTGAGCGCGCAAACCCAAGTTGAAATTTCAGGTGATATTTCAACCAGCACAACCTGGACGGCGAATAATAATTATTTGCTAAACGGTTTTGTTCATGTATTGGATGGTGTTACACTAAACATCGAAGCCGGAACAACGGTTTACGGAAAGATCGGAACAAAAGCTTCATTGATCGTTCGTAAAGGTGGAAAGCTTAACGCGATCGGTACAGTTACCTCACCGGTAGTTTTTACAAGTGAATATACAAAACCGGGATCATTGCAAGAACCGGCGGCTGGCGATTGGGGTGGAATCATTTTATTAGGAAAAGCTCCTATCAATGTTGCAAGCGGTTCCGGACAAATAGAAGGAACAGGAGATATTAATGATATTTATGGCGGTACAGATGTTAATGATAACAGCGGCACATTAAAATATGTAAGAATTGAATTCCCGGGTGTTGCCTTTGCAAAAGATAACGAAATTAACGGGTTAACATTCGGCGGAGTAGGCGCGGGAACAACTATAGATTATATTGAAGTTGCTTATTCAGGCGATGATTCTTATGAATGGTTTGGCGGTACGGTAAACTGTAAGCACTTAATTGCTTACGGAGGTACTGATGATGACTTTGATACTGATTTCGGTTTTCAAGGGAAGTTACAGTTCTTACTTGGAGTTAGAGATCCTTTAGTAGCGGATCAAGCAGGCACATCAAATGGATTTGAAAGTGATAATGACGGAACAGGCTCTTTGAATTCGCCGAGAACTTCCCCGACCTGGTGGAATGTAACCTTAATCGGACCGAAAGCAACTCCCACAACGCAAATAGATGTAAAGTATGATCATGGGATGCATTTAAGAAGATCATCGCAAAATAAAATCAGCAATACTTTAATTGTTGGTTGGCCTAAAACGGGTGTTTATGTTGATGGAACGCAGACCAATAAAGATTTAAAAGATGGCTTGTGGTGGTTCAAGAATGGAATCATAGCCGGTGCAGTAAAGAGTGTAGACACAACCAAAGGAGTTGCCGGATTCGATTATAGCAACTGGTTCACAAGCAATAAAAATAGATACTACGATAATAATGATGCAGCAGCATTAAATAATCCGTTTTTCTTAAATCGTCCGGACGCTATGCCTAAAGCCGGTTCGCCTGCTTTAACAAACGGTTTAACACCTCCAAACGACGGCTTCTTTGATGTGAATGCATCGTTTGTTGGAGCTTTTGGTACAGAAGATTGGACGCAAAGTTGGACAAAATTCAATTTCGGTTCAGAAGTAGAGATCACCGGAGATATAACAACAAATACAACATGGACTGCAAATAAAACATATTTATTAAATGGATTTGTACATATATTAGATGGAGCAACACTAACCATCGAAGCCGGTACAACGGTTTATGGAAAAACCGGAACAAAAGCTTCATTGATAGTTCGTAAAGGTGGTAAGCTTAATGCAATCGGAACAGCAACCTCACCAATTGTTTTTACAAGTGAATATACAAAATCAGGTTCAACTCAAGAACCTGCACCTGGTGATTGGGGCGGAATTATTTTATTAGGAAAAGCCCCTATCAACGTAGCAAGCGGTTCCGGACAAATAGAAGGAACAGGAGACATTAGTGATATTTATGGCGGTACAGATGTTAATGATAACAGCGGAACATTAAAATACGTAAGAATAGAATATCCGGGAGTTGCATTTGCAAAAGATAATGAAATTAACGGATTAACTTTTGGCGGTGTAGGCGCTGGAACAACGGTAGATTATATTCAAGTTTATTATTCAGGTGATGATTCATACGAATGGTTTGGCGGCACAGTAAACTGTAAGCACTTAATTGCTTACGGAGGTACTGATGATGACTTTGATACTGATTTCGGTTTTCAAGGGAAGTTACAGTTCTTACTTGGAGTAAGAGATCCGTTAGTAGCCGATCAAGCAGGCACATCGAACGGATTTGAAAGCGATAATGATGGAACGGGTTCACTAAATTCACCGAGAACTTCTCCAACCTGGTGGAACGTAACTTTGATCGGACCGAAAGCAACATCAACTTCAACAATAGATTCAAAATATACTTATGGCATGCATTTAAGAAGATCATCACAAAATAAAATCAGCAATACTTTGATTATTGGCTGGCCTAAAACGGGTGTTTATGTTGATGGAACGCAGACCAATAAAGATTTAAAAGATGGTTTGTGGTGGTTCAAGAATGGAATCGTAGCTGGTGCGGCAAAGAGTGTAGATTCAACAAAAGGTGTTGCCGGATTTGACTATAGCAACTGGTTCACAAGCAATAATAATAGATACTACGATAATAATGATGCAGCAGCGTTGAGCAATCCGTTTTTCCTTTCACAACCTAATGTTTTACCAAAAGTTGGTTCACCGGCATTAACCGGAGGAGCAGTTCCTCCGGGTGATGGATTTTTCGATGTTACCGCAACATTTGTTGGTGCGTTTGGAGCTGAAGATTGGACTTCGGGCTGGTCAACAATTAAAATGACTCCTGTAGTTTCATCAACTAATGAAGAGTTAGCAACAGCCCAGATTCCTGTGAAGTTTGAACTTTCTCAAAATTATCCTAATCCATTTAACCCGGCAACAACGATCAGATTCTCTTTACCTCAAGCCGGGGCAGTTAAATTGACGGTTTATAATTTGCTCGGTCAGGTTGTAACAACTCTCGTAAACGGTTATAGAGAAGCTGGTACTTATAACGTAAACTGGGATGCTTCAAATCTTTCAACCGGAATTTACATTTACAGAGTGGAAGCAAATTCCTTTAGTCTAACAAAAAAAATGACGTTGTTGAAGTAGGCAATTCTCTCTCTCGCTCTCACTCACCAACTCTAAAGGACGCTGCATTCGTTAGCGTCCTTTTTTTATTTGTTGATGGAGATATTTACCTTTAAGCAAATGAATATTTTATTTCTAAATTTTTTAATACTCACGTTCGTCCCATTTTATCTTTTCTCGCAAGGAAATCATTCCTTTTATTCCGCCTTCACTAACATTTCATCCCACCCGATAAAGGAACATTTACATGTATTAGCCGATGATTCGTTAGAAGGAAGAAGTGTTGGAACAAAAGGGGGCAATCTTGCCGCTCAATATATTTCGGATCAATTTTCAAAATTCAATCTAAAATCGATTCCATCCGGGAATTCTTTTTATCAAAATATTCCAATGCATGGAAGCACAACCTTAAATACATCTGAAATGATGCTCCTTTCAGATAGAGATACTACTTATCTCAATTATTCAACTGATTATTTTCTTTATAGATCAGGTCAGCAAACATTTCTTCCAACCCCGATACCTTTAGTTTTTGTCGGATATGGAATTGTTGCGCCTGAGTTTGATTATAATGATTATCAATCGGTAAACGTTGAAGGGAAAATAGTTGTTTATCTTGATGGCGAACCTTACTCTGAGGATAAAGATTATTTCGATGCACAGTATCCAACGATTTACAGTTATCCTGAATCAAAAAGAAGAATTGCAATTGCGAGAGGCGCGTCAGGAACAATTCAAATCCCGTTAACTTCTTTCGAAGATTGGAATGCCGTTAAAAAAGATTTTTCATTTGAAGATGTTACTCTTGCTTATTCAGTCTCAAGCAATTTGAGTATTATCATTAACCCAAATACCACCGGTAGACTTTTTTTCGGTTCTAAATTTACTTTCGATGATATTAAGAAAATGCACGAGACAAAAAAAATAGAATCATTCTCTTTGAAAACGAAGCTAAAATTTAAAGGTGCGTTTAAAGAACGTGATTTCATCTCACCCAATGTTATCGGGACTGTTGAGGGGAGCGATGCTGAATTAAAAAATTCTTATCTCATCATCTCTGCCCATTATGATCATTTGGGAATTGGACAAGCGGTGAAGAATGATTCGATCTATAACGGCGCACTTGATAATGCCGTTGGCGTTTCTGTTCTGCTTGAATTAGCTAAGGCATTTTCAAGTTTGGAGATTAAACCTAAAAGAGCAATTCTCTTTATTGCCATTACCGGGGAAGAAAAAGGTTTACTTGGATCAAGTTATTATACCGAAAACCCGGTTGTTCCGCTTTATAAAACAATCGCAAACATTAATATAGATGGAGTTGCGATGTTCAAGGACTTTGAAAGTATTGTTGGCATTGGAGCCGGTCTTTCCACGTTGGATAAATGGCTAACTTCAACTGCCGGAACATATAATTTATCATTAGAAAATATTCCATCACAATTTAAAAGATTTGATGCATTTAATAAATCAGATCAATTAGCATTTGCTTTGGCGGGCATCCCCTCAATTTTAGTTTTGGAAGGAACAAAGAACAAATCGAAATCCAAAGAGGAAGTAACGGAAGCGTTTATTGATTACTATCTAAATTATTACCATACTCCCTTTGATGATCTAAAACATGAAGTTGATTGTGAAGCGGCTGCCAGGCACGCAAAAATATTATTTGATCTCTGTTTTAACCTTGCCAATAGTAAAGATGCTCCGGAGTGGCGCGAAGGAACTCAATTTATCAATGCACGATTAAGATCAATTGCCGAAAAGAAGTAACCATGAATCACAAAAAATATTTTATCCTTTTGTTGATCTTATTAAATGGTTGTTCAGCAAATTTCTATAATTCAAATACAATTAGAATTGTAGGTTCGGATACCATGATTGAATTAACATCCAATCTTGCAGAAGCATATATGAAAGAATATCCCGGAATCTCTATTCATGTTGAAGGAGGTGGAACAGCAGAAGGCATCAAAGCGTTAATTAACAACAAAACGGACATTGGTACCGCATCAAGAAATTTAAAACATGAAGAAGCTAAACTTCTTGCGGACTATTACGGCTCGCTTGGATTGGTGTTTCTTATCGCAAAAGACGGACTAAGCATTTATATAAATCCGGCTAATCCGGTTAAAGATTTTAGTTTACTACAGCTTAAAGATATTTATACCGGTAAAATAGATAATTGGAAAATGTTAGGCGGAAAAGATACTTCGATAACTGTTGTTACAAGAAATCCCAATTCAGGAACTTACCTCTACTTCAAAGAACACGTAATGGAAGATGAAAATTATACACCCTTGGCTGTGGTTGAAGCTACTACAAAAGAGATTGTAAATTTCGTCTCTAAAAACACAAATGCGATTGGTTACGGCGGCATGGGTTATAAGCAAAATGTTTTTCATGCGAAGATAGATGGAATTAAACCGAATGAAGAAAACGTGCGAAATGATACATACCCGATAACAAGATATTTACATTTTTTTACAACAAAATCGCCGGGAGGTGTTGTAAAGCATTTTATTGATTGGGTCCTCTCTCCGGCAGGACAAAGTGTCGTCCGCAAATCGGGTTATATTCCCCTATGGGAAAATAAATTGTAAACTCCTCATATTCAGTTTACATGCCAAGAGCAGCTTAATTTTTTTCTTAATCAGAATCTTAATCTTTATCATACTCGTTCTTTTTTTAATAATCCAATGAAGAAAAAGATTAAGATTAGGATTAAGGGTTTTACCAATTGTATGACCGATGTTAGTATCGATTCAATCAACACATATCGGTATGTTTGCGTTTAAATGGCCTTTTTCCCTCAAATCCTTGTTCCGTCAACTCTTTTCTTAACAATTTCTTAACAATTACTTAACATTGGCATCGCAATTTTTAGCTAACTTTTAATGAGAGAAAATAAAATTTACTTTTTAATGAGAGAGAGAAAAGTGAGAATACTATTCCGACATTTTGTTGTTGTGGCTTTGGTGTGTAATGTTCTATCCGCGCAAAATTTACCTAAAATAAGCGGTCTTATGTACAGCGATTATTTTTACAACATTGATAATTCGTCTATTGCAAAGAAGGACCTAAGTGGATTTCAATTTAGAAGAATTTACTTTACAACCGACTTTGCGGTTGCGGATAATTTTGATTCGAGATTCCGCCTTGAATCAGATCAGAGCACAAACTCTAACACAAACGGCGGTAAACTTGGCGTTATGGTTAAAGACGCTTACTTAAAGTGGAAAGGGATTTTTAGCGGTTCTGATTTAGTTTTTGGTATTTCTCCTACTCCCGCTTTTGATGTTTCCGAAGCGGCTTGGGGTTATCGCTCTTTAGAAAAAACTATTTTAGACCTTGATGGAATTGTTCCTTCAAGAGATTTGGGTGTTGATTTGAAGGGGAAGTTAACGGGAGACGGTTCGGTAAATTATTGGGTTAAATTTGCAAATAACAGCGGCAACGCACCGGAAACAGATAAGTATAAAAGATATTCCGCACTGTTGCAATTCAAACTTTCGGAAAATTTCCAGGCTACCGTTCATGCAGATTACGCTGCAAAAGCTGATAAGATGGATAGTTTTGATAAACAGGCAAAATCCAATAATCAGTTCGTCGGATCGGTATTTTTAGGATACAAACAGAAAGAAGATTATTCGTTCGGGGTTGAGGCTTTCACAAAAACAATTCAAAATAATTTTGCTAAAACGGCGGCTGAAGCTCTTCAAAATCAATCCAGTATTGGTTTCTCTGTCTGGGGATGGGGAACACTAACCGAAACGCTAAAGTTGGTCGGAAGATTTGATAACTTTGATCCTAACTCTGATAATGCTTCTGACGGAACTTCTTTCTTTATTGCGGGACTAGATTATAAAGCCGCTAAAAACGTTAGCGTAATTCCAAACGTTCAATTATTTAATTACCAGGCTAAAGATGCTTCGGGAAAATCTCTAAAGGATTTAATCGCTAGAGTGACTTTTGCCTACACATTTTAATTATATTTAAGGAAATAAAAATGAAATTTCAAAAAATTATATCAACTCTTTTTCTTACGGTTACATTTTCAATGTTAGCCCATGCACAGTTACAATTGAATGGTGCCGGTGCAACATTCCCGGCTGTTATTTACTCAAAATGGTTTGATGAGTATAAAAATGCGACCGGAGTTCAATTCAATTATCAAGCAATCGGAAGCGGCGGCGGAATTAGACAAATCTCCGAAGGTACTGTAGATTTTGGCGCAACTGATGGACCTATGACAGACCAGCAACTTTCTGAAGCAAAGTCGAAACGGGGAACCGAAGTTCTTCATATTCCAACGGTCATGGGAGCTGTAGTCGTTTGTTATAATGTTCCGGGAATTAGTAAAGGATTAAATTTGAGCGGCGAAGTTCTTGCAGATATCTTCCTTGGAAAAATCATTTATTGGAACGATGCAAAAATTAAAAAAGACAACCCAAAATTGAACCTTCCAAACAAAGCGATTGTTGTTACTCACAGATCGGACGGCAGCGGAACCTCATTCATCTTTACTGACTATCTAACAAAAGTCAGCAAAAATTGGAGTGCAAAAGTTGGAACAGGAACTTCGGTTAACTGGCCTGTAGGTCTCGGCGGAAAAGGGAACGATGGAGTTGCAGGTTTAGTTAAACAAACAGAAGGTTCTATTGGATATGTCGAGTTGGCTTACGCCGTTAAAAACAAAATTCTGTATGCAAATATGAAAAACAAAGCCGGAAATTTTGTTGAGGCGACATTCCAATCAGTTTCATCCGCGGCTGAAGGCGCTGCCAAGAATATGCCTGCGGATTTACGTGTTTCAATAACAGATGCAGCAGGAAAAGATTCTTATCCTATTTCCGGGTTTACATGGCTGCTTGTATATAAAAACATGAAAGATGAAGCAAAAGCAAAAGCAATGGTTAACTTCTTGAGCTGGTCGATGGGAAAAGGGCAATCCTTTGCTACTGATCTTTATTATGCACCACTGCCAAAAGCAGTTGTTAAAATGTGTGAAAAAAATATTAACTCAATTACAGCAAACGGTAAAAAAATAAAATAGTGATTAATTCAGAGATTCAACCGGATATTGAAAATTCCAGAGTTGAAATAAATAATACGGCGGTTCGTCCGCCAGGTTTTTTTAAGAAAGTGTTTGGCACTTATAACTTAGGCGACTTCATTTTTGAAAGACTAACGCTGCTTTTTGCTGTGTTGGTCTTTCTTCTTGTTATTCTGATGGGTTATGAAATGTACGTTGGTTCAAAAATTTCCATCGATAAATTCGGCTGGTCATTTTTAACAAATTCCGTTTGGGATCCTGTGCAGGAAATTTATGGAGCGCTTCCCATTATTTACGGGACGATCGTTTCCTCGTTTCTTGCTCTTGTTATAAGTGTTCCGCTCAGCATCGGAATTGCAATCTTCCTTTCCGAAGTCTCTCCCGGCTGGCTTGAAAAACCCTTATCATTTTTAGTTGAATTGCTTGCCGGTATTCCTTCGGTGGTTTACGGTTTATGGGGAATATTTGTTTTAGTTCCATGGATAAGAACTGATGTTGAACCATTTCTTTCCGAACACCTTGGCTTTTTGCCCTTTTTTCGCGGAGCTCCATACGGATTTGGAATGTTAGCTGCCGTTCTAATATTAGCAATAATGATCCTACCGATTGTCTCATCAATTTCACGTGATATTTTGAGATCAGTTCCTCAATCTCAAAGAGAAGCGGCTTTAGCTTTAGGTGCAACTCGCTGGCAATCAACAAAAATTGTTTTGAAGGATGCTAAATCGGGAATTCTCGGTGCAACAATGTTAGGTCTCGGCAGAGCAGTTGGCGAAACTATGGCTGTTACCATGGTCATAGGGAACAGAGCCGTAATTTCTCCTTCGCTTTTCGATCCTTCTTATACAATGGCAAGTGTTATCGCGAACGAATTTACTGAAGCAACGAGTGAAATGTATTTGAGCGCGCTTATCCAGCTTGCTCTCGTCCTTTTCGTACTGACCATAATTATTAACGCGATGGCGAAATTATTGGTTTGGAGTATGGAAAGAAAGTTGGGGACAAGATGAATCCTTCTAAGTTCTTTCATGTAAAAAGAAAAATTACAAGCGCAGTTATGATGTCGCTCTCTTTAGTTGCTACTTTGATTGCCGTTATCCCGCTCATCCTTATCTTTTATTACACTATTTCAAAAGGAATTACCTATTTAAATATAGATTTCTTTGTTGCAATGCCGAAACCGGTCGGAGAATCAGGTGGTGGAATGGCGAATGCAATTGTTGGAACGTTGATGCTGATTGGAATTGGCGGAGCGATCGGAATTCCTGTCGGTGTAATGAGCGGAACGTATCTCTCTGAATTCGGGAATAACAAATTTGGTGCAACAGTAAGATTTTTAACGGATGTATTGAGCGGCGTTCCATCCATTGTTGTTGGAGTGGTAGCTTATACGCTTGTCGTTGTTCCGATGAAACATTTTTCCGCTTTTGCCGGCGGAATAGCTCTTGGAATTTTGATGATCCCGACAATTACCAGAACTACCGAGGAAATGATAAAGCTTGTTCCTCATTCTATACGAGAAGCAGGTTTGGCTTTAGGAATTCCCAAGTGGAAAACAACGATTTTAATAGTTCTAAAAACAGCGTGGAAGGGAATTGCCACCGGAATTTTATTAGGATTATCACGCGCTGCAGGTGAAACGGCTCCGCTTCTTTTCACTGCTCTGGGAAACAGATTCTGGTCAACAAACGTAATGCAGCCGATGGCGTCCTTAACCGTTTATATTTACGATTACGCAAAATCTCCTTTCGAGGATTGGAACAACCAAGCCTGGACTGCCGCATTAGTATTAATAATTATGATTTCAATGTTAAGTTTACTGTTTAGAATCATAACGCGTTCAAAATTTAAAACAAAATAAATTGATAACTACAAATTTAGAATGATATGGATACAAAAATTTCAGTAAAGAATTTAGACGCTTTCTACGGTAAGAATAAAGTTTTAAAAAATATTTCAATTGATATTCCCAGGAATAAAGTTGTTGCGATAATCGGACCTTCGGGTTGTGGTAAATCAACATTTCTGCGCTGCTTAAACAGAATGCACGAAGTTGTCGGAGGAACCATCACCGGTTCAATTTTAGTTGATGGAGAAGACTTGACGAAAACCGATCCTGTTCTAATACGAAAAAGATTAGGAATGGTTTTTCAGAAACCAAATCCTTTCCCAACGATGTCAATTTTTAATAATGTTGCTGCGGGTTTAAGATTTAACGGAGTAAGAAATAAAAAGGTTTTGGCTCCTATTGTAGAAAAATCTCTTAAACAAGCCGCCTTATGGGATGAAGTGAAAGACAATTTGGAAGATTCCGGTGTAAATATTTCCGGCGGGCAGCAACAGAGACTTTGCATTGCGCGTACACTTGCCGTTGATCCGGAAGTAATATTAATGGATGAACCCGCCAGTGCACTCGACCCAATCTCAACTTCCAAAATTGAAGAGTTGATATTCGAGTTGAAAAAAAATTATACAATTGTAATCGTTACCCATAACATGCAGCAAGCGGCGCGTGTAAGTGATTTTACGGCGTTCTTTTATATGGGTGAGCTGATTGAATACGATAAAACAACAAAAATCTTTACTAATCCGGCAAATAAAAAAACCGAAGAATACGTAACCGGAAGATTCGGTTAATTTCATCTTATTGAAAAACTTTTGAGGAAAAAATGGAAACACATTTTGATATTCAACTTGGAAAATTAAGAACCCGTCTTTTTAAGATGTGCAGTTTAGTAGATGAGCAAGTGCAATTTGCACTCCGCGCATTTGAAGAAGAAGACGTATCTCTCGCAGAAATGGTGATTGAACGCGATAAAAAAGTCGACAAGTACGATGTGAAGATCGAAAAAATTTGTCAAAAACTCTTTGCGCTAAACCAGCCCGTAGCTATGGATCTGCGGTTAATTATGTCTGCCATGACCATCAATACTAACCTTGAACGTATTGGAGATATTGCAGTTAACATTGCTGAAGGTTTCGTTCGCATAAAAAAGAAACCGGCATATTTAGAAAAAACAAAAATTAACGAGATGGCTGCGCTTGTAAAGGAAATGCTTCGTAATGCGATTGATTCCTTTATTCAAAACGACCCGAAGCTTGCCGAGAAAGTAATTCGTACGGACGACGAACTTGATGCGTTTAATGTAGAGAATCATAAAATTTTAATTGAAATTATGAAGGAAGACAAAGATAACATTGATTCGGCTATTGCGTTTTTAGTAACTTCTCGCGAAATGGAACGGATCGGCGACCATGCTACAAACATTGCTGAAGATGTTTTCTTTATCGTGGAAGCGGAGTTAATTAAACATAAATACGAAAAATTTTTGTTCACCCAGGCTGAAGAAGTGGAAAAAGAAATTGATGCTGAAGAGAATGAAAACGGGGGGGATGATTAATCGGGAAACGAAAACTTCCTCAGAAATTCATCTTTTCCTTTTTCAAGGAAAGTCACGTCAATATTATTGTGAGTTTTTAAAAAGAAGCTTAACAATAAAAAGCCTGTAGTTTCACTTATGATTAATTTTGAAAACTGTGCATCAATGAAGCGGTTATTTTCATTTTTAATCGATTGCAACACTAACGTTAAAACTTCTTCTTCTTTTTCTAAAAAGAGAAGATGAAGTTCTGCCATTCGTTCAATTGAGAATTCATTTATGCTTTGCTTTATCACTTCAAACAACAGCGGGTAAGATTCTCCCAGTTTTGTCTTTAACAGAAAATATTCTTGAAATCGTTCTTTTAACGAAAAAGATTCGTTATTGAAGCGGGTTTTAATTTGTTCGAGGTAATTGGCAATTTCCCATTTTACAGTCTCAAAGAAAAGTTGATCTTTTGAAGTAAAATAATGATAGATAGTCGCTTTACCGATACGAACATCCCTGGCAATTTCCTCCAGAGTAGTTTTGTTTAACCCATGCCGGATAAATCTCTTTTGAGCTGCCTTTAGAATGTCGATTTTTCGTGATTTTGCCATTTTCCTATAAATTTCTTTTACTTAAATGAAAATAATCAAACTTTATTTAAAATTTACGTTGATTTTTAGAACATATGTGTCTAATTTGTGAAACTAAATTTACTAAAATGGAGAAGAATAAATTATGGCTATGATGGCTAAAATGCGGTCTTTAGCTCCAGCCTTCATAATTTCTGTTGGCGTCTTGTTTGTACTTTTTATGGTTATTTCAGATTCTAATGTTCTTGAAGCATTAGGAGCAAGATCCAACAATGTAGGCTCGGTTAACGGAAAAAATATATCGTATCAAGAATTCTCAAATTTTCTTGATCGCGCAATCGAGAATCAAAAAGCGCAAACCGGACAGGAAATTCCCGAAGAAAATATGGATCAGTTTCGTGACCAGGTTTGGGATGCAATTGTAACACAAACGCTAACCGAACAACAAATCGAAAAATTCGGAATAAAAGTTACTGATGAAGAAATAAGAGATAATATCCTTGGACCAAATCCACCGGAATTTCTAAAGAAAAATTTTATCGATTCTACCGGAAAGTTCAATAGGGAGATGTACGAAAGCGCTCTATTCGATGCACGTAACAAAAAAGCTTTAGTTGAAGCTGAAGAAGTTATACGCCAGCAATTGCTTAGCCAAAAATTGCAGAGCTACTTGCTTGCAACTGTTAGTGTAAGCGATGGAGAATTAAAAACAAAATTCATCGACCAAAACGTTAAGATGCAGGCTGAATTCGTTTCCGTTGATTTAAATTCACTTCCTGATAAGGATTTCAAAACCCCTGATGATGAAGTGAAAAAATACTACGAAGAACATCCTGATAAATTTACCGTTAAGGCTGAAAGAAAATTAAAATTTGTCTTTTTCAAGATTCAGCCCTCAAGAAGCGACTCCGACGGAATCCTTAAAAATTTACAGAATGTAATGCTAAAAGCTAAAGGCGACACAGCGTCATTTAAATATTTCGCAGATATCTATTCCGAAGTCCCTTATTCAAAAGATACAATGAATATTTCCGAGTTGCCTAACGAGCTTTTAACTGATTTTGATGAATCAAAAATTGGAACAATGATCGGTCCGTTTTCAGTTAATAACACTTACGGCATTTATCAAATTTCGGGAACAGTTCCTGCAAAAGAGCTCATGGTAAAAGCTTCTCACATCCTTATTAAAAGCACCGGAGATGATGCAAAAGACATGGCAGAAGCAACCCGTGTTTACAATGAAGTTATCAACGGAATGGATTTTGGCGCAGCGGCTGCAAAATATTCTTCTGATTTAGGTAATGCGAAAGACGGCGGAGAACTTGGCTGGTTCGGCAAAGGAAGAATGGTTAAGGAATTTGAAGAAGCTTGTTTCAACGGATCAATAGGTTTCGTTCAAAAACCGCTTAAAACAAGTTTTGGTTACCACATTATAAAAGTCACCGGAAAAACTTCACAAAAATATATTGTTGAAAAAATAATTAATTCAATTAAACCGTCTGCTTCTACCAGAGATGATATTTACAATCAAGCAAACGATTTTGCTTACATTGCCGAAAAGAACGGATTTGAAAAAGAAGCCGAAGTTGGTAACTTAAAAATCCAGGAGACCCCGGCGTTTAACGAGGAGAGTCAATATTTACCGACAATCGGTGTGAATAAAGCGTTGTTAAAATTTTCATTTGAAAACGGTTTAAACACACTCAGTCCGGTTTTTAAAGGTTCGAACGGTTATGTTGTGGCAAAAATTTCTGAAGTAATCAATGACGGCGTGCGTAAGTTTGAAGATGTTCAAAAACAAGCGCAATCGTTGTTATTGGCAGAAAAAAAATATGTTAAAGCAAAATCGATCATTGAAGAAATAAAGAAGAAGAACGGTGCAAACTTTGCTGCCGCTTCAAGCGTATTTAGCAAAGCCCGTTTCGATACTACAGGACCATTCACAACCTCCGGCAGCATCCCGAAATTGGGATTAGAATATAATTTTGCTGCAAAAGTGTATGAGCTTTCGGTTGGAGGCGTATCTGCGCCAATCAAAGGAAGCCGCGGTTATTTATTGGCAAAATTACTAACCAAAGATGCTTTTGATCAGTACGCATTTAATACACAAAAAAGTAGTTTAAGAGAAAGAACGCTTCAAGAAAAGAAAAATTCTTTTGTAAGCCAATGGTTGGCAAAAATGAAAAAAGATGCCGACATAGTCGACAAGAGACATGTATTTTATAACCGTTAATTAGGTGTTGCAAAAACTTAATTCTCCCTCTATTTTTGTCTCACCCGAGCAGAAAAATAGAGGGATTTTTATTTTAAATGAATCAAATGGAACATGAAAGAATTTTTTTAACCGGATTTATGGGTTCCGGCAAAAGTACAATTGGACCCATCCTGGCTAATGTACTGGGCTGGAATTTCTCCGACCTCGATAAGTTGATAGAACATGAAGTTGGTGATTCGGTTGATAATATTTTTGCAGCTCGTGGAGAATCATTCTTCCGTTCGAAAGAATCGGAAGTGTTAAAAAAAGCCGGTACCGATTCAAAAATTGTTCTTGCCTTAGGCGGCGGCACTTTGAATGATAATCAAAATGTTGAGTTCATAAAAAAAAATGGAATATCGATTTATCTAAAAAGTTCTCCAGACGAAATTTTTAGACGTTTAAAATACAAAGTCGATAGACCACTGCTAAAATCGGAACAAGGGCAGCCCCTTTCTGCATTTGAAACAAAAGAGAAAATTGCTGATCTGCTTATGAAAAGAGAATCGACCTATTTATTAGCCGATATTGTGTATCAAGTCGATAATATTACCGTTGGTAAAACAGTTGATGATCTGGTGAAATTATTAAAGAGAAAACTTAACGTATGAAAACTATCTCCGTTCTACTTAAAGAAAACAACTACGAAATATATCTCGGCAGGGGAATCTTAAATAAATTCAATTCCTTTTGCGAAAAAAAATCTTTACCGAAGAGAAAATTCTTTGTTATAGATGAAAATGTTTTTCGCCTTCACAAACGATATTTACTAAACTTTCTTTCAAGTGAAGGAAATGATATTGTATATAAATTTCCGTCCGGGGAAAAATCAAAATCATTTAAACAAATTTCAGAATTACACAAAGTGATGCTGGAAAATAAATTGGGACGCGATACATTAGTTGTTGCAATTGGCGGCGGAGTAACGGGAGATGCCGCCGGATTTG
Source organism: Ignavibacteria bacterium (assembly GCA_030693705.1). Classification (GTDB taxonomy): domain Bacteria; phylum Bacteroidota; class Ignavibacteria; order Ignavibacteriales; family Ignavibacteriaceae; genus UBA1563. The sequence continues at coordinate 16,142 of JAUYAB010000058.1, read as the reverse complement.
CAGCTTCAATTTTTATGCGCGGAGTTCCGGTCGTTCATATTCCAACCACGTTATTAGCAGCGGTTGATAGTTCCGTTGGTGGAAAGACCGGCATCAATTTTAACAACACAAAAAATGTCATCGGCAGTTTTTACCAGCCAAAATTTGTTTTGATCGATACAATTTTTTTCTCTTCTTTACCCGAAAAAGAAATTACTTGCGGATTGGGAGAAATTATTAAGTACGCTTATTTAACGGGACAAAATTTTTACGATGAAGTATTTCTTTCTTTTAATTATTTCTATCAAAAAGATTTTTCTAAAACAGAAAAGTTGATCGCAAATTCTATAAGCGTAAAGGCGGAAGTAGTTTCAAGCGATGAAAAGGAAACCGGACTCCGGAAGATTCTAAACTTCGGCCATACCTTTGCCCATGCTTTTGAAAGCGAACTCCATTTCAAAATTAAACACGGGGAAGCCGTTATCGCGGGAATTATTTGCGCTTTGTATTTGTCACATGAAAAAGGATTTATCTCAGCATTACGGCTGGAAGAATTACTTTCTCTCCCAAAGAAAATTACCTTATCATCTTCTCTTAAAAAATTAAATAAGGAAAAACTTTATAACAGTATGTTATCGGATAAAAAGAACAGAGATGGAAAGATAAAGTTTGTTCTGATCAAAGAGATTGGCGAAATTCTTCTTGACGTTGAAACTGAAAAAGGGGAAGTATTTAGATCTTTTGAAAAGATGTTTCAAAGTATTTAGCCTCGTCAAGACGTTCATCACTTTACATTTGCTGAAATTTTTCAGTTATCAACCATTCTTACTTTTTGACAACCTAACTTCTTAAAAGTAAGAAAAGTACTACCTCATACAATTTACCTAATGAATTATCGACTTAAAATTAACTATTTAGCGTTACCGAACTGGCATCTAAAATGTAATTGAAAGTAAAATTAAATTGTTGCTTAACAAAATGTTTAACGGATTAAATAACATAGCTGCGAAAAGTTGTGATAATAGTTCAACTGATTGGATGAATAATTTCCTCATCTGGCATAATTTTTCAAATAAAATTGAACCAGTTACAAATTCGACTTTGGTCAAATCTAATTTTTATCCGTTCAGCTTCAAAAATAAAGAGAGAAAGGATTTATAATGGCAAAAATAGTAATCATTGATGACGATCCCGATATCCTTGATGCAAGTAGCTTGGTATTACATGCTAAAGGTTACGAGGTTGTTACAGCTACAAATCCTGAAGAAGGATACAAGGTAGTAAAAGATGTTAACCCGGATTTAATTATTCTTGACGTAATGATGAATGAGCCTGACGACGGATTTTTTCTTGCGCAAAAATTTAGAAAAGATAAAATAACCATCCCGATATTGATGCTTTCCTCAGTTTCAAAAACGGTCGGGATGAGTTTCGGCATTAGCGAATTAGTCCCTGTGGATGATTTTGTCGAGAAACCGATCTCTCCCGCATTGTTGGTTGAAAAGGTTGAGTATTTACTTCAATTGAGGAAGGAGCGTTAACGGTATGTTAGTATTAGAAAAGAACGCGCTTTCGGAAGAGATCGAGAGCCTGGTAAATCAATTCGGTAAAGAACGCTCTGCATTACTGCAAATTTTGCAAGCCATACAACGTAAACACAAACATATTTCTGATTTTGCCCAGCAAGAAGTTGCTCGTATGATGGAAATACATCCGGTAGAAGTTAATAGTGTTGTTTCGTTTTATTCGTTCCTTTGCACGCAACCGAAAGGAAGGAACATCGTTAGATTATGCCAAACCATTTCGTGCGATATGGCTGGAAAAGAAAAAGTTGAAGAAACTGTTCAAAGAGAATTGGGAATTAAATTCGGACAAACAACAAAAGATAAACGAATAACTTTGGAATTTACAAATTGTCTCGGCATGTGCGATCAAGGTCCGGCAATGCTTGTGAACGAAAAAGTTTATACAAAATTAGACCCCGAAACTGCAATTAACATTTTGAATGAGATTAAATAGGAAGCAAAATGGAATTAGAAAAAATCAAAAAGAAAATGAGAAGCGGACCCGTTTTATTCTCTGAATATAAATTGGGAGAGGGAGTTAAAAAAGCTTTACAACTAGGAAGAGAAAATATCCTTTTCGAACTTAAAGACTCCGGCTTAAAAGGAAGGGGAGGCGCAGGCTTCCCAACAGCAACAAAATGGATGCTCTCCGGGGCGTCGCTATCAGATAAAAAATTTATTGTGTGCAATGCCGATGAAGGAGAACCCGGAACTTTCAAAGACAGAGTTCTTCTCCTCGAATATCCGGAACTGGTTTTTGAGGGAATGATTATTGGCGGATACACAATTGGAGCAAAAGAAGGTATTCTCTATTTGCGTGGAGAATATGAGTACATACTTAAATCCCTTGAGGATTTTCTTGAAATGTTAAGAAAAGATAAGTTATTGGGGAACAACATTCTCGGCAATGAAAACTTCAGTTTTAATATTACTATTAGATTAGGTTCAGGCGCTTACGTTTGCGGTGAAGAGACAGCGTTGATCGAATCACTCGAAGGTTATAGAGGCGAACCCCGCAATCGTCCTCCGTACCCCGTAAATACAGGTTATCTTGGACATCCCACAGTAGTGAATAATGTTGAAACACTTGCCTCAGTTCCTCATATAATTCTGAAAGGCGGCGAGTGGTTTAAAAAACATGGAACTGATAAATCAACCGGTTCAAAACTTTTTTCAGTATCGGGTGATTGTGATAAACCGGGTGTGTATGAATTACCTTGGGGAACAAGCATTGCTGAGTTGCTTAAAGTTGTAGAAGCAAAAAATACTAAAGCCGTTCAAGTCGGCGGCGCTTCCGGCATCTGTCTTCCTAAATCACAATTTAACCGTGTTCTTGGTTATGAAGATGCTGCAACCGGAGGTTCGATCATCGTTTTTAACGAAAGCAGAAATATGCTGAAAGTGCTTAAAAACTTTATGGAATTTTTTGTTGAAGAATCGTGCGGGCAATGTACGCCATGCCGGATCGGGAATATCAAACTTCTTGAAGCAATAGAAAAAATCGAGAATAATGATTTCACGTTCTCTTATATAAACAATTTAAAAGAATTAGGACGAACAATGCAACTGGCATCAAAATGCGGGTTGGGACAATCGAGCCCGAACTCGTTTATCTCAATTCTAGAGAATTTTAAAGATGAAATTTTTGGTTTAAACGGAAAGGGAAAAAATAATGGTTAAGAGAGAGAATGAACGAATCCCGGTAAGTCAACAAGCGCACGTAGTAGATAAACCAAAAGATTTAACAAATATCGGCGGAACAGTCTCTGTTCAAATAAACGAAAAGAAAATTACGGTACCGTTGGGAACAACAATTTTGGAAGCTTGTCAATTAAATCAAATTCATATCCCAACACTTTGTCATCATCCCGATCTTTGCATCGCCGGTGTTTGCCGTGTTTGCGTGGTTGAGGTAGAGAAAATGCGCACGCTCCAAACAGCTTGCTCTTTCCCGATAATGTCTCCTATCAAAATAAAAACTTCTACGGAGATGGTAAGAAAAGCCAGACGGCATATTATCGATTTACTTCTAAGTGAACATTACGGCGAATGTTATTCTTGTTTTAGAAATGGGAACTGCGAACTACAAAACCTTGCAAAAGAATATGGAGTTGATAATTACACATTCGGACACGTCCAATCTCCCCGTTATGAAGTTGATAATTCCTCTGCAGCCGTTGTTAGAGACATGAACAAATGTGTTTTGTGCAAACGATGCGTAAGAACCTGTATCGATTTTCAGGAGGTGGGAGTGCTTGAAGCAATTGACAGAGGACATGATACGCATGTTGGTACATTTTTAGATAAACCGCTTGCCGATGTTGTATGTATTAACTGCGGACAATGTATTAACCGCTGCCCAACTGCTGCGCTTCGCGCAAATGATCCGTCGGATGAAATTTGGACGGCAATCGATGATCCGAAAAAACATGTTGTCATTCAAACTGCCCCTTCTCCAAGAGCTGCGATCGGAGAAGAATTTGGACAAGAACCGGGAAAATCTTTTACCGGTGAATTGAATACCGCGTTGCGCCGCATCGGATTTGATCGTGTGTTCGACACCAACTTTACTGCGGATTTAACAATTATGGAAGAGGGAACTGAACTTCTTACAAGATTGAAAAAAGCATTGGTTGATAAAGATCAATCTGTAAAACTTCCGCAATTTACTTCTTGCTCTCCGGGATGGGTAAAATATATAGAACATTTTTATCCGGAATATCTTGATTATCTGTCAACGGCTAAATCACCACAGCAGATGTTTGGCGCTTTAATAAAAACCTTTTATGCAAAAGAAGAAAACATCGATCCCGCCGATATTGTAACAGTAGCGCTGATGCCTTGCGCCGCAAAGAAATTTGAATGTAATAGACCTGAAATGTATGACTCTGGTTTTAAAGATGTTGACTACGGATTGACTACACGCGAAATGGCAAAGATGATCCGTGAAGCAGGAATCTATTTACCTGAAATGCCGAAAAGTCAATTCGATGATCCGTTCGGTGATGCCTCCGGCGCAGGCTTGATCTTTGGCGCTACCGGTGGTGTTATGGAAGCTGCGTTGCGAACTGCGTATGAATTAATTACGGGAAGGGAAGTCCCGTTCGAAAATCTTATCATCGAACCTTGCCGCGGTTTTGAAGGAGTAAAACAAGCATCCGTTAAATTGGAAAATTGTGTAGAACAATATAAATTCCTCGAGGGAGTTGAACTAAAGTTTGTTGTCGCTCATGGAACTGCAAACGCGAAAATTGTTATGGAGATGTTGAAAAACGGCGAATTGAATGATGTTCATTTTGTTGAAGTAATGGCGTGTCCGGGCGGCTGTCTCGGCGGCGGCGGGCAGCCGATTCCAACCTCGGCAGAGATAAGGAAAAAACGCGCTGAAGCGATTTATGAAGAAGAGGCGACACTCCCGATACGTAAATCTCACGAGAATACTCATGTAACGTATCTTTACGAAAAATTCTTAACGGATGGACCATGCGGAAAACTTTCGCACAAACTTCTTCACACGCATTATGTTAAAAGAGGGAAATATATTTCGTAACTTTTGTTTGACGATTTCAATAAATAATTCATGCTGAATAAATCAGCCGGATTAATAAATTAGAAATAGAGCTTATCCTCTCAAGATAAAAAAGGATTCTATGATATCACTCGTTCCATCCTGGGCAGTTTACTACGACGAGTTTTGGGGGGCGATTGGACGACGCAATTCGTGGTTCATTAAGCTTCGCTATGGTGCTGTGGCAATGCTCTTCGTCTTCATTGTCAGTTCGGAATTCCTTTTAGGAATTAGATTTACTTCTACACAATTGCTTGCGCTAACTATTATCACCTGTATGATTTTAGTTTATAATGGAATACTCCAAAGCATAAGAATTTATTTAAAGTGCGATCCCAATAAATTCAACCCTCTCCATTTTTCTCTTGTTCAAATGATTTTGGACTTAACTGCATTAATGCTTTTGGTTTATTTCACAGGTGGAATTGAAACGCCGCTCTCGATGCTCTTTGTCTTCCACATGATTATCGGGAGTCTCATCCTTCCCGGAACAGTAATTTATACAATTGCAGTAAGCGTAATTGTTATCTTCGTTGGTATTGTTTTTGGGGAATATATAAACCTACTTCCTCACCATGCGGTGGTAGGACTGCTGCCTACACCTCTTTATCAAAACTTTAAATTTATTATGGCTTACTCAACTGTAATTGGTTTTGTAATGTTTATGAGTGTGGTTTTAGCTAATAAGATCGCAAATCAGCTTTATCGAATTGAGCAAGAACTTGTTGAATCTTTAGAACAACTCAACGCTTCCGAAATTGAAAAACAAAAGTATGTTATGAGTGTTGTTCACGAAATTAAGACGCCTTTAGCTGCATTACATTCCTATCTTGATATAATTTTACAGGGTTTTCTTGGACCGGTAAATGAAAAAGTATTAAGCAAGCTGCAGAGAATACGCGCTCGTTCAGCAGAGGCTATCCTCTTGACTAATGATGTTTTAAAAATTTCGAAGCTCCGGTTATTAGATGAAATAACAAAAGAAGAAATTGAAATTAGGGATATTTTTCGAACGGTGCTTTTAAAACAAAGAGCCAACATCGAAAAGAAAAAAGTTAAAGTTCATATTAAAGATAACCGAAAAGAAAGAACGAAAATTTTAGGTGACAGCTTCTTGCTCGAAATAGCTTTCTCCAATTTAATCAGCAACGCCTTAAAATATACTGAAGATGAAGGATTGGTGGAAATCACGCTTGACGAAAAAGAAAATGGAGTTCAGATTGAAATTTGTGATAACGGGGTTGGCATCCCGGGAAAAGATTTGGTAAATATTTTTAACGACTTTTATAGAGCTTCCAATATCCGAAGTAAGGGATATGAGGGTACGGGGATGGGGTTATCAGTAATTAAACACGTAATTGAAAAACACGGCGGAACCGTCAGCGTCCAAAGTCCATCACGCCTTGCCTTAACAAATAGACCGGGGACTTCATTCATCATTTTTCTTCCAACTTAGATATATCCCGCTACTTGCCGCTATATCATTTCCTTCTGAAAAAGTTTCTTCACAATAGTTGTAAATCGTTATTGATCGCAAAACATTTTGAACTTCTTTAAAAGTAAAACTGCCAAGGAAGAGGGCTAGACCTTGGCAGTTTTTGTGTTTCTATAAGGAGGGTGCTATGATGAAATAACTACTTATTTCATCGCATCTTAAATAAAACAATTCCTGTGCCACGAAAAAATGGTTGAAAATAAAGAGAAAAGAAATTATTGCATGTTCGATTACACTCAAAGAGAAAAAATTATCAAAACGAAGAATTTCTTGTGTTAAGCGTTAATAATAATTTTAAATATTGTTCCTTCGTTGATCGTACTGCTCTTAACAAAGATCTTTCCCTTATGATATTCTTCAATTATTCTTTTGGAGAGACTCAATCCCAAGCCCCAGCCACGCCTCTTCGTGCTGTAGCCCGGTCTGAAAATATCTTTTCTTCGTTTGGAATCAATTCCTTTACCGTTATCAGCAACTTCTATTTCAACTTTGTGTTTAATCTTTTTAACGGAGAGAGTAATTTTCCCGTTCTCGTGTGGGATCGAATCCAAAGCATTCTTGATTAAATTCTCAATGACCCATTCGAATAATTCCGCGTGAAGGTTGGCTTCAATCTTTGTTTCATCCAAAAGTTCGATCGAAACTTTCTTTCCGGTTTGAGGAATTCTTCTTTTATAATATTCTACAACACTCGAGAGCAGTTCGGTAACATTTCCTTTTTTAAGTTCAGGCTTAGACCCAATTTTAGAAAATCGATTGGTTATTTTATTCAGTTTTTCAACATCGTTTTCAATCTCCTCGGCGGTGTCCAATACTTTGTCGGGATCATTATAATGGAGTTTAAGTATTTCAATCCATCCCATCAAGCTTGATATTGGTGTTCCAAACTGATGTGCAGTTTCCTTAGCCATTCCCACCCAGATATTACTTTGTTCATTTTTTTTAATTTGGCTAAAGCCGATATATCCAATAATAATAAAGAGACCGACGATCATGATCTGCAAATACGGATAATATTTTAGCTGGTTAATTAATTCCGAGTTACCATAGTGGATTCTTGTTAATATGATCGTATCATGCCCCGACACGTAAGTAACGTTGATGGGTTTGTTCGCTTCATCCATCTCGTTTAATTTATTGCGGAAAAATGAAGTCAATTTTTTTTCGGGAAGAGAGGGATCAAATCTGATGTTCCGAATATCCGATTTACTTTTTAAATTAATATTATCGTTCTGATCGGTTAGAATAAGAGGAAAGTCAATCGGTCTGATAATGTTTTCAAAAAGAAAAGTAATATCTGCATTTACGTCGGATGTGTTCGCGACATATTCCAACCCTTTGGCGTACAACTGAACAATTTGCCGTTCTTTTCCCTGAAGTTTTTCGACAAGATTACTTGTAAAAAAAAGTGTGCCGCCGCCAATGCTGAAAGCAAGTAACAACAAAATTATTTTAATGTTAACAGAAGCAGGTCCACCGGACATCTTCATAATTTAAATACCGTAAAAAAAATTGAGTTATGAAACAAAAAATGTTTGCGCTCGTTTAGGTCCAACAGAAATAATATTAATTTCTATTTCCGATTCTTCCGAAATAATTTTCAGATAATCCTTTGTCGCCTGTGGTAATTCTGCATAAGACGAATAAGTGGAAATATCAACATTCCAACCTGGAACTGTTTTGTAAATTGGTTTTGATGTATCAAGTCGTTCAAAATCAGTCGGGAAAGATTTTAATAACTTGCCGTTATACTCATAACCGGTACAAATTTTAATTTCTTCAAATTTACTTAGTACATCCAATTTTGTTAGAGCAACCGAATTTATTCCGTTGATCATTGCAGAATAGCGAACCAGAAAAGCATCGTACCAACCGCAGCGCCGGGGTCTGCCGGTGGTTGCTCCAAATTCGCTTCCAACTTGTCGAAGTTTCTCTCCGGTCTCATCCAACAATTCAGTCGGGAATGGTCCTTCTCCAACTCTTGTAGTGTAAGCTTTAACAATTCCAATTACATCCGTAATTTTATTTGGCGGTATTCCCGTTCCGGTACAAGCTCCACCGGAGGTAGGATGAGATGATGTAACAAAGGGATAAGTTCCGAAATCGACATCGAGCAACGCTCCTTGAGCTCCTTCAAGCAAAATTGATTTCCCCTCTTTTATCGCCTGATTTAAAAACGAAGGAACATCTCTAATATACTGATCAATTTTCTCATCAAATTCTAAGTAAGATTTAATGATCTCATCAACATCTAACTCTTCATGGTGATAAATGTTTTTTAAAAGAAGATTTTTCTCGGCAATATTTTCGCGGATTTTTCTTTCAAGAACTTCCGGGTGAAGTAGATCATTTATTTTGATTCCTTTGCGGGCGTATTTATCAATGTAACAAGGACCGATTCCTCTTCCAGTAGTGCCAATTTTATTTTTACCGCTCTCACTTATCGAGTCCAACAATTTATGATAAGGCATAATGAGGTGAGCATTTTGGCTGATAAACAATCTTCCCTTAACGGAGATATTTTGCTTTTCTAAAAAAGAGATTTCATCCAACAAAGCCACAGGATCAATAACGACACCGTTACCAATTACACAAATTACATTCTCTCTAAGAATTCCAGAGGGAATAAGATGCAGAATATATTTTTTATCGTCAATTTCAACCGTGTGACCGGCGTTGGCGCCACCTTGATATCTTACAACAATTTCATATGAGTTTGAGAGGAGATCGACAATTTTACCTTTTCCCTCATCACCCCATTGACTTCCGACAAGTACGGATACAGCCATATTAGTTCCTTTACTATTACACAAAATAAAACTCCGAATAAACTGATACCCGGAGTTCGCGAAAAAAAATTAAAAATTAATTATTTAGAGAAAGATTTGATAGCGTTTTCCACGGTATCGTAATATTCAAAGATTGTTGTAAGCTTGGTAATTACAAGCAAGCTTTCAATCTTTTCAGTAACACGAGCAAGTTTAAATGAAGCATTCTCTTTTTTAACGGTAGTTAATCCGCTGATCAACATACCTAATCCGGAGCTATTCATAAAAGTCACTTCACCTAAATCAACTACAATGTTCTTTTTACCTTCACCCAAAAGTTTGCGCAGGGTGGCGCTAAATTCGGTTGCTTCATTACCGCCTAAGGCGCTTCCGGATAATTCGATAATGACCGCTTCATATTTTTCAACAACTTTTAATTTCATTGATTTCTCCTTTATTTTTTCACCTAAAATTTAATTAGCCGGAGTTTCTTTTCCAAGTTAATTTAAGATTAAATATTCTTTTTTTGGAGATTTATGCGATTAATTGCCATTTCTCAGATTTATCTTCCGCTCTTCAAATATATTTCATTAATTTTAAGCGGTAAGATTAATTTTAGCTCGACTTAAATGGAACAAATTTCTCAACAAACCGTCAAAAGTTATGGAAAAAGAAAAAAGAGACGAACCAGTGATACCACAAACAATATTGACCCTGAATGATGACTTTTCGCTCATCAAACGGTTTATCGACGGAGATGAATCTGTTTTTAAAGTATTAGTAAACCGTCATAAGGAAAAAGTCCGCAACCTGATTTTTGTTACGCTTAACAATGCAGATATGATCGATGATATTTCTCAGGAAGTTTTTATTTCGGTCTTTAAAAAACTCGATCGGTTTAGATTCGAATCCCAATTCACTACATGGCTTTATCGCATAACCATTAACAAATGCCGGGATCACCTACGCAAAGTAAAGATCAGAAGTATTTTGTCTCCTTTTTCCGCTTCGGAAGAAGAGCTCTCTTATTCTTCATCCAACTTACATGATGAAACAGAAATCCAAGAAATTGTTCGCAAAGCTGTCGCTCAACTGCCGATAAAATTACGTACGCCTCTTATCTTAAAAGATTTTGAAGGACTGAGCTACCAGGAAATAGCTGAATCGATTGGAGTTGAAGTTGGAACGATAAAGTCACGCATTTTTAGGGCAAGAGAAGCTTTGAAAAAAAATCTTGAACCCTGGAAGAAGGAGTTACTATGATGAAATGGTACAACCAAAATATCAAAGAACAACTTTCAGCTTACCTTGATGATGAACTACCGAAGCATGAAAAAGATATTCTTGAAGACAAAATAATTTCTTCCCCGGTTTTGCAATCTGATGTTGAAGCCGGAAGAAAAACTAAAGAGTATGTATCGTCTCTTAAACGTTTACCGGAAGATGAATATTTTGCCGCCCGGCTTATTGAAAAAATCAAGTCTGAAAAAAGTTCGCATAAAATATTTTCTTTTTTGAAGAAACCTGTAATTGCCTTTGGAATTATTTCAATTTCGTTGATGGGCGTTCTTAAATTTTATCCAAACTTTTTCCCGTCTTTCTTATCAAAACAAAAATCAAATCTCGTTGATTTTTATACGCAGAACTTAAAGCCGTTCATTTATGTTGCTGATTTGAACAGCGAAGATATTTTCAATTTCGCTTTTAATAATAATCTTCCGCTGAACAAAGAAGACCGGCAGATGTTGCAATTAGATCGTGATTCAAACGGAAATCAATTTGTGGAAGTTAAATTTGCGGGGAACAATGCGAATGTTTTTAATCTCTCGGCGTTTGTAAAATCTTTCAAATTTAACAAAGAGCAAAAATATACGGTTGATTCAATTCTCCTAAGCCACTCTGATGAAATTTCTTCTCATATTCTTGTGAACGAAAAAAACACGGTGGCGGTTAGTCCTGAAATCTGGAATTCGCACAATGCTATTCGCTCCGATTTACTTGCGTATGTAGCGAGTGTGAACAAAGAAGTATCCGACAGAATTATGCCGGTTGCATTTGCAGCAAACAATGTTTCACCGGTTAGTAGAGTTGCAGCTCAGGGTAGTCATGAAGATGATACGTATTTCGTTTTTTGTCCCGATACCATTTTCACACAAAAACTTCACGTTAATAAAGAAGAGTTGAAAAATGAGATCAAGAGATTTAAAAAAGAAATGAGTAATCATTCCGACGAATTAAACAAACTAAAAAGATTTAAAATCGATGTCAAAGTTTTCCCGGATGAATTTACTTCTTCTCAAAAAATGAAAGTTCTTATTGATTCCAATATTTGCCGGATTCAAATCCCGCAAGAAATAGCAATGGAAAGTTTACCGGATTTTGAGTCGATAAACTCCGCACTGGATGTGGCTTTCGATCAACTTAGAAATTTTCAATTCGACATTCGAGTTGAAACAAATGAAAGTGGAGGCGCTTCGGTTTCCACTGACAAAAAGAAACGGAAAAATGTTCAGAAGTTTGAGTTTAAAGTTGGTGATGAAAATTTTGTTATGCCGAATCCTGATTCTTTAGCAAATTTCTTCCGATTCTTTTTCCAGGATTCCTCGAAGACTTTCAAGTTCAACGACAGAATGAACCAGGATATGGAAGTTTTTAAAAAAGAGATGGAAAAATTTAAACTTGATATGGAAAAAATGAAGAAGGAACTCCAAAAAGAGTTAAAAAAGGAAGCTAAAAAAAAGGAACCGATAGAAATCTAGAAACCATATTTTAGCACATATTATCAGAAAAGAAGCGTTGAAAGACGCTTCCTTTCATTTTGCCTAATTACACCCAATCCCACCTAATTACCGCTTATACATCTCTCTTTTTTTTGCCGCCAAAAGTTAATAATTTGGAACAGAAAATTGTAAAGTTACTTAATTCATAATCATCAGACAGAAATGGAAATTACAAGCAAAATAAAACAACCTAAAGTTCAGCTATTCTTGATAGCGGCCATAGGCTTGTTTTTTTTTAGAATGCTTTTCTCCACCGGGGGTCTTCTCATTTCCTTTATCAATGAAATGATTGTCCTTGGAGTCTTCTATTTTTCGCTTTTAAATTTAACTCAGGTCCTTTCTAAAAAACACTTTTCAGCCATAACACTGGTAAAAAGTTTGCTTTTCTTAACGCTCGTTAGCATCCTATTATACAATTTTTTAGAAGGTTTTCATTCATTAATCGGAGCGGAGCAGATCGAGTTGCTTTCCTCGAATGCTATTTTTGTTTCCCTCATTACATTTAGTTTTGATCTGTTAATAATTATTCTTCTGTCTTATTTGTTTCTGGTATTCCGGCTTCTCTTTTTTCTTAAACAAAGAAAAAATGTTAAAACTTATTTTACAGCGTTTTTGGTCTTTCTTGTGCTCTCATCGTTTGCCACTCTTCTTGATAAATATGCCGGCTGGGATTTTATTAAAATGGCATTCACCGCGAATGCAATTATATTGATGGCGATAAATTCGTTGAAAATCTCATGGATCGCTTTTTTATCAAAGAAGGAGAAAAAGCAGCTCCTCCTTTTTTCGTTTGGGTTAATCGTTCTTTTTGGAATTTCGATTTCATTGATCCATTCAGATAACGGAATTTCAAAAGTGCTGAACAATTTTTCTCCATCGTTAAATTATTTTAACCTGCTGCTAAATATTTACGGAGTAATCTATTTCAGTTTTCTTTTTGTAACTACGCTGTTCCATTTACCGACTGCAGAAGCATTCGACAGGAAAGCAACCGAAGTAACATCGTTACAAATTTTAAGTCGATTGATTAATCAAGTTTTAGATTTTAAAGAATTAGGCGATACAATTACCGACCTTGCAATTAAAGTGTGTAATGCAGATGCCGCCTGGATCATTTTAACCGATGACGAAACAAAAACTCCGGTGGCGCCTAAAAATATTGGTTTTGTTACAGCGGATAAAATTCAATCTGTACTTTTTTCTCAGAGAAATAAAAACAACGATAAAGAAATTACCTTTGCAAGCGTAGCAGTTTGTAATGAGCATGAAACCAAGAATGAACAATTTTGTTATGCAGCTTCTGCTCCGCTAAAATCACATAACAACGTTAACGGATATTTATTTGTCGCTAAAAAAGCAGAGGTTCCGTTCGATGATGAAGATAGAAGCGCTCTCGAAACTTTTTCTGATTACGCTTCCATCGCTACGGAAAACGCCAAACTGCTTAAATCCTCAATTGAAAAGGAAAGATTAGAACGGGAACTTGATGTTGCCCGCGAAATGCAGGGTAAGTTGCTGCCTCAGTCAATTCCGGAAGTTGAACATTTAGACATCTCTTCTGTTTTTGTTCCGGCTTTTGAAGTTGGCGGAGACTATTACGATTTCTTTAAACTTTCCGCTGATAAGTTCGGGTTTATTATTGCTGATGTTTCGGGAAAGGGGATCTCAGCCGCATTTATTATGGCTGAACTGCGTGGAATTATTGAATCTTTGGTGATGACTTTTGATAACCCGAAAGATATCTTGGTGAAAACAAACGAGATAATTGAAAGAACGCTTCAGAAGAAAAATTTTATTACTGCAGTGTTCGGTGTGTTTGACTTTAAATCAGAAAAACTCTTTTTATCACGCGCCGGACATTCGTCAATTTTATTTGTTCGGGATAACGAAGTCCGGGAGATTCTCCCCGGCGGCGTTGGTTTAGGATTAACTTATTCCGGGAAATTTGAATTTTATTTAGAAGAATATTCTCTTCAATTAAAAGAAAATGATATTTTTGTTTTGTATACTGACGGAGTTACTGAAGCTAAGGACGGCAACCTGGATGATTTCGGTCTTCCTGCCCTTAAAAAAATTGTAACAGAATTTCAAAACGAATCTGTTGATACAATTGCTAAAAAGATCATGACCCAGGTTTCGCTCTTTTCGCAGGGATCTCCGCAGCATGACGATATAACATTACTACTTTTTAAATGGAAAAATAATTTGGAGAAACAGCATGGCTGAGTTTTCAACAAAGCACCGCGAAAACGGTGAAGTCAACATCATTGAACTTAACGGCTATCTTGATGCGCACACTGCACAGCATCTTGAGCACGCCATTTCCGACTTAATTACCAAAAACAAATATAAAGTTGTGGTAAACTTCGAACAACTGAAATACATTAGCAGCGCCGGGCTTGGAGTCTTCATGGCTTTTATTGAAACGATGCGGACAAATTCCGGTGATATAAAACTTGCCGGGATGCAGCCGAGCGTTTATAACATTTTCGATCTCCTTGGTTTTCCTCTTCTGTATGAAATTTTTCCGACTGAAACAGAAGCTGTAAATAAGTTTAAAAATTAATTCATTGAAACAATCGTGAATAAGAACGCAAAAAATATTTTTGAAATGAAGGTGAAAAGTTCTACGGAGAACCTCGGTACAATACGAGAATTTGTAGAGGAAAAAGCCATGCAATCGGGTATTGATAAAAGTATCACCGATAAAATCGTTCTTGCTGTTGATGAAGCTTGTACTAATATTATCAAACATGCTTACAACTATGATGAATCTACGGAATTTACCATTCGTGTTTTAATCTCTAAAAAAGAATTTAAGGTGCTTCTTATTGATCATGGAAAAAGTTTTGACCCGAATCAAATTGCCGATCCCGACATGCCGACATACTTAAAACAACGGCGAGTAGGCGGTTTGGGCTTGCATTTAATGCGTCACTTGATGGATAATGTTGAATACCATAACCTTGAGGGAAATGGGAATCAATTAATTTTGACAAAAAAAATCGCATAACTTTCTGATGGAAAATCTTGAATTCACTAAGCTTAAAAGAAACTTAACCGCTTTAGTTGAATTTAGTAGAGTTGTAAACTCAAGCCTTGATTTACAGTTCACGCTTAACAATCTGCTTTTAACCTGTCTTGGTAAATTCATTACCACCAAGGGTTGCATCATTCTTTCCATTGAAAATAAAATGAAAATCCTTTCATCAAAAGGATTAAGTAAAGAACAAATCTCCTCTTTCCCCGAGTTACCTCATGTTGATGAAATAGAATCAAGTGAAGGACTGCAAAATTATCTTAATCAAACCAAATTGGTTTATTCAGAAAAAATTTGTTCATCAAGAAAATGTCTGGGAATTCTTTGTCTTGGTGAAAAAATTAATCACAAAGAATACTCGCCGGAAGAGAAGGAATTTCTTGTAACCATTTTAAATATTGCTTCAACCGCTATTGAGAATGCGATGTTTATAAACGAGCTTAAAGATGTGAATAGAATGCTCGACTCCCGCGTCAATCGTCTCAGTTCATTGTTTGAACTTGGAAAAGAGTTTGGAGTTCTAAATGATGAAAGCCGAATAAGCAAACTTTTGGTCTATTCACTCCTCGGGCATTTTCTACTTTCGACCTATGCTGTTTTAATTATTGATGAGAATAAACTTAAAATATTGGAGTCAACAGTTCCAAGGGCGCCGTTATTGGATGTTATGACGCACGTGAATATTCCATCAATTGAAAATGTACATGATAAAGAAGGAATCGAAAAAGATTTCCCAAATCTTTCAAAATATAATTTTGAATTGATGATCCCGATGCAACTACAAGGGGAGACGCGCGGACTTCTTCTTCTTGGAAAACGGATAAACAACATCCAATACTCGGAAACGGATATCGAATTTATTAATTCCGTCGGTACACTTGCGATTATATCACTTGAGAACAAAAGACTTTTCCAGGAAGCTTTAGAGAAACAAAAACTTGAAGAAG
>JAUYAB010000051.1 GCA_030693705.1 Ignavibacteria bacterium | reverse complement strand
GATACTGATTTCGGACAGGAAGCAATTGAAACTCTCCTCAAACGTATGGAAGATAATCGTGACAGATTTGTTGTTATTATTGCCGGTTATACAGATGAAATGAAGAATTTTATTCAGAGTAATCCGGGATTAAAATCTAGATTTAACACCTATCTTCATTTTAATGATTACAACGCTGAAGAATTGATGGATATTTACAGACGGCTATTTATTAAAGCCGAGCATCAACTTTCTTCGGATGCCGATGAATTTTCGATGAAGTA
This sequence comes from Ignavibacteria bacterium, assembly GCA_030693705.1. GTDB lineage: Bacteria > Bacteroidota > Ignavibacteria > Ignavibacteriales > Ignavibacteriaceae > UBA1563. Next base: position 25,479 of record JAUYAB010000051.1, on the reverse strand, counting down.
TTTTCAATTTCTTATGAGGTCAAAAGATAAATATTTTGGTAACGCCCGTGACATTAGAAATTTATTAGAAGATATAATTAAAATTCAATCTTCCCGTCTCGCACAAGTTACTGATATAAGCGACGAACAATTGCGAACAGTCAACAAAGAAGATGTTCAACTTGCCGTAAAAGACAATTATGAAGAAGAGCATGAAATAACGCTGGAAGATGTTTTACAAGAACTAAACAACCTTGTCGGATTGACCGAAATAAAGAAGGAAGTTTCGAATCTTACTGATTTTATTAAAGTTGAACAGATGAGAAAACTAAAGGGACTTCCCTCTAAACCAATTTCTTTGCATAGTGTCTTCTACGGACCTCCGGGCACAGGCAAAACCACAGTAGCCAGATTGCTTGGAAAAATATTTAAAACACTCCGGTTGTTACCAAAAGGCGAAGTGAAAGAAGTTTCCCGTGCCGATCTTGTTGCAGAGTACATCGGACAGACGGCAATTAAAACTAATAAAGTAATTGATGATGCTTTTAATGGTGTTTTGTTTCTTGATGAAGCTTATTCTTTGAGTGACAATAAGACCGGGAGCGATTTTGGCAAGGAAGCGATTGAAACATTGTTAAAACGAATGGAGGATGACAGAAGTCATCTTTGCGTTATTATTGCCGGTTATACAGATAAGATGAAACAGTTTATTGATTCGAACCCAGGGTTGAGATCAAGGTTTACAAATTATTTTTTCTTTGAAAATTACTCGGCCGACGAATTGCTAAAAATAATAATTGGATTTATGGAATCGGAAAAATATATTTTAGAACCAGGTGGAGAATCATTGTTAACGCAACAATTTGAAAACTGGATTTATACTGCAGATGAAAATTTTGGCAACGCCCGCGATGCCCGTAACTTATTTGAAAAAATAAAAGTCCAGCAAAGCAAAAGACTTAACCGAATGGAAAATCCTTCAACAGATGATCTTAGTCTTCTTAAAAAAGTCGATATCCAAGCATCAACAGACAATGATAAAACCTTTTAAAATATGACTGTTTAATAATAGATAAAAAATAATTCAAAGTTAATTCGTAGGTTCCCAAACAAATTCGTCTTTACGATTTATGTATCCAAACTTATCATCTACTTTAACCATAGCTCTATCGTTATGAAATCCGAATGCGTAATCATATTTTGGTGGAATGACGAATGTTCCCGTGGCATCAATGTATCCCCAACGATCATTGTCGAAAGCCGGAGCTAATCCTTCAGCAAAATTCGCAACATCAATAAATCGTGGAGAAATTATCATCTTGCCGGTGGTGTCTATGAATCCCCATTTATTCCCTTGTTTTACTAAGGCTAAACCTTCTGAAAAAGAAAGCGCTTGATCGAAAATAATCGGTATAGCAATAGAATCTTTTGAATTAACGAATCCCCATTTATCGTTAAGTCTTACAGGAGCAAGAGAATGCGAAAAAAAACCGACAGTTTCAAACCGGGGATTAATAACTATTTCTCCTTTTTTATTGATAAAGCCCTTCTTCCCATTTAACGTAATATTTGCGAGTCCATCAAAAAAGTTGCCCGCACTCTGAAATTTGCTTTCGATTACCATTTTTCCATTTCTATCAATATATCCATATGTATCTGAAATGACTATAAAAAGAAATGTTATTTTTTCTTCAACCCAGGCAAGTCCTTCAGAAAAATTTCCAACCTCGGTGAATTGAGGTTTAACCACTTGTTGCATATTTGTGTCGATAAAACCCCATTTTGTATTGCTGAATATTCCTCTTCCGGGTAATCTTACTCGCGCTCTCCCATCACAAAAAGGACCTGCATCATCGTATCTCAATATTGAGTCTGAAATACCCCGGAATTTTCCATTTGTATTGATGAACCCTTTCTGCAGAAAAAATACTCTCGATTCCGTTAAGTCATGTACAATCTTACCTTTTTTGATATATGCGAAGCCATCGGAAAAATTTGCCGTTTGCAATGAAAGAGGTTGGATAACCAGATTTCCGGAATAATCCATGAATCCCCAAAGCCCATTTTTAAGAACCGGATAATAATTATTTTGTCCAAAACTAATCGAACCAATCGCAAGGATCAAAAACAAAGAAATTAATTTTATTTTTTTCATTTAGTCACCACCTATGAACAATTAACATATTTTTTATACTCCACTATTTTGAGTACTGCAAATTAATCATAGCAGTAAGTATATCCAATTATCAAAAGCAAGGTGCGTCTATCTCAATGATTTCCGTTAATTGAATTCTTCTTACTTGTTATTTTGTAAAATAATACCGGCGCAATCGCCACCCAAAGAAGAACTAATACCCAGACTCTACCTTCCAGCAAATTGTAATCATTTAGAAGCACTGACCAATCGCGACCAAGCACTAATCGACCAAGTGCAAATTCAAATGTGATGGTTAAAAACATCCACAACAAACCGATTCGAATAGCTTCTCCTTGCGATTCTAACTTCCATTGACGGATGATCCAAAAAATATAAAATCCAAAGAGCGTTATACCAATTGCAGTAGAGAGTTGATGTGCATGTAAATCGCCTAACGCTTTTTGAAATCCTAATTGCCTAAATGTGCCGTTAGCAAATGCAATTATAACAAGGGGAAGCCATCCTAAAAAATATTTCCATTTCATCTTTATAATTATCTAATTTTATTTCAGCAGAAGTAACTTCTTCGATGCAGAAAAGTTATTAGCTTTTATACGATAAATGTAAACACCTGAAGCTAACCGAGATGCATCAAACTTAACTTGATGATTTCCGGTATTCTGGAATTCATTTACAAGTGTTAGAACTTTTTGCCCAAGCATGTTGTACACATCTAAATCAACTTTACCGCTTTCCTTCAAAGAATATTGGATAGTTGTTGAAGGATTAAACGGATTAGGATAATTTTGTGCTAATGCGTACTCAGTAGGAATGTTATTATCATTTTCAATATCTGTAATAATGATGGGATCGGTACCACCAGCATCTGTGTACCGTTTAGCAAATTCCTGTACATATAAATTTGCAAGACGGGGACTGCGAATTATCAAAGTATTTTCATTGTTCTTCGTTTCTGCAGAACTGCTCCAATTATGCGATCCGGTGATAATATATTTTGTTGAATCTGCTCCATTAATATCAATAATTGCATACTTGTGATGGAGTAAACCATTAAGATTTGCTTTCAAATGAACATCAACACCACTTGCCAACAAAGTATCATATTCCTCGCCGGTATCCGTTCTATTATCGATAACTCCTCTAACTTTTATACCCGAACTGTACTTTGTTATCAATGCTTTGCCAATGTCGTTTTGTGTAAATGATAGCATTGCAAAGTTGATCGATTCATTGGCTCTGTTCAGTGTTTTTACGATCTGACTATTGGTGCCATCTGACGGACTAAAATATAATTCCATCCGGGTACCATTTACATTAAACGAATGCGGTGTGTTGTTAAGTTTTCGTGCACCAAATCTGCAAGTTGCAGCGTTCGGAGTATCAGTATCACTTCCCCACATTTCGTTGAACTCTGTGGTATAAGCGTTCGCTAATGCTTTATCTTGAATCTCAACAACATTTTGTGCATCATTATCATTTCCGGGATCAGTTGCATTCCATGAACCCATCAAAACCCAATCATCGATATCACTTGTTGCATCTCTGTTATCTATCACGGTAAATTTATTATGCATCAATCCTGCACCGGCATTAAGAGCATCGTATCCATCATCAATTACGGTTATACCATTATTTTTTAATGTCGACCAGGGAGCAGTTGTTTGATTATCTTTTTCACCAATCACACGCACTTTCACTCCACGACCTTTTGCGGCAATAAGTGCATTGGCAATATTCGCACCAACGGTTCCGCTTAAACTGTACAATGCAAGATCAATAGAAAATGTTGCAGCATTAATTCTCGAAATTAATTTTTGAGAAATATTAACGACTTGAGCTTGTTCACCACTGATCAAAGTAGTATTCACATTCTGATTAAAATATACATTTATTACACCGGACGAAGATTGGGATGCTGTTGAGATAAGATAATCCTGTGTGTATGTAGTTCCGGCATTATTAGCAGTACCTATCTGGATATGATAAAGTGAAGCATGATTTAATTCGGTTACCGTTACAGCATGTTGCAATGTTTTATTTGTATCGGTAATGGTGCTGCCGTAAGCAGTTGTTGTTCCATAATTAACAATTGAAGTGCCGGGAGTATCGGTTTGCCAGGTAAAGGTAAGCCTGTCTGATTTAATATTTGATTCGTATGGAATTCCACTGATAATATGCGGACCTGCGCCAACAACGATAATATCATCAATAGAACGAGGGAGTATTTGATAAAATGTATTGAACTGTCCTAAAGCGCCTACAACATCAAATGTTCCTGAAGGGACGGATGTGTTTGCAAGATTTGATTTTGTTGTAACACGAATTTCCAGTGAATCTAAACCGGAAATAAGTTTATAATTTGTTCCGCTTCCGGTGGTTGTCCACGTTGTTACGCCCGAACCGGTGGTTGTAACAACTTTGGTGATTCCGGTTAGTTTAATTAACCGGCATTCATACGGTTCAACTCCTTTTTGCACCTGACCTTTTACTTGTGCAATGGTAACGGAAAGCGTATCAAAACTATTTCCTTCACTAACTTTTTGAAGAACCGAACATGGATTCAATTCAAACATTTCGTAATAAGGGCTTACTTTCCCTAATAATACAATCTCATCGCCGCGAAGCACATTATTAGAGACAGAGGAATCATAAACCCCAATAGCTGCTGTTTCATCTTGCAGATAAGATGGTCCTCCAAACTCATTAGCAACGGTAACAATACCTTTTACAACAACCCACTTACCCGTATAATCAAGTAGACCACTTCCATTCTTAGTTTTCACAGTACTCATTGATCGTGGAGTTCCATATACCAATGTTTTAGGCTGTGCCTGAAGTGGTGAAAATGTTATGCTATCCTTTGCAGAACGAACATTAAAAGAAAATTCGTCGGTGGTATCAACTGAAGTGACATTTTGTATAGTTACAACAATACTATCAGTACCGCGAAGAATAAAATTATCGAATACTAAGGTATCGCCACTCTCTGTAAGTGAAATTGTATTTGGCATAACGGTCATTGAACCGATATTCCAGGAAAAAGCAGTCGGTTTTGTAAGTTTGAATCCTTTTACCGTATCACCGGCGGCTGCAAGAACGAATACTAATTGCGTTGGAGTATTAAATTGCCACGGAGTTGAATTAAGTCTAGCTGAACCTACACCGTTTGCAGCAACTACACCGTATGGATTTACTTCGATCGGATTGGAAGCATTTTGGGGATTTGCAGTTACGGAAGTGCATCCAAAAAAATCAGAAGCATTGTTATTTGAGTCCCAGGCATTACCAAGATTATCATTAGCAGTTGCGTCTGGACCGCTTTTACGTGCAAATGATTTTTTATCTGAAGTTGTACTGCTTGGTGTAAATTTTGTTCCTTCCGCAGGAATAGTAGTACTTGCATCCCAGGCAAACGCATCAATAATTGTTGTACCATCCAACAAAGCAACTCCGGAACGTATTCCCGAATTCGCTAAATTTTTGCTTGCAGGGAAAGTAATATCAGGGGCAACTACTGCATCACTTTCTGCTATTAAAAGATAACCGTAAGCTCTTATTGTTTTTCCCGCAAGAGAAATTTGCCATTCGGCTGCGTTCGCAGTAGCAGTTGTGGAACCGGACGCGATCTTGATATTTGCACCAAACAAAATATCCGTAGATAATGGATTGTATAATTCGATAAACTCACCACCGGTAAACGAACTCGAGGCGCCGCCCATTGGAGCTACTTCACTTATTACAACGTGATTTGAAGCTTGACCGTAAATAAGAGGACTTAATAACAATATTAATAAGAAAAATATGCTTGAAAAATTTTTACTAATGGCAAGCATCAGATCGTTCTTTTTTTGTTTCATGATTTTCCTTTGGTAGAATATAATTTCAAATTCTGATATTTTTTTGGTAGAACATTTTGAATATCGAACAATAAATAATGAACACTGAATGATGAAGTTCTTGCAGTTCTAATTTCAGCATTCCTTGTTCGATATTCATTATTCCTTTTTTGGTTCTGGCGTAACCAGAAAGGTATTATCGAATGTCGGTCGAAAGGATAAACCGTAGGACTTTATTGCTTCCGGCATCAAGAACATAAAGCGTTTTATCTAAAAACGCGACGGCGGCGGGTCTCGTAAAAACATTCGGTCCGCCGAAAGAGTGCATCTCTTCGCCATACTGATTAAACTTGTAAATGCTGTCTCTTGCGGGACTCCCATCCGCGACAAAAATATTTCCATATTGGTCTAAACAACATCCGGTTGGCTGCCCAAATTTATTTGGCTGGGCGAAAGGTGTTCCATCGTAAGGAGAAAATTGACTTACATATTTTTCTTCAACTGCCGATACAAAGAAATGGAACCATTGGGATTTAAAACTTGTCTCACCGGAAAAAGTGGCAATGAAATCAACATTTTTCTTTTTGAACGGTGTCATACAATTAATCCCATTTGCCGAAATTAAACCGGAACTGAGTGGATCCAAATTCGGGACTCTTCCGATAAGTGAATCCCCTTCTCCTGCGTTAAAATATTTTTTCGGCTGGAATTTTAATATTGAATTATCAGGGTCATAGACACTTGTATTATTCGGTCCATTTCTGGCAACGAAATATGAATTATCATAAAATGCCGCAACAGCAGTGTATTTTCTTAGCGGATAATTGAAATCAGCCGCGCGTGGTAGTATTCTTGTGATCGGAGCGTTTTCTATATTATGTTGTACGGCAAACAAATCAATTTTATATACTGCACTGAATGTAGTACCGAGCGTATCAAATTCCGAGCAAACAATAAGATTCAACCGATAATCCTGTGCGATAGCGATAGGATGTGGAATTACTTTTGTTCCAAGAACTACACCGGCAGTATTCAGCATAACAATTCTATTATTGTCGGTATCACAAACATAAATGAAAGGTTCCATCCCGATAATAAGTGCATGAGGATTATTGAAACCTTCCCAGGAAGGAGAAAGCTGAACATAAACCGTGTCGCCACCAGTGTTCACATTTTGGGAATTACTACTGAACTGAGAGAGATCTAATTTATCTCCACATCCGAAGAAAAATGGAATTACGAGAATAAGATATATAAAATATTTTTTCATCTTCTTTTACAAACCTAAAATAATTGAGAATCGATGGGCTGTTCCTAATCTTACAAAATTAGAATAAGCATAATCGAGAGTAATTTTTGCAAAACTTACCGGAACAAATACTCCGGCTCCAAAAGAATAATTCTGTTCTTCAACATTAAACTTATAACCGCCCCGTAAGAAAAATGATGAATTGAGAGTAGGTTCACTGAAAGTATATTCAGCGCCGAGCGCAACATTTTCGCTGTTGTCGTTTGGGTGATTTAACTGGATTGAAGTAGTTAATTTATTCATATCAGTTTCATAGGGTTCAAATGCAAATCCGATTCTGAACATTGTTGGCGGTGAAAATGCCTGCCATTCGGATTTCGTTCTCTTTCCAATCAACACTACATCTCCATCCGGGGCAAGATTGTTTCCAAAGTTTGTAACAGCAACGGCAAAGCGTGAACTTCCAAGACCTGTCCAATAATATGTTCCAAGATCGATCATCACTCCGCGCATTTTCAGTTTGTCCAAAGTTTCTTCAATGTATTTAATGGTTCCACCGAAACTAAACTGAGTAGTCATCTTCCTAGAATAAGTAAAGCCTAAGGCAATATCTCCAAAACCAAAATATTCACCGGTACCTAATGGTTGGAATTCTGTTGTAACCGGCATGTCCTGCATAGATAATGCGGTAAACGATAGACCGAAAGCGTTGGATTCATCTAAATGATAAACAGCTCCCAGAAATTCATGATTAATATCTACAACCCATTTGTTGTGTGAAAATATAACTTGATTATCCGAAAATTGAACCAGCCCGGCTGGATTCCAATATAATGCTGAAGCATCATTAGCCACCGCAATAAATGATTCACCCATCGCTTCGGCTCTTCCACCAACACCGATTTTTAGAAACTGTGCGGTAGAAATTCCCGCCCGTTGTCCGCCAAGTACCGGGAAAAGCTGAGCGCTTGTTTCTTTATGAGTAGCTGAAAGTAATAATATAATTAGAAGAAATTTTTTCATTTGTTAGTTAATTATGTTAAAAGTAAAATTATTGCATCCATTTTTATTTTGAGTTCAATTCGATTTAAGAACAAGGATTAACTCCATTTTTACTTCAAAAATCGAAAATCCTTGTTCTTACTTCATTCGTTTCTAAAATCTTAAACTAATTCCGACTTTCACATTTCTCCGTGTCAGGTATCTCGCCGGATTATACGGATATGCGCTTATCGGCGTTTGTAAATCGGGATACAACGGATCATTCCAATTAGTCGGAGTTGAATCACCAAGCTCATACGCTTTTCCTGTGGTCGGATTAATGATCGCCGAATTCTTTGCATCAAAAAGATTGTTCACCTCAGCGAAGAATGTAAAACTTAAGGAACTCACTTTAAAGTATTTTTCAAAGTTTAGATCAACCCAAAACCAGTTTTCACCGATCTTATTATTTCTATCATTAGTAATGGTTACGTATTCAGGCCTTCCATCAGTTAAATAATTTCCTGTAAAAACTGCCGGCGTAAAGCGTTTTCCGGATTCGAACTGAGCTCTGACGTAAATATTATAATCGTCCAATATTCCATTACCAAAGCCGAACAAAGCATCATCTTTTGCAATATAAAAATTTGTTGAAACCGAGGCATTTAGCGGGCGATCCCAGGTCATGTAATACTCTTTAATAGATTCCGACAAAGAACCTCTTTGAACAAGAATGCCCTCATCCGGTGATGAGCTTTTTCCGGTTACGATTGAGTAAGCGAAATTAAACGAACCGGTGAAAGTTTTTCCGATCCTTTTTTTATACTCAACTTCAACGCCGCGTGAGCGTGCATAATCAGAATTTACATACGTTGTAAACGAGCGTGATGAAAGTCGCGCAGATGTTATGATTGCTGATCTTGTGCTAACATAATCAAAAATATCTTTGTAGTAAGCCGTCAGAGTAAGAATATCATCGGGCGAAAATTGTGTTTTAATTCCTAATTCATAAGCAACTGTAGTTTCAGGATCGAGGTCGGGGTTGCCAAATTTCTGAAAAGATGACTGCGCGCTGATTGGATTTAATTTTGCATAAACAGATTGCGGATTCGGCCATTTACTAAAATGTCCGTAAGAAAAAAATAAGGTTTGGTAATCAGAAACCGGATGCGAAATACCAAGTCTTGGGCTTAATCTTGCTTTAAATCTGCGTCCAAAAAAGTTATAAGTGTGGTCTTGATAACTTTGCCTGATTTTGTCCGGAATAGTAATAACATCCGGATTTTTAACCGCGTCGTCAACAAATTTTCCCGGGAACCAGTAATCCATTCTTAAACCGAAGTTTAAGATCATTCCGGAAAAATTAACATTATCTTGCGCGTAAAAAGCGCCCTTTGTCGGATGAACTATGTAAATGTCGTTATTAAGCCCAAGTTCACCAACCCAGGGTTGATAAATATCGACGAACTGCATTTCCTGAGTTTGAAAATCAAAGCCGGCTTTGAATTTGTTCTTCTCATCGAAGAAGCTGGTCAAATCGCCTTTAAGAGAAAATTCTTGAACGTAATGATCATGCCATGTGTACGGATTTCCGATATCCCAGAAACCGTCCCCCGGAATAACTCCGATGGTATCTTGTGTTGTATTATAATATTGCACCGGAAAATTCGTAATGTCTTGCGGCTCAAGATATTCATTCCATTTCTTTCCATTTGCATCCGCACGCAAGTGAGTGAAGAATGCATTCGCCTTCAATTCATAAAATGTTTTTGGATTAAGTGTATGCGTCAAACTCAGCGTTTGATAAACATTGTTATGTGTATAGGTGTTTGCGTTATCGAAAATATTTTGAAAAGGATATTGATAACCCGGACTTGGCTCAACATACTCAAGGTTCGATTGCAGTGATTGTGAATTCTGATTAATATTTACCGACTGGTTAAACGAGTATTGCAATTTAATTGTTGGCGTAATTTTGTAGGTGAGTTTGCCTAACCAGAACCAACTGTTTTCTGCGCGTGGAGCGAATCTCGATCCGTTAAATATTGATGAAACAACCTGCCGGGCAGTAGATTTGTTGTATCCTTGGGTTATTCCGTCCGTTACGCCCATAAAAAAATTCCCGAAAAAACTAATTTCGCCCGGGATCTTAATTCCAATTTCAGGAAGAAGTGATGAAGTAAACGGTTCCGGTCCACTTACATTCGCTTCAACAATATCTGTATTAAAAACATGTATCGATGTTTTACCAAACAAATTGTCATTCTTGTAAGAAAAATAACCGTGATATTTTTCTCCACCTTCTTTTGTACGAACATTCACAACACCTGATGTTGCTTGACCGAACTCAGCATTATACCCGCCGGTGATAACTTCAACTTCTTCAATTGCGTTGGCAGAGAGCTGCAAACCAAATCCAGTTCCGGCTAATGGATCTTGCACCGAAACACCATCCAACAAAAATGCGTTCTCGTTCGATCTACCGCCTCTGATATGAATTTCATTATCAGATTTTACTACGCCGGCTTGTTGCACAACAATTTCTGAAATATTCTCTAACCGTGCAGCCTGAATATCTTCTTTCGAGATCGTTCTTTTACTTTGCGTTTCTTCGGCGTCAAGCATAGGTCTTTCGCCAACAATAACTACTTCCTGCCCTAATGTTAATGCAGATTCTTCCAACTCTATATCTAACTGTTTGTTTTTTCCGCGTTCAACTTTCATGGCGCCATACTGAACAGCTTTATATCCGATAAGAGAAACTTCAATGTTATAAGTTCCGGGATTTATATTTTTAATAATATATTTTCCGTCAAAGTCGGTTGCGGCTCCGTAATACGTTCCTTTAAGAACAATATTTACGCCTAACAGCGCTTCTCTTGTTTTTTTCTCAACTACTTTCCCTGAGATAGTTCCCGTCTCTTGAGCAAAAAGAGAAAAAAATGAAAGTAGGATTATTGATAGTAATAATTTCATGGCGTTAACTTAAAATCGTCAAATAAAACCTTAGTTAATAAATTTTTCACACTTCCGGGAATTCCGTTAATGCGATGCAGCGGCATACCTATAAAGAAAATATTTTTTTCACTGTTCTCGAACCCGATAAATCCTTTTAACTCTTTTTTCGGGAAATAGTAAATTGGAGTAACTCCAATGTTACTTAGATAAAAAGAACGCGCTCTTGCCAGCGATGAAGTTACCTGGAGTTTTGGATAATTGGTTTGGGTCGTATCCCATGCAGTTGCGCCGGTCGGTAAAAACGTTGCGTAATCACTGCTATCGGGAGCTATAGGAAGAAATCCTTGAATTTGTGTAAGTTCAACAGATTGCGGGAATTGCAACGAAAAAAATATTTTCCCGCCAAGATTAGTATACTTTTGTACCGAAGAACTTGCCAGATCAAGCGATGGGTCATTATCGCTGTACCAGATAACACAATCGAAAAGCTTAATCGTTTCTAAGAAAGTAGAATTTAAGAATGGCGGTTTCTGATTGAAGATATCGTAAAAATCATATTTATCTTTTATCTGAACACTGTCATTAAGCATACTCGCATAAAAGTCGGGAGCGTTATCAACTTTCTTGGAGTCATCAACTACAACAAATTTACCTTTTGGTTTTTTAACAAACCATCCCGGTTTACTATTTTTTTGCGTGGCTGAACTGAGCCAAATCGATTTTGCCCCGGAAATATCTTCTGCTTGAACATAAAATATATTGTTTGCGTTATAAACTAATCCGGGCAGTTTTATCTTTTGTCCGTCGGTTTCATTAGCCGCGAGATTATTTGGATCACCATCGATCAAAATATCCATCAGTGGAGTTGGATTAGAAAAATCCTTCGTTCGGATGGTAACCAATTTTACGCTTCCGTTTATGGCGACAAAATTGGTTGTATCATTCAACGCGATATTTATGTGTTGAATTGTTTTTTCTCCATCAATATCAGTAGCGTTCCATCCAAAAGACATTACCGTAAAAGAAGTATCGGGATGAGTCGAAAGAATATTCCACTCCATTGTTGGCGCGGTATTTTTTATGGGTAACTTTAACGAAGCCGGGTTCGGATCAATTAAACCGATATCCGTAAACTGTTCACCGGAATCCCAAACATTATTTCCATTAAAATCGGTAAAAGGTTCCGGTCCGTAGTTGAGATTGTTCTGTATAATTTGTGTATCGTATTTCCCATTACCCGAATTATCCGCGGCAGAAACTTTGAAAGAAAAAATTGTATCAACCGCTCCGATTTGAAGATTAAATAGGCTGTCATTTTTTGCAGTGAAAGACCAATTTGTTCCATCCCAGGAAATATAATAACCGACAACAAATCCGTCCGGATCATCGCCGCTCCAGTGCAGCTTGATCGTGCTTTGCTGCTGAGATACGGTGCTATCGGGATTAAGAAATACCTTTGTAAGTGGAGCTTTATTTCCTACCGGATTGTCAACCATTTTTTCATTACATGCGTAAAAGAAAACCAATCCGGTTAAAACCAAAGCAACTGTAAATTTATTTATCATGAACTAACTTTTTATTAAATGGAGAAACGACCTCTCCCCTAACCCCTCTCCTTACAAAGGAGAGGCGAATGGGGTGAGGTTATTTAAGTAACATCATTTTCTTTACTTGCGCAAAGTTATCAACTGTAAGACTATAGAAATAGACACCAGAGTTCAGAGAACTTGCATCGAATGCAACATTGTAAGTTCCGGGATTCATCATTCTATTTGCAAGCACTTTTACTTCCTGTCCAAGAATATTATAAATCTTTATCGTTACAAATCCGGATTTTGGAATTGAATAAACAATATTCGTAGTCGGGTTAAACGGATTCGGGAAATTCTGTTTAAGGGAATAATCTGCCGGAGATCCAATTGCTTCAGCTTCAACTGAAGTAGGAACGTACCCGGTAATGTCATCATCTTTTCTTGGGGTTAATTTATAGTATGCGTGAGTTAATCCAAGAACTCCGGTAATTGAAGCGAATTTATCTCCTGCATTAACTTTTACAGCAGCCGCGCCTACATTAAAACTTGTATTTCCATCAGACCAAATAACTCTGGTATGTGGCAAAACTCCATCATTCACGTATGATTCACCATAATTATAGGTTCCGTCTGCATTCGCTAAATCAACTGTAACATTTTTATAAGTTACAAGACATCCAGACCATTGTTCAGCAGCTACAGTTCCGAGAACCGATGTACCGATTGTTTCGGTTAAAACATATTCAGGTTCCGGTAAAGGATTGTTTTGTGAATTAACAATGATTGCAGCCAAACTGTCAATTCTTACACCTAAAGAGCCTAATGAAATAACTCCTTCAACAGTTATGTTATCGCCTCTTTTAAGATTGGTAACTTCAGACCCATGCGCTCCGGTTGTACCAAGTAAAATTGCGCTCCACGGACCTTGACCGTTTTGAATATAAACTCTTGGAGGATTACTACTATGATTACCTGGAATATCTGAAGTATCGGCAGTAACTACTCCATTAATTGTAACCCGGTATCCGTTATAGCTGCTGTATGCGCTTCCGAATGGACTATAACGAACATGTTGAATTGCAAGCGGTTTGTTCAAGATAAAATAAGAATATCGACTTGTTGCAAGGTTTGTTGGGCTTGTCGAGGATAAACCATTATTGTCCGTTGCTTTTACATAGAAATCTACAAAAGCTGAATCAGAAGAAACTTTTGGAATAACACATGTATAAACTAATGTATCTGCTCCTGTTCCTTTTGTCATAACTAAGGAATCCAAATTTCCACCATTTACTCTCTTGAAGAGTTTTGCATCGGTAACGGTTGCTCCTTGGAGACCCTTCATCGTTGCTGTAACAGTTACATCATCATTTGAAGAAACTACCGAAAGATTTCGTCTTACATTAGAAACACTTGGCGGTGAAACTAAAATCGGGCCTAAATCTTCCGGATAAAGTGGTACTATTTCCCAAACGTTATTGTACATTTCAAGTAAACCTCTAATGTATGTCAACTGTGAACCTACCGGAGGTGGAGTATAAGATAGTCTCAATGTTCTTGTTGGGGCAGTTTTAAAATAATTTGATTGAGCATACATTTGAATTTTATGACCATTAAGATCATTGACATTAAATCCACCGGCAGAAGAACCTGTGCCGGTGACTAAATCAGATGTAATAAGCGGGTGTTGCTCATCGGAAGTGAATATCACATACATTCCCAAGTATTTCCGAAGATTATAATTAAACGATCCATCAGGTAAGTAGCAACTATCTATAGTTAGTGGAATTGGATCCGGTTTTTTTGCATGCTGTTCAATAAGACTTATTTCAATCGGTTGTGGGGCGGTGATTAAAACCAATTCAGTTGCGGGCGGATAAGGGGTAACAACTCCAGTGAATTCATAAGTCGCAGTAGTATCTGCTAGATCAAATAAGGTTCCTTGTGTAGTAGTATCATTTTGTAAAATCATCAATCCCGTCCATTCACTGGCATCATGAGCTTGGATATAACTTGCCCAGCGTGTTCCAGCAGATAATATTATTCTTCTATCTGTTTGAGCATTCACCAATGGGCTTACCAAAACTTGTCCTCTTACTCTTACTGTATCACCTGCCATCGGTGAGTTGGGCCATGTAGAAGGATTTAAACTATCGTGGATAAAATTAATATCCTGCAAAGTTACTAATGGATATTGTTGAGCAAAGCTGAATCCTGTAAATAAAACTATTGCCAACATTAGAGATTTCATTTTCATTTTGTTACTCCTTATTTAACTACTAAAAATTTTCCTGTTTTAATAAATCCGTTTTTATTGTTTTTAACTGTAAAAAGATAAAGACCTGTCGCAATAGCTTGGTCATTTCCGGTGATCAAATCCCATGCATGTTCCCCGCCTGCAAACTGTTGTTTCCCGTCAGTAGCATATTGTTCAAACCAGCGGAGGTCAGAACCGTTACTTGTCTGATCGTGTTCAATTCTTTTTACAATATCACCGGCAAGGGTGTAGATGGTTATTTCACATTCTGCAGGAAGGTTATAAAAATATATTTTTCTTAATCTCTCCGAAGAACCATCCCATAATGCATTACCGTAATAGGGATTCGGGTATACACCTATTTGAGTATTCTCATCATCGTTAGCCGGTGTGCCGGGTAAAATTCTTTTCAAGTTCGCCAACATACTTGATTCTAATGGACCGAGATTATTTTCCGGATCCCCTTTATCTATTGAAGTTACCGAAAAGAGATATTGCCAGCCATTTAAAAGATTCGGCACTTCGTATTTGTAATAATATTTTGTGGTATCATTCGGAAATGTCTTCGGTTCGGATAACTCTATTGAAGTGAACCCGGTATTAAATCCCGTTGAGCCGGCAGAATCATATTGCGCAAGAACTACTAACGAGTTGACAGTATTTTGAATATCAGAAATATCAAATCCCGCCTGGGTTCTGTAAATCTTATATCCTGCAAAATCCTTTTTACCGGATATCGGATCGATGGAGGCTTCGGCTCTTTTATCCCAATAGATTGTCGCTTTTTGATTTTCAGTTACAACTTTAACAACCGGAACGTTCGGTGGAGAAGGTAATATGTATCGATGAATCTGACCATCACCAAAAAGATCTTCTCCGTTGTCAATCACACCATTTCTGTTTTTATCATTTCCAAAGTAAGCGCGTAAAGCCCAATCGGAGTTTGAGTATAAATTTTTTCTTTGTTCCCATGAATCTAAAATCGCCGGATCATTTCCGAATTTCTTTGCGCAAACAATTGCATAGACAACGTTTATTGAATCTCCCGGTGCGATGTTCTTATAATAGCCATGGGTTATTAAAAGTGATCTATTGGAAGGTATTTTTAAACTTGCCGGTTCAATTCCCTTCCCCACTCCATATCGATTCGTTCCGCCAAAATAACCTTGCATTTTCCGGTATCTATCAAGATCGTTAGTCGGGGCAAAAAAGTTTGGGTCAGTTGTATTATTGTGTGTCCAAGAATTGAAATTTGTTGAAAACAGAGTATCACCCTGCACAATAAAATGATCATCAATCGTAGGAGTAGAGCCAAGAAATAAAAAACCAACATAACTATCGGTCAATGGTCCGTCACCGTCTGCGTCATATTCATAAGCAATTTTTAGTGTATCGTTATAAGCATCGCCGCCATGAGAATAAAATGCTGAGTTCGTTGTTGTATTAATTTTTGTGTTACGAACTACCGCATCGGTCCACAACCCAACGTAAACGCTATCTAAATATTTATTGGTAACATTTTTAATAGTATAATTCATGATGACGAAAAAATCAGCGAAAGGGAAATTCCAAGCGTAAGTTTCTTCGTGAACTGCAATTCCTAAGGGAGTGTGATCTGCAATTTCTTCACCATTTGCATATGTTGTGTTTGAATCTGTAAAATCCATTACAAAATCTTGATGTGAAATAGCATTGGGATTGTAAAATCTTGAATCAAGTGAAGTTGATCGTTCAACAACTTTTGATTCGAAACTGTTTGTATATTCAAATCCGGCATTTCTTCCCGATGAAAGTGAACTTGCATCAACTGCCGCTGTGCTTACTAAAGGATTCACGTTCTTTTCCGTTGGGCTGTCTTTCTGAAATCCTCCGATCCAAAGACCACCAACAAAGATATGTTCAATTCCGCTTCCTAAAGGATATTCGCATGATGGTTGGCGATTTGCGGCTGTGAGATTACTCAATCCGTTTCCATATATACCATAATTGGAAACGGTAAGTCCGATGTTTCCTACATTGGTAGATTTGGTCTCATCAACATTCGTTTTTAGGAAAGTGTTTTGCTGCGGTTTTAATTGTGCGGCAAAAAAGAGAAGTATGAGATTTAGAAGTATAATTTTTTTCATCAACAATAACTTTTTTTAGCTAACGTAAAATACAATAAAAATTTGGACTGTTAAGTTATGAAATTATTAAATGATTTTACAAAATATTTAAAATAAAGTTTTTCTCGCCTGTTCATCAGCGTGGTAAGAACTTCTGACGAGAGGTGAAGATTCTACTATTTTAAATCCGATTTTCAATCCCTGTTCCTTGAACATTGCAAATTCCGGTAATGTAACATAACGGTCAACGGGTAAATGATTTTTGGTCGGTTGTAAATACTGTCCAATCGTTAAGATATCACATCCTGCAGAAACCAGGTCTTTCATTGTTTTTATCACTTCTTCATTCGTCTCACCAATCCCAACCATAATTCCGCTCTTTGTTTTCAGACCTTTCCTCTTGAACCAGGTTATTAGATCAAGACTGCGCTTATATTTTGCCTGCGGACGAACTGCATGATATAATCTTGGAACTGTTTCAAGATTATGATTTAAAATATCCGGCGGGTACTGCATGATAATTTCAAAAGCAGATTCATCACCTTTGAAATCGGGAATAAGCGTTTCAATCGTGCATGAAGGAATTTGTTCACGTATCAACCGAATTGTCTCAGAAAAGATCGAAGCTCCTCCGTCTTTTAATTCATCACGATCAACAGAAGTTATTACAACGTGACGAAGCTGTAACTTTGCTACCGCTTCTGCAACCCTAAGCGGTTCATCAAGATCAAGCGTGTTGGGAATTCCAACTTTTATATTACAGAAGCCACAACTTCGTGTACACGTATCACCAAGTATCATGAACGTTGCTGTTCGATGATTCCAGCATTCGCCAATGTTTGGGCATTTAGCTTCTTCGCAAACCGTGTTAAGGTTTTTATCCCGCATCAAGTTTTTAAGATCGCTGAAATTTTCCCCAATGGGTAAACGGACTTTTAGCCAGTCGGGACGTTTGCCTAACTCTTCCCTCTTGTTCTCAACTTGTTCTTTAAATATTCTTTGATGATAATTGATTGTTCGCATTAATCTTTCTTCCAATATTTTTAGTATTTCTGTTTTGTTTGTAGAGACGCGGCATGCCGCGTCTCTACATGTTTAACATTGCAATATTTCTTCTTTGTGCGGTTTTTCGAAACGCTCGCGAACGTTCCCTACCATCGAGTTTATTACATCATTAACTTTTCGTCAAACCGTTCTAACGTTTCTTTGATATGTGAAAGGAACTTTCCGCCAACCATGCCATCAACCAAACGATGATCGTGTGAAAGAGCCAAGTTCATTATCGGTTTAATTGCTATCGTATCCATTCCGTCAACTTCAACAACAACCGGTTTTTTAATCACCGCACCAACACCTAGGATAGCAACTTCAGGTTGATTGATGATTGGTGTTCCGAAGATGGTTCCGAAGACTCCATAATTTGTAATTGAAAAGGTTCCATCCGTTACATCATCGGGGGTAAGTTTTTTTGTTCTTGCTTTTTCAGCGATTTCGGAAATCGCTTTCGCAAGTCCAACAATATTTTTCTCTTGAGCATTTTTAATGTTGGGAACAATTAATCCGTTTGGTTCAAGAGAAACGGCTACACCTAAATTCACAAATCTTTTTTGTAGGATTGTTGTCCCTTCAATAGAAGAATTAACAATTGGAAATGCTTTAAGAGCCTTTACAACCGCATGGGAGATGAACGCCATGTAGGTAAGCTTAACTCCGCTTTGATTTTGATACCGCTCTTTGTTCTTACTTATGAAGTTATAAATTTTTGTCATATCAACATCAAGCGTAGCGGAAACATGAACAGACGTGTCCCGGCTCTTTAACATGTGCTGCATAATTTTCTGACGGATGTTATCCATCGGTATGCGTTCAACTAAATTAGAAACAAACGGATGTTCTTCAATATTTTTTGCAATTTCAATTTTACCGGATTCCCTTTTATTTGTTGCGGGCTTACCGACCGGTGAACTGAATTTGAGATCGTTTCTTTTCTGCAGATAACCAAGTAAATCATTTTTTGTTACTCTTCCGCCTACACCGGAACCTGGAATATTTTCCAACTCGTCGAAAGAGACTTTTTCTTTGTTCGCAATATTCATCACTAGCGGAGAATAAAATCGGTTGATTTCTTTTTCTTCCAAAATCACTTCATCTTGAACTACCGCATTATTTGCGATCATACTATGCATCTGATCATCCGAAATAATCGATTCTTGCGGAACTTCCGCTTGATGAGAATGTTCAGTTGTGAATACTTTCGCCACAATTGTTCCTACCGAAACGGTCTCTTGCTCATTCACTAAAATTTCCGACAGCGTTCCATTAACCGGTGATGGAACTTCCGTATCAACTTTATCGGTGCTTATTTCAAAAAGAATTTCATCCAGTTTCACCGCTTCTCCGGGTTTCTTGTGCCACTTGATGATCGTCCCTTCCATAACGGATTCTCCCATTTTCGGCATGGGAATATCAATGGTTTGCGGAGATTGTTTTTCAACATTTTTTTCTTGAGCTGTCATTTTATTATTTCCTTAAGCTTTATCATTTCTCCAAATATTTCGTAGAGACGGGGCATGCCCCGTCTCTACTTTTTAGTATCGCAGCAATTCTTTAATCGCCTGGTAAATCACTTCACGCGAAGGGAGCGTTGCATTCTCTAGTATCGGACTATACGGAATGTGAACATCTTTAGCGGCAACTCTTTTTACCGGCGCATCAAGAAATTGAAAACAATTTTCAGAAATTCTCGCTGCTATCTCGGCGCCAAATCCGGCAGTGAATGTATCTTCGTGAATGACGATCGCTTTGTTCGTCTTCTTTACCGAATTAAAGATAGTTTCTTCATCCAACGGAATAATTGTTCGAATGTCAACTACTTCAACGGAATGACCTTCTTCTTCAAGTTTACGTAGGGCAAATAGAGAATCCCAAACCGAAGCTCCGTAAGTGATAACTGAAATATCTTTTCCTTCTTTCACAATTTTCGCTTTGCCAAAAGGGATCAAATAGTTTTTGTCGGGCTCTGGAGCCATTGCAAAACTCTGCCGGTATAATCCTTTATGTTCGCAGAATAAAACCGGATCATTCAAACGAATTGCGGTTTTTAATAATCCTTTTGCATCAGCCGCATTAGATGGATAAGCAATATAAATACCGGGAATATGCGCGAAGATTGATTCAATATTTTGGCTATGGCATAATCCTCCGTGGATATACCCGCCAACGGCAACTCGCGTAACGAACGAAGATGACCATGCATTGTTTGAACGGTAACGCATCGTAGCCACCTCATTCTTGAACTGCATAAAAGAAGGCCAGATGTAATCTCCAAACTGAATTTCCACGATGGGTTTTAAACCGGTTAACGCCATTCCGGCTGCTACCCCAATGATACTTGCTTCGGCTAGAGGTGAATTGAAGACACGCTTTTCGCCAAACTTTTGTGTTAATCCTTTTGTAGCAGTAAAGACGCCTCCTTTTTTGTCGGCAACATCTTCGCCGAAGACATACGTTTTATTATTTAATTCCATTTCCTCATGGAGCGCATGATTGATCGCATCAACCATTACAATGGAATTCCCCTTCGATTCTGTTGCTTCATAATCGAAAGTGTCTTTCAATCCGCTTTCATCAAAAACAAATTTCTCACATGATTCTGACGCAGGATCAAGTGCTTTTGCTGCTTCGGTAACGGCTTTTTCAATTTCTTCAGAAACTTCATTTTCAATCTTTTGAATTTCTTCGTCAGTAGCCAAACCATTTTCTTTTAGTAGAAGTATCATCTTATCGACCGGATCCCGCTTAGAATCATCTTCCAATTCTCCATGTTCACGGTATTTTTTTTGATCATCGGAGGAAGAATGGGAAAGCAAACGAACAACGTCGGCTTCAATTAAAACAGGACCCTCGCCGCTCTTTGCATAGGCAATGGCTTCTTGAAAAGCCAAATAAGATTCCACAAAATCAGTTCCATCAACAAGCATTCGTTTAAGCGAAGCGTAGCCTTTCATCATCTCCACTATTGAATGCCCTTCTCCCCCACTCTGCTTGGAAACGTGAACGGAGATTGCATACTTATTATTTTCTACAACAAAAATGATCGGCAACTTTTCACGGCTTGCCCAATTTACCGCTTCGTGAAATTCACCCTGACTGGTAGTCCCTTCACCGGAACTTACATACGTAACGTTCTTTATTCCTTGATGTTGAGAAGCTAATGCAGTTCCAACGGCTTGTAAATATTGCGTTCCCGTGGGACTTGATTGACTCGGTATGTTCAATCCTTTTGCGCCGTAATGGCAAGGGAGTTGTCTTCCTCCACTTGATGGATCATCCGCTTTAGCAAAACATTGAAGGAAGACATCGTGTGGTTTAACACCGCACGAAAGCACAACACAAAGGTCTCGGTAATAGGGGAAAATCCAATCGTAATGCGGATCGAGCTGCATTCCGGCAGCAGCTTGAATTGCTTCATGCCCGGAACCGGCGATATGAAAAAAAGTTTTCCCTTGCTTGAGCAAGTTCATTGTTTTTTTATCGATCTGTCGAGAAAGAAACATCATCCGAAATGCTTTGAGGACTTCTTCTTTGGATAGATTCAATGTCTTTCCGTTAAGTGAAATATCATTTTGCGCTTCTTGTGTTATATTCTTTTTCTTTTCTATTAATCTCAGACTCATAAATGTACCTTTTTATAACGTACTTTTTTGCCTACCTGCCGTCAGGCAAGTAAAATGAATTTATCCTTTTGCACCGTTTCAATTGTTCCATACTGAAAAACTTCAATAAAATGTTTGAGTAGTTTTTCTTTTACTTCTTCAATTGAGACTTCTTTCCCCAATTCTTTTTCAAGTGAAGTAACTTCCTTATCGGTAATACCGCAAGGAATAATTCCATTAAATAACTGCAAATCGGTATTAATATTAAAGGCGAAACCGTGCATCGAGATCCAATTGCTTATCTTAATTCCAATTGCCGCAATTTTTCTATTTTCAATCCAAACGCCTGTATATTTTGGATTTCTTCCGGTCTCCAAACCATATTCTTTACATGTTAAGATAATTACTTCTTCAAGGGCGCGCAAATATTTATGCGTATCGTTGTGCCACTCATTTAAATTGATGATCGGGTAACCAACTATTTGTCCCGGACCATGATACGTAATATCGCCGCCGCGGTCAATTTCAAAAACCGAAATCTTATTTTCTTCTAAATATTCTTTACTCCCAACAAGATTCTTTTTATCGGCGGTTTTTCCCAACGTGTACGTATGGGGATGTTCGAGTAAAAGAAAAACATCGGTAATTTTTTTCTCTTTTCTTAGTTGAAGAAGTTCATGTTGAAATTCCCATGCTTCTTCATACCCGATAAAATTAAGATTGCAATATGTGAGTAACCTAGAATTCAAAGTAATGTAATAAATGGTAGAATAATATTTGTCTATTTAAATATCGAACATCGAACAACCAATGCTGAAGTTTTCCACTTCGATATTCTGCATTCCCCGTCTGAGCCGGGCATGCTTGTTCGATATTCATTATTTCTTTTTTAATTCGGGTCATGCCGGTTTAACTATCTAAATATGGATTGATTCGCCATAGGCGTTAGCCGCTGCTTCCATAATTGATTCTGACAATGTCGGATGCGCATGAATTGTTTTTACGATCGATTCATACGTTGCTTCGAGCGATTTTGCGATCCCAAGTTCCGCTATCATTTCCGTTGCTTCTGCACCGATAATATGCGCACCGAGAAGTTCACCATACTTAGCATCAAAAATGAGCTTTACAAATCCTTCACGCTCACCGGCTGCAAATGCTTTTCCACTTGCCATAAAAGGAAATTTACCAATCTTTATTTCGTAACCTTGTTCAATCGCTTTTGCTTCGGTTAAACCTATACTTGCTACTTGCGGCTGACAATAAGTGCATCCCGGAATATTTTCATAATTGATTGAAGCCGGATGCAAACCTTTTATCGTCTCAACACAGTGAATGCCTTCAGCCGAGGCAACATGCGCTAGCCAGGGGGGACCAACTACATCTCCAACCGCAAAAATATTTTCAATGTTTGTGCGATACGTTTCTTTATCAACTTTAATATGATTTTTATAGAGTTCTACTCCTAATTCCTCCAAGCCAAAGCCTTCAACATTTCCGGTTACTCCAACAGCAGAAAGCACAGTATCAGCAATCAATTCTTTTTGTTCACCATTTTTTGTGATTGTGATGTGAGCTATCTTTCCTTTAACACTTACCTTTTCAACACTAGTTGAAGTATGAATTTCAATCCCTCTTTTTCTGAAACTCTTTTCAAGCGTTTGCGAGACTTCTTTATCCTCGATTGGCAAAATATTTTCCATCATTTCAATCAGCGTAACTTTTGTTCCTAAGACAGAATAGAAATAAGCAAACTCAACACCGATGGCTCCTGCACCGATGATGATCATTTCTTTCGGTTGTTCTGCAAGGTTCATCGCTTCAGTACTTGTGATTATTACTTTTCTGTCTACGGGAATGTTCGGGAGATTTTTCGCTCTTGCACCGGTTGCAATAATTATTTTATCTGCATTGATCGAATCGGTCTTCTTCCCTTCGTTATCAAAAACATCTATCTGATTCTTAGAAACTAGTTTTCCGAAACCACGCACTCTTTCAATTTTATTTTTCTTAATAAGAAGTTCAACATTCTTTGTAATACGGTCGGAAACGTCACGGCTTCGCTTAATAATTTTGGAGAAATCGAAAGAGACTTCTTTAACAGAAATTCCAAAATCTCCGGAGTGGTTTTTTATTTTATCGAATAGCTCAGCATTTTTTAGAAGTGATTTAGTCGGAATACAGCCCCAATTCAAACAAACGCCGCCTAAATTATCTTTGTCTATCACGACGGTTTTGTAGCCCAATTGCGCGGCTCGTATTGCCGCAACATAACCGCCGGGACCGCCCCCTAAAATTGCTATTTCGAAAGATTTCGCCATCTATTGTTTCTGCTTTCTTCTTTTTTGTTGCATCAAATATAAACAAGCCTTTAGTAAAATGAAAGTTTGAAAGGCTTTCATACTGCACGCATTTTTTCACTTATTAATAGTGATAAATCCTCTTTTTTCTGACAGTAATCCATCACTTTTCATTTTATTTATAATCTCTTCAATATTTTTATGAATGAAGAATTCCACCAAACTTGCCTTCGTTACTTTTTTCTTTTCTAAAAGAAATTTGAGAATTTTGCCTCGCACTTCCCTATCAGATCCTATAAACTTTGAGTGTTTTGATTTTGATTTTATGTTAGTCAGTTTTGCAGTAGCATTAAGAGCACCATAATCCATCAACGCGTTGTGCCAAATTCTACTTTTCCCTTTTGGAACAACTGATAGTGCAATTTCCGACAGATGTTTTTGAGAAATGTTTTCCGACAAGTGCAATTCGTGAATAAGAACACGGCGGATGTTCGTGTCAATTACCGCAACTTTTTTATTGAATGCAAATGCCAAAACCGCCGCTGCTGTGTAGGTTCCAATTCCTTTCAAATCTAAAAGTTGATCGATCTGTTTCGGGAATGCGCTCCCGTATTCATTCTGAATTGTTTTAGCAATTTCTTTTAACCGGATCGCACGGTTGTTGAAACCAAGTCCCGACCATATTTTAAGAACTTCGGTGTTCTTTGCACTTGCTAAATCTTCAAGCGTTGGGAATTTTTTCATAAATTTTTCATAGTATGGAACAACTCTCACCGCTTGCGTTTGTTGAAGCATGATTTCAGAAACTAGAATAGCATAAGGATCGGTCGTTTTCCTCCACGGAAAATCTCTTTTATTCAATCTATACCATGTTAAAATGTTTAGTTGAAACTCGTTTATTCTTTTTTCGCTTAACATTCTCGGCGCATTTCCATTTTTAATTAAATTCGATTATGAAATTTCCAAAATTAATTTGCTTCTGCCTACTTATTGTAACAATATTTCCGCAGGAAAAGTTTTACTATACAGGAATAAATTACGGAAGTGAGATGTTAATCATGGAATAATAAAATACGGCGGTTTTCCTCCAGGATTTTGGTGTGTCTTCCACAGAAACGGAAATGTTATTCTTGGTTTAACTACTATTTACGCTCCGGGATTAGGAATAACAATAACGTCTGAACCTTGATTTAACTGATTAGCGGATTACCTTGATTAAGTACAAAAATATTTATTTATAAAATAAATATTACTCTCTGACTTTATTAGTAACTCAAGTTGACCGCACTATTTGATAAACCGTTACGCCGGAGGCGCACAGGTAAAACGGTTGAAATACATATCATATTATTACATTAACACCTCGATTAATCGAGGTGTTAATGAAACAAAAACTCAAATGGTTAACCGTTTTAACGGTTTTAATTCTTTGTAATCCCTAATTTTTTTCCGCTTTTGGTAAGGTAAAGGAG
>JAUYAB010000007.1 GCA_030693705.1 Ignavibacteria bacterium | reverse complement strand
TCCGGTGAAGAGGCGATTACTATTTACAAAACATACAAACCCGATTGGGTACTGATGGATTATAAAATGCGCGGCATTACCGGTATTGAAGCCGCTAAAAAAATAAAAGAAAATGATGCCGGCGCAAAAATAATTATGGTTACACAATATGACGATAAGGATTTGCAGAAAGCGGCTCTCAAAGCAGGTGTTTTTGGTTTTGTGAGCAAAGAAAAACTATCAACTATTAAAAACATTATGTTTATCAATAAGGAGAACTAAGATGAAAAACTCAATATTTTCAAAGCTACTTTACAAATGCAAGAATTTTGTAGAAGCATTTGTTTTATTTTTTATGCTTTCGATATGCGCACATGCGCAGACAAGTCCCGATTATATTTTCGGAGATAACAACGGTTCAACATGGAGTTGGGGAATAGGAACACAAGGGACAAGTGGGCTTGGAAATTCTTACAAATGGGTGTTTCAAGCTACTGCTACAATTAACCAATACTTTAAATTTGGAGAGACAAGTTCTAATACAGATGGTCAAGGATTTTGGATGAACAATGCTTCCCCCGATTTACAATATACGGGTGCAGGTGCTGTTTGGAATTCTTACTACTACGGTAACTTGGGCTCAAATGGGGCATTATATTTCCCAATTACCAACGCGAAATATTATGTTTTAAAGGCAAAAAAAGACGGCAGTAACTCAAACGCGAATTTTTCTATTCAAGAATTGTCAGCAGCCCCGGTTACTATAGCTGGAGTTTCAGATAATTACCAAACCGCCGGTTCAAGTATGAATGTTTATATCACTTTGAGCGGAAGTAAATCAGCAGAAGAAAGGGTATTTGTTAAATATACAACAGATAACTGGTCGACTTCCTCCATCTCTTCCGAAGCGACTGGAAGCGGCACATCATATACAGCAATAATTCCCGGAAGCGGAGTAACGGCAACAGCAAACAATAAATACTATATTTTTACAACTACCGTCGCCACACCGTCTGCTTCAGAAGCTGACTTACTTGCCATTAACTATAACAATAACGCAGGGAACTATTATCAAGTTTTTTCAAAATTCTTAACCGTGGCTGTAAATGGTTGGCAGACAACACTTGGACGGAGTGGACCGGTAATGTGGTCCAATCTTTGGTTAACACCAACAACAAAGAGCTGCGTAGGATACCCATGTGGTCACCCTACATGGGCTACTATAACCGCATATTTAAGAGTAGAATTTAATACCATTGGCGGTTCAAATGGAAATAATTGCGATTGCAGTCCTTACACGGGTAGCGGGATTATTACAACCACCTCGGCTTCTGAGGAACAAACGAACGTAGTAAATGGTACTACTGGGATTACATTTTACTTAGGAGCTGGAAATATGAGCGGTTTCATGAGTCATTGTACAACCGGTGATACTCGTATCTACGCTGGGAGTGATGGTTATATTAAAGTAGATGGAGTTAATAAATTGGTATTTGATTCTTACCGAACTGTAATGGAAGTTGTTTATGCGACAAATTCCATAACTTCAACCGGGTGGGCGAAAATAAATGTTGTAGCCAGCGATCCTTTATGGGTAAAAGAATTTGATCCTTACAATACAGGTCAAGTGCTTTTTGATGCGGTCTCATCAAGCCCGGTAGTACAAGAATGTTATGGTTCATATAATGTGTCTCTTAAAATTAAACCTGCACCAAGTGTTTCAGTTCAATCAACTGGAACAGTAAGTACACAAGGCTCTATCACTGAAACAGTAAGCTTGCCAAATTCCGACGTTGAATACTATTTTACCTTCGCTTCTTTTGGCGGTGAATCTGGAAATGGCGTTTATGCGAATGAGATAATGACTGCACCTGTCGGGTCTCTTCCTAGCGGTATTGATGCAATAAGTCAATTGTATTGGGATCTTTCTACTGTTCTCGATACTTTTACTTGCAGCTTAACTTTTGATCTATCTGATGTAACGGGGATAAGCAATACTGCAAATTTAAGAATCCTTAAAAGGGTTGATAGTAATAGTCCATGGAGTATCTGGAGTGATCATACACTTGTTGATGCAACTCATTTAAGAGCAAATAATGTAACAAGTTTAAGTGAGTGGGCAATCGGTTCTACCGGTGGAAATGCTCTTCCTGTAGAATTGGAAACTTTCATGGTCTCTCTTGAAAAAACCTATATCGCTTTGAAATGGACAACCGCAACCGAGTTAAATAGCTATGGATTTGAAGTTGAAAGAAGACTAACAGAATGCGGATGTGAGTGGGAGAAAATCGGTTTCATACCCGCAAGTGGCAATTCTAATTCACCAAAGAACTATGAATTGAAAGATTTTGTGAAAGAGAACGGCAATTATGTATATCGGTTGAAAATGATAGATACTGACGGCAAATTTGATTATAGCAAAGAAGTTCAAATAAAAATTACTGCGCCACTCAAATTCGATTTGTCACAAAATTATCCCAATCCTTTTAACCCGGTTACAACCATTAAATTCGCCTTACCCGAAGCAAGTAAGGTAAGCCTAAAGATATTTTCTATTATGGGAGAAGAAGTCGTAGAATTAGTAAACGAAGAAAAGTCTGCCGGATACCATCAATTTGAATTTGATGCAAGCGGATTATCAAGTGGAATTTATTTCTATAAAATCGTTGCAAATAATTTCTCGCATACCAAGAAAATGTTAGTTGTAAAATAAGAGGAGAATAAATAATGGATAATAATAGAAGTATAACCTGGTGCATCCGTGAAGGCGATTACATCAATATCGATATAGATTATGAGCTTGGTCAAAAAATAGTTAAGAAAAGAAAAAGACTTTTAGGGATGCTTTACCAAGTTGGTTTTGGAGCGCTCTCATTCGTTCTCATGCTAATTGTTTTACAACTCGTGTCAAAGGTTTAATGAAGAAATATAATCAAAACTGTTTTAATTAACTCAAGTTGACCGCACTATTTGATAAACCGTTAAAACGGTTGAAATACATATCATATTATTTCATTAACACCTCGATTAATCGAGGTGTTAATGAAACAAAAGCCCAAATTGTTAACCGTTTCAACGGTTTTAATTCTTTACAATTTATAGGCGGTCAACTTGAGTAATTAAAGAATTCCGATTTGTAGAGACTTACCATGTTTATCCATACACGGTCGGGGGCAAGCCTCTATCATCATATAAAAACCTAGCGCAGCAAGCTGCAAGTAAAAAGTCGAAAGTATAAAGTGAAAAGTAAAAAATATCTTTACACAAAAAACAAAAAGTTAACTGTCAATACTATAATCTCTTCTTTCATGTACTTGTTTTTATTTCTTTACAATATTAGATTTCATTCAAGATTTAAAGACATTAATTAATCAAGATGAATTCAGGTAATTACATTTTTGAGAAAGTCCGTCAGAAAGTTGAAATCTTCTCTTTAAAATACAGTACGGAGTACTTTTTGCCGCACACAGGCGGAAACAATTCTTTACTCCTGACTTCCAATTAACATCTCAAAAATTTCGGTTCTAACAATATTAACTAACATTTATTGACCAATCTTTAAGGTAAGAATATGAAGAAGAAAATACTTCCGTTGCTTTTGACCGTTGTTACTTTGTTGGGGTTCTCACAAAAAACATTTTCACAAATTACTTCAACTCTTGCCGGTGGAGGTTGGAGTGATACTCTTACCTGGATCGGGCATAAAATGCCGACTCAAAACGATGATGTGATAATTCAAGGACCCGTACATCCCGGAGGCGGTTGGGCTTTCACCGGGAATTGGCCTAAATGTAAGAATCTTTATATTGAAAACACCGGGATGCTAACTGCCTCAAATCTTTATGTTGAAGTCTTTGACTCTTTGCATAACAAAGGATTAATTTTTCAGTCTTCCTTAAATGCGGGCAGTATCATAGTTCGAGGTTCTTTCTTAAATGAAGGAGAAGTTTCCGGAATTGTTGATGGTTATGGAGGACTTACTTTTGAGCTTGGCAAGCATTTAACAAACAACGGGAAATTCAAAGTTGAGATGCTAAGTTTATCTGACTCCACTTTACATATTTTCTCGGCTACTGATACAATTGAAACTACAGATATGGTTGGGACTGATTCAACGTCCACACTATTTCTCACTTCAAATGTTATCTTTAAGAACGCGTGGATTAAACTTGGAAAAGCTTCGGTTGTCCTAACAGAAAATATTACATGGGAAACATGGAACACCATTGTTGAAAACGGTAAAATATTCGCTAACAATTCGACAATTAGAATTAACAATGGTAGATTTCTTGACATTCACGATGCTAAAATTAAATACTTTTATACTCAATGGGGTGATGTCGACTTTCACGGAACAACAACCGTTACCGGAGAACTTTACGGAGGACCGAACAGCGACTGGCGCGTATTGTATATTTTCTACGGAGATTTACTGAACTACGGGATTATTTCAAGCGATTATTTAACCTTAGAATTCAAAAAGAATTTCCACAACGAAAGCGAGACGAAAGCTGAATTAGTTTTTTCCGGAACGGGAGATCAAGCATTTTCTTTTGCCGACACCGCAAAATTTACAAGTTACAAAACCATAAAACTTGCTGCAGAAAAAACCGGCACGACGTATCAATGGTACAGAAATGACATCTCAATATCGAGCGCTAATTCCTTTCAATACCAGATCACTCAAGAAAACGTAGTAGCAAATACAAATAAACAAGGAGCTTATACTTGCGCCATCGATGGAGTTATCTCTCCGCGGAAAATAATTGTCGGCGGAAAATTGCCCTCCGGCTTTGAGATCTATGATGTTCTTATTAAGGGAATTACGACAACTTCTGTTAGTGTATCGTGGAAGACAACCATTCCGGCAAGAGGATTTGTTTTTTATGTGGTAAACGATACGACAAATGGCTATCCCCTTGAAGCAATGGAAGCTCATGAATTTGTTCTCTATCATAGTTTAGTGCTTGATAATTTAACAATCGGCGCGAAATATTATTTCATAATAAGTCAGTATGACCAGGCAATGAACGAAATACGTACTTTTTCTTACAGCTTTATTGCCGGAGCAGTTGGTATTAGTGATATTGAATATGTCAACTCATTTGCTCTTCATCAAAACTATCCCAATCCATTCAATCCGGTAACAAAAATAAAATATTCGGTAGAGACACGCCGCGGCGTGTCTTTATGCGTATATGATGTTCTTGGAAATGAAGTTGCGACATTGGTGAATGAAGAAAAGAATTCTGGAACATATGAAGTAGAATTCCAGTCGGTTGTGGGCAATAGGCAGTTGGCAAGCGGAGTGTATTTCTATCAACTTCGTGCAGGTAATTTTGTGCAGACGAAGAAATTTGTATTGTTGAAGTGAGTTAATGAGGAAAACCTTCGAGGTCTCAATGCTAAAATAAATACTCAGACCTCGAAGGTTTCTATAACCAGAATGACTTGCAACGCTTCGCCGCGGCGAATCAGCGCGTTGATAATAAGAAAAAAACACAATGGGCTTTAGCCAATTAAAATATAGTAGTTTTTTATTCTTCGCTTGACTCTTATTTTTAATTATTTTAGGTTTGTACAAAGATTTAAAGGTATTAACAACGAGAGATGAATTCAGATAGTTACATATTTGACATAGTCCGGCAAAAAGTTAAAATCTTCTTCTTAAAATTCACTACAGAATACTTTTTAGCAGCACACAATCGGAAAGAATTCTTTGCTTCCTCCTTCCATACAAAATATTTCACAACAACACTAGTAAAATTTCTGTCCTTTGTTGAAGCCTGTTCTACTATAATCATAGCCTTTGAGTAGTGTACAGTACTATCAATATGCTCCAATGGAAATGCAAAAAAAGATTTTTATTTAATGATTTTTAAGAAGAACAATGAGGATTATTAATAAATAAATAGGAGATAAGAAATGAAGCACTGGAAAACTACTTTGTCTTTACTTTTTCTTTATGGGTTATTGTCATTTAATTTATTTGCTCAAAGCGTTGGAGATTATCGAACGCCAATTGCAGGCACAACCGGTAATTGGAATGAGCCAACCAGATGGGAGATGTATACCGCTGGTTTGGTATGGGTTGAAGCCGGTAGTTCACCTACAAGCGCAAATGGGCTTATCACAATTGGATCTGGTGGTAATATTACAATAACCTCTGGAATTACCGTTGATCAGGTTGTAGTTGCATCCGGAGGGACTTTGACCGTTAACTCCGGAGTTTCATTATACATTGCCAATGGAGACGGGGATGATTTGACTGTGAATGGAACATTTGCTCTTGCCGGAAATTTATATACAAACGCAACAGGCGAAACTGCCGTTATCAACGGAACTATGAATTGGAGTAATGATAATAGTAGTGTTTACAGTGAAATATCTACCCATTCTACTGCAATAAGTTCGACTGGTATACTAAATATCAGCGGTAGCGAAGCTAAATCTTTTCGCTATAGCGGAGGAAGTATTTATAATTCCGGAACAATAAATTGGACTGGAACCGGGGCTATTCGTGGAGGTTCAAATTATTTTGTGAACCAATCCGGGGGAATTTTTAATGCTTTAAATGATGCAAGTATCTATTATGATTACGGCGGCGGAGGTGGAATTACTTTCAATAATGCCGGTACTTTTAGGAAATCTACAGGCAGTGGAACAACCACTTTTACCAGTACTACATTTAATAATACCGGCACAGTTGAGGTTCAAACTGGAACTCTTGCGCTAAGTGGAGGAGGAACACATACCGGTTCCTTTTCAATTTCAAGCGGAAAAACCTTGAGCTTTGCGGAGACTCATTCCATCGGTGAAGGGGCTTCATTAACCGGTAGTGGAACAGCTCAAGTTACCGGTGGGACAGTGAATTTTACGGGTACAACTAATGGTGCAACTATAGCTTCCACAATTACATTTAACTTTTCCAGCGGTAATCTTGGCGGAAGCGGTAAACTTACAGTTGATGGTACCATGAATTGGAGTTCGACAGGCTCTTTAGCAACTACTTCTTTAACTATTTCCTCCGGCGGATTTCTCAACATAAGTGGAATATCAAATAAGAGTTTTAGATTTGGTAGAATTTATAACAATGGAACCACAATATGGACTGGAAGTGGACATATTTATGGTGGTGCGGGATCTATATTTGATAATCTAGCAGGGGCAACTTTTGATATACAAAATGATGCCGGGGTTTATTACGATGGTGGTGGTGGAAATGAAATTACTTTCAACAATACCGGAACGTTTAAGAAATCTGCAGGAAGCGGCATTACTGCACTTTCAGGAATTATACTTAACAACACCGGCACAATGCAGATTGATTTAGGAACTGTCAATATTTCCGGAACCTTCAGCAATTTTTCTTCCAATACACTCACAAACGGAACTTATAATGTACTGGGTACGCTAAAATTTAACAGTGCCAATATTGTGACAAATAATGCTGCGATAATACTTGATGGTGCTTCCTCACAAATATTAAATAATACCGGTGATGTTAACGCACTAGCCAATTTTGCCACAAATAGCGCAAGCAAGAGTTTTACTTTAAGAAATGGGAGAAATTTTTCAACTGCTGCATCAACCTTTACTAATAATGGAACATTGGATTGCGGAACAAACATTTTTTCCGGCAGCGGTAATTTTACAAATGCATCCGGCTCAACATTAATAATCGGCTCTGCGGATGGAATCACTTCATCCGGAAGCAGCGGAAATATCCAAAGTTCGGGAACCCGTACTTTTTCTACCGGCGCAAATTACACATACAACGGAACATCGGCACAAGTTACCGGGAATGGACTCCCTTCTCAAGTAAATAATTTTACTTCGAATAATAGCGCCGGCGTTACTTTAACCTCAAATTTAACTACTGCCGGAACGCTTACGATGACGAGCGGAAATATAAGTACGGGAAGTAATACTTTAACTTTAGGTACAAGTACCTCATCACCCGGAACACTTTCAAGAACTGCGGGAACAGTACTCGGCAACTTCAAGCGATGGTTTTCGAATGTAACCGTAAGTGATGTTGTTTTCCCAATCGGAACGGCGAGTAATTATAGACCCGCAAGCATTAGTTTTACTTCCGCACCCTCATCGGGCGGAACAATAACAACTTTTTTCACTGCAAGTGACCCCGGCGCGAGCGGATTACCTCTTGATGATGGAGGGACATCGATTGTAAATGCAGGTACGAATGGTTACTGGACTTTAACAACTGCGGATGGTTTAACCGATGGAACATACAATCTAGAAATAAATGCAGATGGATTTAGCGGTGTTTCAGATTACACAACTTTAAGAATTCTGAAACGGAATACAGGAGGAGCTTGGACATTAGCCGGAACTCATGCTGCAGGAACGGGTAGTAATGCATCTCCGGTCTTACATCGAACGGGTCTAACAAGTTTCTCTGAATTTGGTGTTGGAAGCACAGATGCTAATCCTTTACCGGTCGAACTCACATCTTTCACTTCAAATGTTAGGAATAACAAAGTAGAATTAAATTGGCAAACTGCAACGGAAGTAAATAGTTATGGGTTTGAAGTTGAAAGTAGAGAAGAGAAATGGGAAAGTGACTGGAAGAAGATTGGTTTTCTTGAAGGACACGGAAACAGCAACTCGCCAAAATATTATTCATTCACTGATCAAAATCCATCGAACGGAATAGTTAAATATCGCCTTAAGCAAATAGATATTGATGGGTCATTCTCATACTCAAATGTTGTTGAAGTTACTTGCAGCTTGTTACCTTCTACTTTTGAACTGTTTCAGAATTATCCAAATCCATTTAATCCGATGACAACAATCGGTTTCACACTTGCGGAGGATGGTGTCGCTATATTGAGAGTATTTAATATCCTTGGATGTGAAGTGGCAACATTGATGAATGGAGAACTGAGAGCCGGAATTTTATATCAGGCAATT
This sequence comes from Ignavibacteria bacterium, assembly GCA_030693705.1. Classification (GTDB taxonomy): domain Bacteria; phylum Bacteroidota; class Ignavibacteria; order Ignavibacteriales; family Ignavibacteriaceae; genus UBA1563. The sequence goes on along the minus strand of JAUYAB010000007.1, from coordinate 31,751 downwards.
CTCGATGCTGGTAACCTCGCGTCAGGTTTGTATTTCTATCGCTTGGAGAGTAAAAACAACACATTAGTAAAAAAGTTAATATTGATGAAGTGATAAAGAGGAAATATCTCATTTAAAGATAATCAACAAATAATAATTGGAGCCAACATGAAAAAAATTACATTTATATATGTCCTTGTAATGTTTGCATTAAATGTCTCTGTTGTTTATGCTGGAACCTACAGTGGCGGAACCGGTACTTCCGGTGATCCGTATCAGATCGCTAATTCCACAGACTTGTCTACATTAAGTGCTACTTCCGGAGATTGGGGTGCTTATTTTATTCAGACTGCCGATATTAATGCTTCCGCAATAGGCAATTGGTCCCCAATTGGAAACTCTTCCACTAAGTTTACAGGTAGTTATGATGGACAAAATCACACAATAAGTTCTCTGAGTGTTAATTGGCCGTCAAATAACAATATAGGTTTCTTTGGTTCCGTTAATGCGTGTACTATTAAAAACCTTGGACTGACAGGAGTATATGTATATGGGCAAAGTATTGTTGGAGGGCTGGTGGGGTCAAAGGATGGAACTTCTATGACGATTGAAAACTGTTATACTACAGGTTCGGTAACTGCCTGGTTCGATCAGGTTGGTGGGCTGGTTGGATATATTTGGTATGGTGCTAACATAACGAATTGTTATAGTAGTGCATCGGTACAAGGAGGTGCCTGCGGTTATAGTGGTTCCTATACGGGGGGATTAGTAGGATTTAGTGATGCAGGCAGCGGTACTACTATTAGTGAATGTTATAGTACGGGCGGAATTCAAGGAAGAGGTTATGTTGGTGGTTTTATTGGTGTTTTTTCATTGGGTGAAATAGTAAATTGCTACAGCAGAGGAAGTGTTACAGGAAATGGTAGTAACAGTGAAGTTTCCGGCTTTGTGGATGTTAATTCCGCGACAATTAATAATTGTTACAGTACAGGAAGCGTGTCGGGTACCAGTATTGCCGGTTTCAATAGATCAAATAGTGGAACTGTCAATAACTCTTTTTGGGATACTCAGACTTCTGGAACATCCTCCAGTAGTACAGGTACCGGTAAAACCACAACGGAGATGAAAATCCAATCTACTTTTCTTAATGCTGGATGGAGTCCATCTATATGGTATATGGATGCTGGTATTAACGATGGATATCCAAATTTAACAGGAGCAACTCCATTGCCCGTTGAGCTAACATCATTCACAGCCACAGTTTCAGAAAACAATGTCACCCTAAATTGGCAAACTGCAACGGAAGTAAATAATTATGGATTTGAAATAGAAAGGAAAGTTAGCAGTCTACAGTCTTCTGTCGGCAGTCAGATGCAAAATAGTTGGGAGAATATTGGATTTGTTGAAGGACATGGAAATAGTAATTCACCAAAAAAATATTCTTTTACACACGATAAACCAACAGAAGGAATATTCAGATACCGGCTAAATCAAATAGATAACGATGGCAGATGCTGTTACAGCAGAGAGATTGAAGTTAATGTTTACGCAATTCCTATGGAGTTTGCGTTGTATCAGAATTATCCTAATCCCTTTAATCCGGTAACGACAATTGAGTTCACACTTGCAGGAACCGGATTAGCTAAGCTCACAATTTTTGATATCCTCGGACGTGAAGTGACAACATTGGTAAATAAAAAAGTGGAAGCTGGAATTGTACATCAAGCAAAGTTCAACGCATCAAATCTTTCTTCCGGTTTGTATTTCTATCGATTGGAAAGTAGTCAGTCTACGAAAATAATGAAGTGCATGCTGATGAAATAGGATGTATTTGTACGCTTGATAACGTTCCTTTAAATAATAACAACCTTTCTGATTTTTTCACTTACATGCTGAAATAAAATCAGAAATGGCGCGAGTTCTCACTAACCAAACTTGAGAGGTGTTAAATGAAAATTTATTTTACTCTCTTTTTATTAATGGTAATTATAAGTCCCAAATTATCAGCAGGGGATGATTGGGTACAAAAAAATCCTTCAACAAAACCAACTGCAAGGAATGAACACGCCATGTGTTACATTAGTAGTGGCAGGGTTCTTTTGTTTGGAGGTTATGACGGATCATCATATTTACAAGACACGTGGGTGTACGATGTAAATTCAAATACCTGGACCCAACTTTCTATTGATACACCTCCGGGTGTGCGAAGCGAAACCGGGATGGCGTATATCGGCAACAATCAGGCTATATTATTTGGCGGAAAAAATTCTTACGCGAAATTAGGCGATACATGGCTGTTTAGTTATAATTCAAGCAATAATACAGGAACATGGACGCTCAAAATTCTAGCTGAAGGCGGTGGCGATCACCCATATCATCGCGCTGCTCATGCGATGGCTTACGCCGGTAACGATGATGTAATCTTATTGGGTGGAGTCGATTACGATGGTGGTAAAAGGCAAGATACCTGGCACTATGATCTGACTACAAACACCTGGACTCAAAAAGCCGACGCTTCAATTGTCATACAAGACCATTCGATGTGTTATATCGGCGGGACAAAAATACTCTGGCACGGAGGCGCCACCAGTGATGGATCCTATGGGGGAACGAATATTTATGATCTAAGCAATAACACGTGGATACTTAAAACTTCCTCAGATGATTTAAAACTGTTTGAATCGTCTTCGGCTTATATGGGTGGAGATAAAGTATTACTTTTTGGCGGCGTAAAAACCAATGGATATCGCTCAGACATAACCTGGATATATGATGAGAGTGAAAATACCTGGACTCAGGATAATAATAGTACTGCTCCGTCCGCTCGCGCATAGGCTGGGATGGCACCCTCGACAATGGACGGCTCTGGTTATCTTGTCCTTTTCGGTGGTTTTACAGATAGTAGGAATGACGAAACATGGACGTTCGGCGGAGGTGATTATGCATTGCCGGTTGAATTATCAACGTTCAAAGTAATATGTAAAATGAACTGCACGGAATTGAAATGGAAAACTGTTACGGAAGTGAATAATTATGGATTCGAAATAGAAAGGAAAGTTAGCGGTATACAGTCTTCGGTCGGTAGTCAGTCGCAAAACATGTGGGAGAAAATTGGATTTGTGCAGGGAAGTGGAAATAGCAATTCTACAAAAGAATATTCGTTTATAGATGAAACAGTAATTCCCGGAAAATATTCTTACCGGCTAAAACAAATAGACAACAACGGTGGATTCAGTTACAGTAGCGAGGTTGAAGTTAATGTTTACGCAATTCCTATGGAGTTTGCGCTGTATCAGAACTATCCAAATCCATTTAATCCAAGTACGGTAATCAGTTATCAGTTGCCAGTTTACAGTTTTGTAACACTTAAAGTTTTTGATGTACTTGGGAATGAAGTAGCTACTTTGGTGAATGAAAACCAGTCGGCAGGAACGCATGAGGTAGTGTTTCAGTCGGCAGTCGGCAGTCAGCAATTGGCAAGCGGAGGTTATTACTATCAACTTCTATCCTCCTACGGCGGAGATAGTTTTGTAGAGACGAAGAAATTTGTATTGATGAAGTGAGTTAATGAGGAAAACCTTCGAGGTCTCGGGCTGATTTGGTTACTTAACCTCGAAGGTTGGGATAAATACATTACTTTTTCAAAATTGCTGTAACCTTTTCAGCAGCATCTTTTAGAGTTGTTGCAACTTCAAAGTTTAAACCGGATTCTTTTAGAAGGACTCCGGCTTCTTTTGCGTTTGTTCCTTCAAGTCTTACAACAATGGGAATAGTAACGTTAACCGTTTTAGTAGCGTCGATAACTCCGGCGGCAACACGGTCGCAGCGGACAATTCCACCAAAGATGTTAATCAAAATTGCTTTCACATTCGGGTCGGAAAGGATGATCTTGAAACCATTAGCAACCGTTTCTTTATTTGCTCCACCGCCGACGTCTAAAAAGTTAGCAGGTTCACCACCGGCAAGTTTAATAATATCCATCGTTCCCATCGCGAGTCCGGCGCCGTTAACCATACAGCCAACATTTCCGTCAAGTTTAATATAATTCAAATTATATTTTGACGCTTCAATCTCAAGCGGATCTTCTTCGCCTAAATCTCTGTAAGACATAATTTCGGGATGACGGAAAAGAGCATTGTCGTCAATATTCATTTTTGCATCGAGAGCGACAATTCTGTTATCGTTTGTAATTACTAAAGGATTAATTTCAAGAAGGGAAGCGTCTGTTGCCTCGTACGCAGTATAGAGTTGTTTAATGAATTTTTGGAAATTCTTAAAATTATCTCCGCTTAGACCAAGAGCAAATGCTAACTCACGTGTTTGAAACGGTTGAAGTCCAATTGCAGGATCAACCCAAACTTTAATAATTTTTTCAGGGGTTTCTGCAGCGACTTTTTCAATCTCCACGCCACCTTCAGTTGAAGCCATAATTACGTTTTGGGAAACGGTTCTATCGAGAAGAATTCCGAGATAAAGTTCTTTCACATAATCCAAACCTTCAGCAATAAAAAGAGTTTTAACGATCTTTCCTTCACTTCCGGTTTGATGGGTCACTAAAAGGTTTCCTAGAATTTTCTCAGCATATTCACGGGCTTTTTCAACTGATGTTGTAAACTTTACTCCACCTTCAAGAATAACTTCATTGCGGTTTTCCGGATTATAAACTTTTCCTTTTCCTCTACCACCGGCGTGGATTTGAGATTTAACTACATATTGATTTATTCCCTGGCTTTTCAATTGCTGAATAGCCTTTTCAAATTCATCTAAATGCTTAATTGCAAATCCGTCTTGCACCGGAACGGAGAATTTTTTCAATAATTCTTTTGCTTGATATTCATGAATTTTCATTGTTCTGTTTATTCCTTTATTTAATTAAAAAATTAGTATTTCTATTACGCAGAATAGATTGACAATTCTTATTCATAATCTTGTTCTTAATCCCTCGCAGAAGGTAGTAAGATTATGATTAAGATTAAGAAAACATTTTTTGATTGATAAACCTTTATACTTTCTCGCTCATCAATTTAGCCTGCATAAAGAGAAGTAAGTAATCTCTTCCACCGGCTTTAGAGTCGGTTCCCGACATATTAAAACCGCCGAACGGATGACCTCCAACCATAGCGCCGGTGCATTTTCTGTTAAAGTAGAGATTCCCGATGAGTAACTCCTTTTTAGCTTTTTCAAGTTTCTGGCGATTGTTAGTATATACTGCACCGGTCAATCCATATCTTGTATTATTTGCAATCTTTAAAGCATCATCAAAATTGTTGGATTTTATAACAGCCAACACCGGACCGAAAATTTCTTCTTGTGAAATAACAGCGTAAGGTTTTATATCGGTAAAGACCGTTGGCTTTATATAAAATCCATTTCCTGCGGCTTTTTCGCCACCACAAAGAAGTTTACCTTCTTTTTTACCGATAGCGATGTAACCAAGAATATTTCTTTCAGCGGTTGCATTTGAGACCGGTCCCATACGATAATTTTCTTCAGCTACTCCAACCTCAATTTTGTCAACTTCTGTTTTCAATTTTTCAACAAAAGATTTATAGATAGATTTATCAACCACAACACGGGAACAAGCAGAACATTTTTGTCCTTGGAATCCAAACGCTGAAGCAACAACACCTTGTACTGCTGTATCAACATTGGTTTCACTATCAACGATGATAGTATCTTTGCCACCCATTTCGGCAACAACACGTTTTAGCCAGATTTGTTCCGGTTGAACTTTTGCCGCCAACTCATTGATGTGAATTCCAACTTCCATTGAACCGGTGAAAGAGACAAATCGTGTTTTTGGATGTCCAACCAAAGTATCACCAACTTCTCCACCCGAACCCGGCAAGAAGTTCAATACACCTTTTGGTAAACCGGCTTCTTCCATAATATCACAAAATACTTTTCCCATCATCGGCGTATCGCTTGAAGGTTTAAGAACAACAGCATTCCCGGTAACAATTGCAGCCGAGGACATTCCAACTAAAATCGCGAAAGGAAAATTCCATGGCGGTACAGCTACACCAACCCCAAGCGGGATGTAAACAAGTTCATTCTTTTCACCGGCAACAGGAGTTATCGGTTGCTTTTCAGCATAACGTAGCATTTCGCGTCCATAAAAATCGAGAAAGTCGATTGCTTCGGCGGTATCAGCATCAGCTTCAGCAAAGTTTTTGCCAATTTCCAAAACCATGTAGGCGTTAATTTCCAACCGTTTTTTTCTTGCTATCGCAGCGGCTTTAAATAAGTAATTAGCTCTTTCTGAAGGGGAAGTGTTTTTCCAAGTTTGAAATGTCTTGTAAGCGCTTTCAATGGCAAAATCAGCTAATTCTTTTGTCCCCTTGTAAAATGTGGCAATTACTTCATCTTTGTTTGAAGGATTGTAAGAGTTAAAAGTCTGGTCGGTTTTTATTTTTTTACCGTTGATAATCAGCTCGTATGTTTTCCCCAAGTTCTGCCGGACGGTTTTAAGTGCATCCTTTTGCTTTTTTACATTTTTAGGATTCGAGAAATCAACAAGCGGTTCATTTTGAAATGGTTTAATTCGCATTAAAAAAACTCCTTAAAGTAGATAAAATTTAATGATAAAAATTACGGCTTTTGTGGTTTAGAAACAATCTTCTTAACTTCATAAAAAGTCATTCGATAATGTGAGTATGATTAAATTACTGCGAAGTGTACTTTTATTTGATTTAACAGGAAATTTTAATAGATTTACTTTAACATCTAAATTAACTCTACAAGAAGACAAATAGGAGCAAATGGATCTTATCGATTTAAAATACTTCATCAAAAAAATTGACGAAACTTCTATACAGAAATTTTTTGAAACCGGCGAACTTGATGAAGCAGGGAAAAAAGCGTTAACTATTTTTCTTCGGATATTAATGCGTCATAAAAAAAATATCGATAGCCTTCAACAGGAAACAATTGAGACTATTGAACATACTTACAAAGAAGTATGGGAGAAATCTGCCGATGGGATGCGGATAATTAATGAAGATGGAATCGTTATCCGTTGCAACAATGCTTATGCGGATTTTGTTGAGTTGCCGAAATCAAAACTGGAAAACGAACCCCTTGTTGTAGCCTATGAAGAGCAAAACCGCGAGAGTATGCTTTCAAAAGTGAAAGAAAGATTTGTGTCGAATTCTTTCAAAATAAATTATGAAGCGGAATTGATCCTTTGGAATGGGAAAATTAAATTTTTTGAAGTTACAAATTCTATCTTACGGACATTGGATAATCGAAAATGGCTATTAAGTATCTTCAGGGATATTTCAAAAAGAAAAGAGCAAGAAATTCAACTGAAGAAGAAGGAGATACTGCTACAGGGAATTGCAAGAGCTACGGAAACGCTGTTAACCGGAAACGATTTTGATGAGTCGGTTACAAAAGTATTGGCAATGTTATGTAAAGGTGGGGAGATTGACAGAGGATATATATTTGAAAATCTTTTGGAAGACGAAACTCAAACTTACATGATGAAAGAAGCTTACGAGTGGGCTGATGTTGGTGTTGAACGTCAAATGGATGAGTTGAAAAAAAACTTTATTCCGTATAACCGTTTCGCTTCAATTGATTTATTTAAAAGATTATCATCCGGCGAAATTATTTATCTTGATCTTGATAAGGTAACTCCGGAGCAAAGAAAAGTATTTGTTGATCAGACGATCCAATCTATCTTTTTAGCGCCAATTTTTGCGAAAGGAATTTTTTGGGGATTTATCGGTTTTGATTCATGTAGATTTAAAAGAATACTTACCACAGATGATCAATCACTTTTAAAAACGGTTGCCGCAAGTATTTCAGGAGCGCTCCATCAAAAGATTGCGCGTGAAGAAATGCTCCAAAAAAATATTGAACTTGACAAGGCGTTAATACAAGCGAATGCAGCGGCGAAAGCAAAAAGTGAATTCCTTGCGCTTATGAGTCACGAGATTCGCACTCCGTTAAATGCAATAATTGGAATGACCGGTTTGTTGATGGATGCAAATCTTCCTAAGGAAGAAAGGGATTTTGCTGAAACCATCAGGATGAGCGGCGAGCAACTGTTGGTTGTAATTAACGACGTTCTTGATTTTTCAAAAATTGAATCGGGTAAGTTTGAACTTGAATCGCAGCCATTCGATATAAGAGATTGCATAGAAGACACTTTTGATTTGTTTGCCGCCAAAGCCTCGGAAAAAAATATCGATTTAATTTATTTCATAAATGATGGTGTTCCTCCAAGCATTTACGGTGATATAACCCGCGTAAGACAAATCTTAACCAACTTGGTCGGTAATGCTATTAAATTTACTCAAACCGGAGAAATATTCGTTGATGTTATATCAAAAAAATCGGATGATGATCTTTTTGAGATTGAATTCGCAGTAAAAGATACCGGAATAGGTATTCCCCGGGATAAAATATCTAAACTCTTCAAAGCATTCAGCCAGGTTGATTCTTCTACCACGAGAATTTACGGCGGTACCGGATTAGGATTGGTCATAAGTAAAAGAATAGCTGAAATGATGTCTGGTTCTATGCACGTTGACAGCGTTGAAGGGAAAGGTTCAACCTTTTATTTTTCACTAAAATCAAAACCGGCTCCTTCACTTACTAAAGTGTACACAAAAGATTTTGCCCGTTATTTAAAAGATAAAAAAGTGCTTGTTGTAGATGATAATTTTAACAACAGAAGAATATTAGAACTTCAACTGAAGAGTTTAGGGATGGTGGCTACCACGGTTGAGTTTCCGCTTGACGCTTTGAAAATATTAGAGCATGGCGAAGTATTTGATCTTGCAATACTTGATTATCAGATGCCCCAGATGGACGGCATAACGCTTACACGTGCAATTCGTGATATCGAAAAAAACACAACTTTACCCATTGTTATCCTAACCTCTCTTGGAAGAAAAGAAGAAGAGCGAACACTACAAGAATTGAAAATATCGAAATTTTTATATAAGCCGACAAAACAAACAATTCTCTTCGAAACCATTCTTGCTATCTTCGGACTTTTACAATTCCTTGAAGTGAAAAAAGAAAAACAACGCCCTATCGACAAAAATTTGGGCAGCAAATACCCGTTGAAAATCTTATTAGCAGAAGATAATTTTGTGAACCAAAAGGTAGCTATAAAAATATTCGATAAACTGGGCTATCGAATTGATGTTGCCGGCAATGGGTATGAAGTTCTTGATGCAATAGAGAACATTGAATATGATATCATCTTCATGGATGTGCACATGCCCGAGATGGATGGGCTTGATGCATCCCGTGAAATTAATAAATTATACGGCAAAGAGAATCGACCTAAAATTATTGCGATGACGGCTAACGCGATGCAGGGTGACCGTGAAGAGTGTATGGCAGCCGGTATGGATGATTATATTGCAAAACCGGTCAGATTAGAATCTCTACAAGATTCTCTCGAAAATTGGGGAAGTATACTTATTAAGCAGAATTCGATGAGATACATGCTGGCTCATGAAAAATTCCTCACCGAGTACATAGATGAAAGCAAAATTGCATTTTTAGATGATTTACCGACGGAAGAAGATCTGAAGTTCTTTATCGAAATATTAGATATTTACTTGACGGATACGCCCAAACTTATTGAACAAATTATTGACGCTTGCCGGCATCAAAAAGGAAACGACCTCGTTTTTGCAGCGCATAAATTAAAAGGGGGAAGTGTTACTCTCGGATTGGAGAAAATTACTCAAATCAGTGCCGACCTTGAGGAATTAGGCAGACATGTGGATTTTGTAAATACTGAAAAATTGGCGGCAGAGTTAGAAGAAATATTTCTCCTAACCGTCCACGATCTAAAATTATTGAAAGAAAAATACCTAAACATGTTTAAAACGGTTTAGATCAAAAAATCCTTTTTATACCGAAAAAATAGTTTTAGGGGTTAAATATCTTCTTTTTGGCTGTTCAAACGGATGTAACTTAACGGCAATTTTGGAAAAATTCCGTACCTTTGCTATGACAAAAAATAGAAAAACAAACAAAAAATGAAAATACCTTTAGTAGTAATTGTAGGAAGACCAAATGTTGGTAAATCAACGCTCTATAATCGTTTAACCGGAGTCCGCGAGGCAATTGTTGATGATGCCAGCGGTGTTACGAGAGACCGGAATTATGGAGAAGTTGAGTGGAATAATAAAAAATTTAATTTAATTGATACCGGGGGATACGTGCCGAATTCGCCCGATCTTTTTGAAACGGCGATCCGTGAGCAAGTTGAAATTGCGATAGAAGAATCGGAGGTTATTCTTTTTATTGTTAACTCACGGGATGGAATTCTCCCTGTTGATTCTTTGATTGCACAAATGTTACGGAAAGCTCAGAAAAAATGTTTTCTTCTTGTAAATAAAATTGATTCGCATAATCAAGACCATATGTTACATGAATTCTATGAACTTGGTCTTGGCGAACCTCTGCCGGTTTCAGCATTAGTTGGAAGAGGAACCGGCGACTTTCTCGATCTCTTAACAAATGATTTTGCTGAACAAGTTGAAGAAGAAGAGGATAAACGTTTAAAAATAGCCGTTGTTGGGAGACCGAATGTAGGTAAATCCTCTTTAACGAATGCACTCCTTGGATATAATAGAAGCATCGTTACCGATATTCCCGGAACAACGCGGGACAGTATCAATTCGGTTATAAAATATTACGGTGATGAAATTGTATTGATAGATACCGCCGGATTAAGAAAGAAAAGTAAAATCCAGGAAAGTATTGAATATTTTTCTTCTATTAGAACTTTGAAAGCAATAGCTGAAGCGGATGTTGCTGTCGTTTTAATCGATGCTTCCATCGGTCTGGAAAATCAAGATCAAAAAATATTAGATGAAGCCGTGCGAAGAAGAAAAGGAATTATTATCGCCTACAATAAGTGGGATTTGATCGAAAAGGAAACAAATACCGCCCGGAAAGTTGAGTTGGAATTAAGAGATAAAATCGGTTCTCTCGATTATGTGCCGGTAGTTTTTATTTCGGCATTAACCAAACAGCGCATCTACAAATTGATTGATCTATCTAAAGAGATTGAAGCCGAAAGAAAGAAAAGAATTCCTACCGATGAACTGAACAACACGCTCCTTGAAGAAATAAAACTTACTCCGCCTCCGACAACTTCAACCGGAAGGGAAGTGAAAATTAAATTTATTAATCAGGTTGGAACGAAATATCCGGTCTTCTTATTTTTCTCCAATTATCCAAAGAATATAACTGAATCATATAAGCGTTTTCTTGAAAAATTAATCCGTAAACATTTTGGTTTTTACGGAGTGCCGTTCACGTTAAGCTTCAAAGAAAAATGAAACCGGCTCAAACCATAGTGGTTATCGGGGGAAACGCTGCTGGAGCTGCTGCTGCGGCAAAGGCAAAGCGCATTAATCCGGATGCAACTGTAATTTTATTTGAACAAAGCAAATACATTTCTACCGGTACGTGTGAACTTCCCTACGTTCTAAGCGGTGAAATCGATAATCCGCAGAATGTCATCTTCTTCGATGAACAAAGATTTTTTGATGAGAAAAAAGTCTACGTTTATGCTAATCATCAAGTAGTTGAAATCAATCCGCGGGGAAAATGGATTGTCGTAAATTCATTAAAAGAAAAAAAGCTCAATCAATTTAATTACGACAAATTAATTCTTGCAACCGGTGCAAAAGTAAAAAGAATGTCTCAACTTTCTTCAGAATTGGTAAATGTGTCGTCATTAAAATCGGTGGAAGATGTAATTCGAATTCGGGAGATAATAAAAACCGCGAAGCAAAAAAAAGCATGCGTGGTTGGATCAGGGTATATTGGTTTGGAAACAGCGGAATCGCTCACCCAACTTGGCTTCGAAGTCTATTTAGTTGAACAAGCTGCTGAGCCATTCCCATCGGCAGATAAAGAAATAAGACAGTTAGTAAAAAAGATATTAGATGACAAGAGAATCATATTTCTAGGCAATGCAGGTAATATCAAATACAAGATTGATAATTCAAAAGTTACCGGGATTAATTACGAAGGTCGTTCAATTGAATTGGACCTGGTAATAACCTGCGCCGGTTTTTCACCGAATACTTCACTTTCAATTCAAGCAAAACTTGATCATGGCAAGTACGGTGGAATAAAAGTTAACAATAAATTGCAGACCTCCGAGAAAGATGTATACGCATGCGGCGACTGCGTCGAAGTGAAAAACTTTATTACTCGAAGTGATGATTATATCCCACTTGCCACATTTGCACAAAGACAGGGACACGTTGCCGGTGAGAATGCAGCGATGGGAAATGCTTTTTATCAACCGGTTATAAAAAACATATCGGTTAAACTATTTGATAATTTTTTCGCACAAGTTGGGTTAACAGAACAAGAATTGCAGTTTCGAAATATTTCGTTTGCAATGGTTGACGAAACTGTTCCAAATCTGGTAAAAGTGATGAGAGGAAGCATTCCGGTTTATGGAAAAATTCTGTTTGATCTTTCTACAAATAAAATATTGGGCGCTTCATTTCTTGGGGGAAAAGAAGTTTCAGGTTACGCCGACATAATTTCTACTTATATAAAAAATAACATTCAGGTTACGCAATTAGCAAACACTGAATATAATTATACTCCACCGCTCTCACCGTTCATTAATTTGTTATCGGTGCTTGGGCGGAAATCTCAGAATAATTCTTAAACTAAAAATGAAAATAAACCACAAAAATTTTTTTCTTAACAATCATCCGCTGGTTAAAAAAGATATAACCATTCTTCGTAACAAAGAGACTAATCCCGAAGTTTTTCGCGCGGTTGTAAAACGGATTTCCTTGATCCTTGCTGTTGAAATCAGTAAAGAATATCAAGTAAGCAAAACTGAAGTGGAAACTCCACTGGAAAAAACGAGTGGATATCAACTAAAACAAAATGTTGTGCTTGTACCGGTTTTACGCGCCGGACTTGGAATGGTTAGCGGATTTCTCGAAGTTATTCCGGATGCCAAAGTTGGTCATATCGGTCTGCAAAGAAATGAAGAAACTCTTGAACCCGTTGAGTACTACTACAAGACTCCAAAAGATATAAATCACTCACAAGTTATTCTGCTTGACCCAATGTTGGCGACAGGCGGTTCTTCTTCCGAAGCGTTGAAATATTTGAAAAGACGTGGGGTTAAAAAATGTGTTTTTGCATGTTTGGTTGCCGCACCGGAAGGAATTAAAAAAATTGCGATCGATCATCCGGATATTCCAATTTATTGCGCTGCCTTAGACCGTAAGCTTAACGAGCGCGGATATATTTTGCCCGGACTTGGCGATGCAGGGGATAGAACATTTGGCACGTTATAAGATAATTATTCTCATTCTTTTTTTGTCCTCTTTAACTTTTGCTCAAAGTTATCCGGATCAGCATGTCGATTTCCTCGTGAAGAAGGGAATCGGGGAGATCATGGATCAAAAATATGTTTCAGCGACCAATACCTTTCTTGCTCTTGACCAGGCTTATCCTCATTTACCGTTTGGTAAACTTTATTTAACGGCTGTATTAATAACGAAGTCGAATGATCTTGCTCTTCCTTTGGAAAAAGATAAGATTGAAAAATATTTAGAGGAAGCGGAAACGTTAACTGAAGCGGGAAATGAAAAAAGTCCTCTTTGGAGAAACTATTTTTATGGAATGATTCACGGTTATCGGGCATATTATTCAGCGTTGGAAGGGAAGTGGTTTTCCACTTTTACAGATGGGATAAATGCAGTAAATTATTTTGAGAATTGTTTGAAAATTGATTCTTCATTCAACGAGGCTTTGATAGCGATTGGCACTTATAAATATTGGAAAAGTGTTAAGGCGGCATGGCTTCCTTTTTTTTCAGATGAAAGGTCTGAAGGTTTTCATCTACTCAACAAAGGTATTGAAAAAGAAAGTTATGATTATGCTTCAGGTGTGGTATCATTGTTGTGGATTTACATCGACAGGAAAAAATCTTTGGACGCAATTGCATTAGCGGATGAAGCTTTAAAGAAATTTCCTAACAACAGGAATTTTAAATGGGCATTAGCTCATGCGTATGAAGATATTGATCGAATGAAAGCTATTGAAATTTATCGTGAATTGTTAGCTTCGTATTCTGGTGAAAAACAGATAAATAGGATCAATGAAGTTGTGCTTAAACATAAGATCGCACAAGATTATGAAAGACTTGGCGATTATAAGAATGCTTTACGTTTATGCGATGACATTTTGTTCAAGAAGAAGTTTTCAAATTATGAAAAACAAGTGCTTGAAGAACGGCTGCAAAGAGTTCTTACTTTAAGGCAAAGTTTAACATCTTTAGTAAAAGAAAAATAAATCATGAATATTGCTCCGGTAACAGCGGCTATAATGTTTGACGAATTGATAAAAAATTGTCAAAAGAATTTGCCATCCGTTAATATCGATCTTATTAAAAAAGCTTTCGATTTTTCGGCTATTGCGCACGAGAATGATACTCGTGCTTCGAACGAGCCATATTTTACACATCCTTATGCTGTAGCAAATATTTTAGCCACAGAAATTCCATTTGACGATATCTCGATTTGCTGCGCTCTTCTCCATGATATCGTTGAAGATAACATGGAATATTCCATCGATACAATCAAGAAAAATTTTGGTGAAGATATTGCTCTAATTGTTGATGGACTTACAAAAATTCAACAGCTTTTTCAGGGTGCGGACATTAATCAAGCAGAAAATTACCGAAAGCTTTTAATGTCGGTATCAAAAGATATTCGAGTAATCGTTGTAAAATTTGCCGATCGATTGCACAATATGCGAACGATTGATTTTCTTAATCCCGAAAAAAGAAAAAGAATCGCCAAAGAAACACTTGAAATATACGCTCCGCTTGCTCATAGGTTTGGTCTCGGGAAATTGAAATGGGAATTAGAAGACCTTGCTTTTAAAGAACTTAACAAGCAAGCTTACGAAGACATCAAAAAGAAAATAAGCGCCAAGCGACCGGAACGCGAAAAATATATTGATAAATTTTCCGACCCGATTGTAAATAAACTTAAAGAATATAAAATACAATTTGAGATCAGCGGACGCCCAAAACATCTTTACAGCATTTACAGAAAAATGATCAAGCGGAACAAACCGTTTGAAGAAATTTATGATCTCTTTGCAGTGCGGATCATTTTGGAAACTGAAGATGTAAACCAATGCTACACTGCGTTTGGTATCATTAATCAAATATTTATTCCTGTTCCCGATAGGTTCAAAGATTATATCGCAATTCCGAAAACAAATAATTACCAATCTATCCATACCACGGTTGTTGGACCCGACGGCGAATTAGTTGAAGTACAAATCCGCACACGCAAGATGCACGACATTGCAGAAAAAGGTGTCGCCGCTCATTGGAGATATAAAGAAGGAAATCCCTCCATCGATAAAACGATGAACAATTACGTTTCGTGGATTCGAGAGATGATTGAATCAAGCGGAACCGAAGATGTAAGAAAAAATATTTTAGAAAATTTCAAACTGAATTTATATTCCGATGAAATTTACGTCTTTACCCCAAACGGTGATCTGCGAAGACTTCCGCTTAAAAGCACTCCGGTTGATTTTGCCTTTGATATCCACACCAAGATCGGCTTCCACTGTATCGGCGCCAAGGTAAATAAAAAAATTGTTCCTCTTGATACTCAACTTCACAGCGGTGATCAAGTTGAAATCATCATTTCAAAAAATCAACATCCGAATAGAAACTGGCTAAAGTTTGTGGTTACGCATAAAGCCAAAGCTGAAGTGCGTAAATGGCTGAACAAAGAAGATGACGATCTTGCTAAAACCGGAAAGGAATTGTGGGAAAAGAAAATCAAGAAATTGAAACTTTCTTTTACACCGCAAGACATCTCCAAGCTTTACATGAATCTGAAATTTGAAAACTCAAAACAGTTTTATAAAGCGATCGCACAAAGTAAAGTAAATCTCGATGAAATTCTTAGTTCACCTGAACTAAACAAAGAGGAAGAGAAGAAGCTGCTTCCGACAAATGTTGAATTCGAAAATTTTGCACAGTATGCACGCTCATCCGGAGGTACACTTGTTGTTGATGGCGAAAGTTCCAACATGCTTTTTTCTTATTCGAAATGCTGTAATCCAATTCCGGGTGATCAAGTTGTAGGATTTGTAACTAAAGGAGAAGGAATAAAGATCCATCGGAAGAATTGTAAAAGCATGCTCCAATTATCCGAGAAGGAATCTGAAAAAATTATTTCGGTGGAATGGCCTTCGATTGAAAATTCGACCTTCATTGTCGGACTATCACTGAAAGGAGAAGACCAACCTGGTTTGTTAAGCGAGATAGCGCATCAAGTGGTAACCTTCCAAAACACCAATATTAAATCGATTAATATTGATACAAAGAATTCCAAATTTGAAGGAACGGTTACTCTTTTCGTTCAAAATCTTGAACATCTTTCTCGCGTAATTGATCGGCTTAAAAAGATAAAGGGTGTGTATACCGTAACTCGGTTAGAGAATTATGTTCAATAAATCTGTGCACGATAACTTTTCAAGAATACTTGCGATCGATTACGGAGCAAAACGCATCGGCTTAGCGCTTTGTGATCCGTTAAAAACTTTCGCTTATCCTTATGCCACTATTTCGAATGATGATTCAACTTTTAAAGAATTAAAAAAGATAATTACAGAGCAAGGTATTGAAAAAATTATTTTGGGAAATCCTTTAAGAGAGGATGGGCAGGTTTCCAGAATGTTAAAACCTATTCTTGATTTCAAAACAAAATTGGAAAAAGATTTTTCCTTAGAAGTTATTTTGGTTGATGAAAGTTATTCTTCTTCTACGGCGCAAGAAAGAATCATCGCTTCGGTTCCTAAAAAATCAAAACGAAGGGAGAAGGGATTAATCGATAAAAATGCCGCAGCGGTAATCTTGCAAGAATATCTTCTTGAAAACGAGCATTGAAAAATATTATTTTTTCTAATTGACATTAATAAGATTAACGGTTATTTTTTGAACAACAAAAACATCAAATATGGAGCAAATCTATGTCACTTGACGCACTTGGAATGATCGAAACCAAAGGATTAATCGGAGCTATTGAAGCCGCTGATGCAATGGTTAAAGCCGCAAAAGTTGAACTTCTTGGAAAAGAAACTATTGGCGGCGGTTATGTTACTGTTATGGTTAGAGGTGATGTAGGAGCAGTTAAAGCTGCCACAGATGCCGGAGCAGCCGCAGCACAACGGGTTGGAGAATTAGTTTCTGTTCACGTAATCCCAAGACCTCATACAGAAGTCGAAACGATTTTACCTAAACGCGCAAAATAAATAATTATGCCTCAAGCTCTTGGTTTAGTTGAAACAAAGGGTTTGGTTGGAGCAATTGTGGCAGCAGATGCAATGCTGAAAGTTGCCAACGTTACCTTGATTGGAAAGGAGAAAGTTGCCCCGGCTTTAATCACAATAAAGATTATCGGTGAAACAGCCGCAGTGAAGTCTGCTATCGAAGCCGGCGCTGCCGCTGCTCAGCGTGTTGGTCAATTAATCTCAACGCATCTAATCCCTCATCCTGATTTACAACTTGCGCAATTTTTCCCGGAAATATTAAATGAAGGTGAAAATATTTCTGAAACTTCTGTTGAAGATATTCCAACCGAGATTGTGGAAGAACTTCCTGATAGAACGAAGCAATCACAAAAGTTGCTTCGACCCAAAAAAGAGAAAAAAGTAATTCAGGTAAACGAACCGGTAAAAGAAAATTTGAAGACGGCCAAGGTTGAGAAAGATGAACCTAAACACGCTTCGTTATTTGATACGCTTAGTGAAGAACAGATTAAACATACCGAAAGCACCCTGGAGCGGTTAAAAGCGGAAGCGTTACAAGATCTCCGTTCTGAAGAACCAATCATTGAAGAAGAAGAGAAAGTCGAATTACCTGTTCAGACTGAAAGAAAATCTCAGCAAAATGATTTATCGACTTCACTTGAAGAATTAGAAACGTTTAATGTCCATCAATTAAGAAAGATTGCGCGCGGGGTTGATGACTTTCCAATTCATGGAAGGGAAATATCCCGCGCTAACCGGGAAACTTTGTTAGCCTATTTTCGATCGATAAAAAAATAATCTCTTTCCAAGTTTAACTCGTTTTCATTTATATTTACAATATGAAGAAAAAACTTCCTATAATTATCGCCTCATTTTTGTTTGCTGTCGTTATCTGGATTTCGGTTGTTCTTGGTAACTCATTCATTTATAAAATTGAAGTTCCACTCAAAATTTCGTTAAGTGATAATGAGGTTGCTATAAAGAGCGAAATTCCCTCAACGGTGGTGCTTAATCTCAATGCTCAAGGGTGGAGATTGTTGTCTATCTTATCAACAAAAGACATTTCTTTCCGATGTATGCCGCCTACAAAAGAGAGTGTTTATAAGTATCAACTCACAAGCAGCGTTTCTGAAAATCAGTGGTTGAATTCGGAAGTAAAGGTAGAGGATGTTTCTCCGGCATTCCTGCAGATAGAATTAGATAAAAAGGTAAGTAAAAAAGTAAAAGTAAATCCAATAGCTAATTTAGATTTTAAAAAAGGATTTGGATTAGCCAGACAACTGAATGTTTTCCCGGATTCTGTAACATTAATAGGCGCTCGATCTTTGCTCAGTCATATCAATGAAGTTCGAACAGACGAGCTGATTGTTGACCAAATATCAAATTCTTTTATAGAACAAATAAGAATTAACATTGCACCAGGTGTCGAACCATCTCCATCGCACGTCAAAATTTATGGAGATGTTCAAAAAATTGTTGATAGGGAAATGACTAATATTCCGATCGTAATTAAAAATATCCCAAAAGATAAAACGATTTTGCTTTTGCCTGATAAAATTTCCTTATCGGTTCGCGGTGGAATAAATTTTTTAGGGAGAATGACAAAAGAAGATTTTCAAGTGTTCATTGATTACCGCGATGTTATTGCCGACACCGCGAGGATGGTCTCGCCGACCGTTATTCCTCCTAAGTATGTTAGACTTATTTATCTCGATCCGGAACGTATTAAATATATTATAAAGAAATACTGAAATGTTTATAACTTTTGAAGGCATTGATTTTTGCGGAAAATCAACCCAGGTTAAACTCCTAAAAGAGTTTTTAGAAAACAGGGGGGAAACCGTAAAAATTATACGAGAACCCGGCGGTACTGAAATATCTGAAAAGATTCGTGAAATTCTTCTGGATAAAAAACATTTTAATTTAACCATTGAAACCGAGATATTTTTATTTTCAGCTTCAAGAGCGCAGCTTGTGCGTGAGGTTATTCAACCGTATCTTGAAAATAAATATTATGTCTTGTCGGATAGATTTCACGACTCCACAACGGCTTATCAAGGTTTCGGAAGAGAAATTCCACTTCCGATTGTTGAGCAAATAAATAATTTAGTGATCGGCAAAACGATTCCCGATCTTACTTTTTTTATAGATATTCCTACAGAGGAAGCTGAAAAAAGAAAGCATCAAAACTCTTCGGTTGAACTCGATAGAATTGAATTATCCAAAAATGATTTTTACGAACGTGTGAGAAAAGGTTATTTTTACCTGGCGGAAAAAGAACCAAGAATTAAAGTGCTAAATGGTTTACAAGATATAACTACTATTCATAAGGAAATTATTACAGAGGTTGAAAAATTTGAAAAGAATTAAAGGAAACATGCTTAAAAAGAAAATTATTTATGGAATTACCGGATTGTTGTTCTTCAGCTTTTTCGGATTTGTTTATGTAACTAAAGATTTGTATTTCGAGATCGCGAAAAACATAGACATTTTTACGCGAGTGTATAAAGAAATAACATTTAATTATGTGGATGAAATTAATCCTGAAAAATTTCTCCGTGCAGGCATTAAAGGAATGCTCTCCACTCTTGATCCCTACACAAATTTCATCGATGAAAAAAAACAAGACGATCTTGAAATACTTACAAACGGAAAGTACGGCGGGATCGGTGTTTCGATCGGTGTAAAAGATAATCAGATTACAATTTTTGAATTGATGGAAGGCTATGCTGCGCAACGACAAGGTTTGCGTGTCGGCGATGTAATTATTGAGGTGAATAGCAAAAAGGTCTTCCCGGAAAAATTTGATGAGATTTCTTCGATGGTTAAGGGAGATCCCGGTACATTTTTAGAACTTAAAGTTTTTCGCGAAACAGAAAAAGATACACTCAAATTCAACCTTGTTCGTGAACAAATTGTTGTGAAAAATTTAGTTTACTACGGATTTTATCCTGAAAATAGTAACAACGCCTACTTCAAATTAAATAGTTTTGGCCGCTCTTCCGGTGAGGAATTGAAAAAGGCAATATTGGAGTTACAAAAAGAGAAAGAAATTAAATCGGCAGTTTTGGATTTGCGCGGGAATCCAGGCGGTTTATTAGATGTCGCTGTCGATGTTGTAAATAAATTTATTCCTAAAGGAGAATTGGTTGTTACCACAAAAGGAAGAGATACTTCTTCGTTAAGAAGTTATTATTCACAGCAAAAACCTTTATTACCTAACGCTGAGCTACTTTTACTTATTAACGATGGAAGCGCTTCAGCCTCAGAAATCGTTGCCGGTGCTATTCAAGATCATGATCGTGGAATTATTGTAGGTGAAAAATCTTTTGGAAAAGGTTTGGTACAAACGATTACGCCGCTATCTTATAATACTTCGCTTAAAATAACTTCAGCAAAATATTTTACACCAAGCGGGCGTTGTATCCAGAAAATTGATTACGGAAAAAAAAATGATGTAATTGCCGAATACGATACTTTGATTGAAACAAGCTTTTCAACTGATCGTCATAGAAGGGTTATGAGTTCGGGTGGAATTAGTCCGGACAGTCTTATCCCGGATGAAAAGATAAGCGGTTTCGTTCAAGATCTGCTCGCTAAAGGTGTCATTTTCAAGTATGCAAATATTTTTTATGATTCGAATGAAAAAGCAGCGTTTGAAAAATTGAAAGATGACCAAATACTTATTGAATTTAGAACCTTTTTGGATAACGAACATTACATGTTCAAATCAGATATTGAAAAGAAAGTTGAAGAATTAGTTTCTCTCACCGAAAAAGATAAAACGTATGCTAATTTGAAGAATAAAATTATCGACCTTCAAAAGGATCTTAAAGACAATCTGAATAAGTTAATCGATAGTAATAAACAAGATATTCTCGATTTCTTAAAAGAAGAATTAGCTTCGCGCTATAGTGGATTAAATGGAAGAATCAGAACAAGCCTGGATACAGATAAACAATTCCAGATAGGACTAAAATTATTGCAAGATAAAAATTATTACAACAAAATATTACAAAAGGGAAATTGACGAATGAGACAAGTTCTTTTTTTTCGGGACCCCGGTTTTGCCAAATGCCCGAATTGCCAGAGTGTTAATTCGCTTCACCGCTCAAGAGCAAGAAGCGCAAAAGAAAAATTAATCCAAGTCACAAAGCTTTACAAGATGTATCGCTGCAAAGGTTGCGGTTGGCGTGGTGCACTCGCGACAATTATCTTAACAAAGAAGATGTTAAAATTATTGTTCATGTACATCGTTATCGCGTTGGTTTCAGGTGTAATCATTCGTGAAATTCTTAAACGGTTTTTAGCAGCCTAATTCTTAGATGCAAAAATCAACATTAGATAGAATACAAATAATTGTCGGACGAGGAAACTTCTTTGATTCACCTGAGGACAGAATAAGTTACTCATACGACGGAACTCCAATGATAACGCAGCTTCCCGAAGCGGTTGTATTTCCACAAAATAATGAACAAATATCTGAACTTCTCTATTTAGCGAATAAAGAAAAAATTTCTATCGTACCGCGTGGTGCAGGAACAGGTTTAAGCGGCGGGTCAATTCCGGTTGAAAATTCAATTATTGTTGTTATGACAAAATGGAATAACATCTTAGAAATTGATACAGCTAATCTAACCGCTTTAGTAGAGCCGGGACTCGTAACAGCAGTTCTTCAAAAGGAAGTTGAAAAACTGGGATTATTTTATCCACCTGACCCCGGAAGTATGAATGTTTGCACAATTGGTGGAAATGTAGCCGAAAATGCCGGTGGTCTGCGCGGTCTAAAATATGGCGTTACAAAAAATTATGTGCTCGGAATGGAAATGATTCTTCCGACGGGCGAATTAATAAAAATTGGCGGGAAAAATGTTAAAGATGTAGCCGGTTATAATTTAAAGGATGTTGTTATCGGAAGCGAAGGAACGCTTGGGATTTTCACTAAAATTCTCCTTAAACTCATTCCGCTTCCACCTCTTTCAAAAACCATTAGTGTGAATTTTAAAAAAATAATAGATAGTGGAAATTCTGTTGCAGATATTATTTCTTCGCGAATTACTCCAAGCATGATTGAATTTCTTGACAACACTACAATGAATTGTGTTGAAGATTATACAAAAATCGGATTAGATAGAAACGCGGAAGCAATGCTTCTCATAGAGGTAGACGGCAGGGGAAGCAGCGTTGATGAAGATGCCGAAACGATCATTTCGATCTTAAAGAAAAATAATGCTGAACAAATAAAAATTTCTGCGACAGCAACTGAAGCCTTGACTTTAAAAACCGCCCGTCGATCAGCTTTTAGTGCACTCGCAAGAAGAAAGCCAACAACAATTTTAGAAGATGCAACCGTACCGAGAAGTGAACTGCCGGTGATGATAGAAAAAGTTAGAACCGCTGCTTCAAATTTTAATATTGCAATCGGAAACTTCGGACACGCCGGCGATGGTAATTTGCATCCGACATGTTTAACTGATGAAAGAGATTCCGCTGAGATTATTCGCGCCCACAAAGCATTCGATTTTATCTTTAACGAAGCAATTAAATTAGGCGGAACTATTACCGGTGAACACGGAACCGGTTTGGCAAAAAAAGGTTTTCTGGAGAATGCGGTTGGCAAAGAGGGAATTGATTTCATGAAAAAAATTAAAATAGCTGTTGATCCAAACAATGTTTTAAACCCCGGCAAAATTCTAACTATGGCTCCAAGATGCGAAGGAGCGCTACCTTCAAAGAGAGAACAGATTCCCGAATTTCATTCCCATCTACACTAATGTTAAAATGATTTCGGCAAAAGATAAATCTCTTCTTAAAAAATACTTACCTAATGACGATATACTCGCTCAATGCATGCACTGCGGCATGTGTTTAGCTACTTGCCCTACTTATGAAATGACCAAAATGGAACGCTCGTCTCCTCGCGGCAGAATAAAACTGATAAAATCTGTGGCAGAAGGAAAACTTGAATTATCAAATCTTTTTGCTGAAGAAATGGATTTCTGTTTGGATTGCCAGGCTTGCGAAACCGCTTGTCCTGCCGGTGTTCAATATGGAAAGATGGTTGAGAGTGCTCGAGTGGTGATAGACCATAGCCATGTCGGTTCTTCAAAATTCAATAAGTTGATCAAGAGATTTTTACTCAATTCTGTGGTAGCAAGACATTCGAGACTTAAAGCGCTGGCTAAATTTCTTTACTTCTATCAAAATAGCGGCATCCGTTATGCTGCGATTAAAATTTTATCTCTTTTCCCGTTTGCAAAAAATTTAGTTGAGATTGAAAGTCTCACTCCAACAATTTCTAAGCTATTTTCAAGCGAAGTGATACCCGAAAAAACTTCTTCCGAAAAGAATGCAAAATATAAAATAGCATTCTCTACCGGTTGTATCATGGATGTGGCTTTCGCGGATATTAACATTGATACAATTGAAGTGCTGAAGAAAAATGATTGTGAAATTATTACCCCAAAAGATCAGGTTTGCTGCGGCTCGCTCCATGCACATAACGGACAATATGAAAAAGCGAAAGAGCTTGCGAAAAAAAATTTAGATGTGTTTTCCCGATATGAATATGATTTTCTTGTTTCGAATTCCGCCGGATGCGGTGCTTTTATGAAAGAATACAAACATCTTTTTAAAGATGATTTTGAATATTCAAAAAAAGCGGAAATCTTCTCGAACCGCGTAAAAGATGTTTCAGAATTTCTTGCAAATACAGAACCAAGCAGAGAACTTCATCCGTTGGAAGAAAAAGTTACCTATCACGACGCATGTCATTTATGTCATTCACAAAAAATAACTGAGGAACCTCGAATGGTGCTTCGACAAATTCCTGGTTTGAAAATTGTCGAATTGGAAGAATCCACCTGGTGCTGTGGTAGTGCGGGTATTTACAATGTTACACAACACAGCAATGCTGAAAAAATCCTTGAACGGAAGATGAAAAATCTTGAAAAAACCGGTGCGGATATTGTGGTTGCAGGCAATCCGGGATGCCTCGGGCAACTGAAATATGGTATTAAAAAATATGGCTTAAAAATGGAAGCGATGCATACGATCTCACTTGTAAAAAAATCGATGGATACTAATATCCAGTAGAAAATATTCCCCTAATATTTTTGTTTATAATTCAATTATTTAACTTTGAACCCACAGAGTCAAGTTATATAGAAAAATACTTTAGCTATTATTTTTGTGTTATACTTTCTATTTTGAACTAAGAAATAAACACTTTTGTTCGATTTATTAACTATTAAAAATGCTTGATTTATATCTAAGCTATTCATCTATGGACGTAAATTAAAAGTTAGTTGAAATAAAAAAAGAAGAGACTCGATTTTTGATAAAAACATTAAGTTTAATTAGAAGAAAAAACTTAAAACAAAAAGGAGTCTCTTATGGAGCAACATACAGAAAAAAGAGGAAAAAACCTTGAGTGGTTACTGGATCAACCGGTAGAAATACAGTTTGAAATATTTCGACACCACATAGAACTATCAAAACTACTGATCAATCAACTTTTGCAAGATGAAGTAGTTCAAAAAGCAGGAGAGAAATACACAAGAGCCAAACCGTTTGATGGACAATTTAGCCGGTGGGGCTATAATCCGGGAAGCGTGAGAATCGGAGAAGAAAAAGTAAAGATGGAAATTCCCCGACTATATGATAATAAGGCAGAAGAAACCGTGGGATTGGAGAACTATCAGAAATTAAAAGAGATAGAACTTCCAAGCGAACAACTGCTGAAGAAGATCATCTTAGGCTTAAGCGAACATGATTATAAAACCGTAACGCAGCAAGCCATAGAAAGCTTTGGCTTAAGCCAATCCAGTGTCAGTCGAGCCTTTATGGAACAAAGCAGTAAAATCTTGGAAGACTTTGAACAAAGAGATTTAAGTCACTATGATTTTGTAGCCTTGGTAATAGACGGAAAACATTTATTGAAAGAGCAAGTGGTGATAGCCTTAGGAGTAACCAATACGGGAGATAAGATTCCACTTGGGTTTATTCAAACGACGACCGAAAACTCGATAGCCGTGAAAGGATTGCTCAAAAATCTCATTGAACGAAATTTTCAGTTTACCGAAGGGCTCTTGGCAATACTAGATGGAGCGAAGGGATTAGCAAAAGCAATCAAAGAAACCTTCGGAGAATATGTGGTGATTCAGCGATGTCAATGGCACAAGCGGGAAAACGTTGTCAGTTACTTAAAAGAAGAAGATGAACTACATTATCGAGGGAAACTGCAACGGGCATATCTTGAACCTGAGTATAATGCGGCAAAAAATAAGTTGTTGGAAATCAGAGATGAGCTGAAGGAGATTAACCGAAGTGCTGCCAACTCATTGGAAGAAGGATTAGAAGAAACGTTAACGATTCATAAGTTAGGCCTTATTGAAGAACTTGGAAAATCGCTAACGACAACAAATATCATTGAGAACTTGAACTCACAGTTGAACAAATATGTCGGCAGAATAAAACGATGGGTCAATCCGGAGATGCAGGCACGTTGGGTAGCAACAGCTTTAGTTGAAGTTGAGCAGAAGATGAGAAGAATTAACAATCACAAAAAACTTTACCTATTACGCACTGCGCTTAAGAGTGAACTGAAATTAGAGCAACAAAAAGTAGCTTAATGATATCGGGTCTCTAAAATATTTTCAACTAAATTTGGTTTTTAATCCATCTACGTTCTTACTCCAAAAGAAAGATTGATATTATCAAGTTACATCTGTTTAAATATTTTAGCGGCTGCAGTTAATAATTTGGTATTAAGCGAAATAGCCTCACTTCTAAGTATTTTATATTTTAGGCACGATGATGGAAATCCGATAATTCAGTTCATTTTATTCATCAAGATTTAATTTTCGTATCATGAAGATACTTTCTCACACAATAATACAAAGAGGTTGTTTTCTACCAAGTTAATTTTGCCGACTAAGAGTTATTCAGTAATTTTGATAACCAAAAAACAAAACAGAAATGGCAAAATTATCAGGCGTTGATTACTTTAGTGCTGATGATCTTCTTTTTGAAGATGAAAAACTTGTTAGAGAAACTGTGCGCACTTTTGTTGATAGTGAGATACTTCCTATAATAGTAAAACATAATAGGGAGGGGAGCTTCCCGCAAAACATCGTACCTAAGATGGCGGAATTGGGGATACTGGGCCCGACATTACCCGCAAAATATGGTTGTGCTGAAATGAATAATGTCGCATATGGTTTAATTATGCAGGAATTAGAAAGAGGAGACAGCAGCATTAGAAGCTTTGCTTCAGTTATGAGTGCGTTGGTTATGTATCCAATTTTCAAATTCGGTAGTGAAGAACAAAAAGATTTTTGGCTTCCCAAATTAGCTAAAGGTGAGAAAATTGGGTGTTTTGGTCTAACAGAACCAGATTATGGCTCAAATCCTGGCGGAATGGTTACTAAAGCCGAGAGAGTGGATGGTGGGTTTCTACTTAATGGCGCTAAAATGTGGATTACAAACGGCACAATTGCAGATATTGCGATTGTTTGGGCTAAATTAAATGGAATAGTAAATGGATTTATTATAGAAAAAGGTTTTGCAGGATTCACTGCTCCCGAGATGAGGGGGAAACAATCTCTTCGTGCATCAGTTACTTCTGAATTGATTTTTAACAACGTTTTTGTTCCTGAAAAGAATTTATTACCGGATGGAGCAGGATTAAAATCTCCATTAATGTGTTTAAACCAGGCAAGGTATGGAATAGCTTGGGGAGTAGTTGGTTCGATGATGAGTTGTTACGATTCAGCTCTTGAATACGCTAAAAGTAGAAAACAATTTTCTAAGCCAATTGCTGCTTATCAATTAACACAAAAGAAGTTAGTGGAAATGTTAACAGAGATTACTAAGTCCCAGTTACTCAATATTCAACTTGGAAGGTTGAAAGATGGTGGAAAACTACGCTTTCAACAAGTTTCTCTTGCTAAAAGAAATAATTGCGAAATTGCTTTAGATATAGCAAGAAGTGCACGCGAAATATTGGGAGCAAATGGAATCCTTGACGAATATCCAGTTATGCGACATGCTGCAAACTTAGAATCTGTAAAGACTTACGAAGGAACTCATGAAATGCATACTCTGATTATAGGCGAGGACATAACTGGATTTACCGCTTTTGATAACTAAGAGTCTCTGAATTACGAAAGCTTTTTCGATCGTATTCGAAGAATGAACATAACTTAATTCTTTCTATTAAATGAAAGTAAAAAATGAAGACACACAAAATTATTTATGAAGGATTGACATTCGATGATGTATTATTGCAGCCAAGAAAATCGAATGTGTTACCAAGAGAAGTTAATATTAAAACAAAATTAACACGGGAAATTTCTTTAAGTATTCCATTTATTTCTGCAGCGATGGATACTGTAACAGAATCCAACATGGCAATCGCTCTCGCGAGAGAAGGTGGATTAGGAATTATCCATAAAAATATGAGCATTGAAGCGCAAGCTGAAGAAGTCGATAAAGTAAAGCGTTCGGAAAGTGGAATGATTCGCAATCCGGTTACCGTTAGCCCCGATCAACCTATTTACGATGCGATTGAATTAATGAAAAAATATAAGATAAGCGGAATCCCGGTTATCGATAAATCTGGTTCACTTGTCGGTATTATCACCAACCGAGACTTGCGTTTTTCACCCAATCCTAAAAGAAGAATATCAGAACTAATGACAAAGGAGAATTTAGTCTCTGCTCCGGTAGGAACTGACTTTGCAACTGCAGAGAAACTGCTTCAACAGTTCAAGATTGAAAAATTGCCAGTAATCGATAAATATGGCAAACTAAAAGGGTTGATTACATATAAAGATATTCTGAAAAAGAAACAACATCCATCTGCCAGTAAGGATAGTCTTGGTCGCTTACAAGTAGGCGGAGCAGTTGGTGTCACAGGAGATTCTTTTGATAGAGTTGAAGCCTTAATTGCAGCATCAGTCGATGTTATTGTGATTGATACCGCCCATGGACAATCCAAGGGTGTTCTAAATATGATAAAAGACTTTAAAAAGAAATTTAAAGATACCCAATTAATTGTTGGTAATATAGCTACCTCAAGCGCCGCACTTGAATTATATTCTCTTGGTGTACACGCTGTAAAAGTTGGAATTGGTCCTGGTTCAATTTGTACGACAAGGGTTGTCACCGGTGTAGGAGTTCCTCAAATAAGCGCAATAATGGATGTGGCTGGAGCACTTAAAGGTAAAAATTTGCCAATTATCGCAGATGGCGGAATCAAATATACTGGTGATGCAGTTAAAGCTATTGCTGCCGGAGCAGATTCAGTGATGATCGGAAGTTTATTTGCAGGTGTTGAGGAAAGTCCGGGAGAGAAAATTCTTTTAGAAGGAAGAAGTTTTAAATCCTATCGCGGTATGGGTTCTTTAGGTGCAATGCAATATGGTAGTAAAGATCGATATTTTCAGGATATGGAAGAGGATATTAAAAAATTAGTTCCGGAAGGAGTTGAAGGTAGAGTTCCCTATAAGGGGCAGCTTTCAGATACTATACTGCAATTTGTCGGCGGCTTACGTGCGGCAATGGGCTATTGCGGTGTTAAGAACATCAAAGAATTAAAAGAAAAAACACATTTTATAAAAATGACTTCTGCTGGTTTTAGAGAAAGTCATGCGCATGATGTAATCATTACAAAAGAGTCTCCAAACTACCATAGGTAATCATTTTTCATTTAAATTAGGTTTTAAAAAGGCTACTATGTTCAAAGTACTTATTATTGCATATTATTTTCCACCTATGGGTTTAAGCGGTGTACAAAGAATTTTAAAATTTGTAAAATATTTTCCTCAAAACAATTGGGATCCAACGGTGCTCACTTCGGGAGAAACTGGTTACTTTGCACATGATCCTGATCTGCTTACGGAGATTGATTCATCTATTAGAATAATTAGAGTTAAGGGAAATGAATTAAATGCTAAATTGAGTTCTCTAGGAACTATTAAAATTCCATCTGAAACTACAAGAAAAATAATTAATCGAATAAATCAATTTTTCAACATCCCGGATAACAAAGTATCCTGGACAAAAAAAGCTCTTATAGAAGCTAGGAAACTTTTAACCGAAGAGCAATTTGATCTCATTTTTGTTACAGCTCCTCCATTTTCAGCTTTTCGACTTGGCGCTACGCTAAAAAAAGAATTTAAAATCCCTCTCGCGATTGATTACAGAGATTTATGGTATGGGAACCAGTTTTCGAAGTATTTTACTCCTTATCATTCTTATAAACATAAGAAATTGGAATATAGTGTTTTGAAAGAAGCTGATAAAGTCTTCGTTACAAATCGACGAATAAAAGAAATACAAATGGAAACTTATAAGTTTCTTGAATCAAACGATGTTATGATTATTCCTCACGGTTATGATCCTGATGATTTTGCCGCTGCTCCAATTATTAAAAAGAAGAATAACAAGATGATTCTAACTTATACTGGATCATTTTATGAGTTTATTACTCCTAAGTATCTTCTGAAAGCTTTTGCTAAGTTAAAGAAAGAACAGCCAGAGATGACGGACAATATTGAACTATACTTTATTGGGGCACAGACAAAAGAATTAAGAAAACTATCAGTGAAATATGGGTTAGAAGACAATGTTAAGGAGTTCGGATATTTAACTCATATAGAATCGGTTGCAAGAATTAAATCAAGCGATGTGTTGTGGCTTATGATTGGTAAAGGTAAGAATTGCGATACCATTTCAAGCGGTAAGTTATTCGAATACTTTGGGTCACGAAAACCAATTTTAGCATGTTTACCTGAAGGAGCACTTAAGATTTACTCATCACAGTATGGAGCAGCTTATCTGTCTGATCCGGAAAACGTAAGCATGATTAAGGATAACTTAGTTAAAATTTATGAAGATTATCAAAATGGCAATTTTCCAACTCCAAATGAGGAGTTCATAGAAAAATTCCGTAGAGATTTTTTAACTGAACAGCTGACTAAAGAATTACAATTTATGGTTAAGAATAATTTATGAACGTTTTAATTTTAGGTAACGGCGGAAGGGAACATGCTTTAGCTCTTAAAGTTTCTGAATCATCATTATGCACTAAACTTTATGTAGCTCCAGGCAATGCGGGAACAGAGACAATTGCTGAAAATCTTTCTTTTGAAGGTAATGAAAACTTACTTGAGTTGATATCTAGAAAAGAAATTACATTTGTGATAGTTGGTCCTGAAAAATATTTAGTTGATGGAACTGTTGATTTTCTAAGAAGTAACAACATCATCGTTTTTGGGCCTGGAAAAGATGCTGCTAATATTGAAGGAGACAAACTTTTCGCTAAAAAAGTAATGTCGGACAATAATGTTCCTACCGCTAAATTTATTGAATTCTCAAATTCCTCTTCTAAAGAAGATATTTATTATTATTTGAAGAAACAGAAATATCCTATTGTTATTAAAGCAAATGGGTTAGCCGGTGGAAAGGGAGTTTCGATATGCAAAAATATTTACGATGCCCTTGATGCCGTGCTTTTAAATTTTGACGAAAAAGCTTTTGGTGAAGCGAGTAATAAAATTTTAGTAGAAGACTTTCTTGAAGGCGAAGAAGCTTCTCTTTTTATCATCTCTGATGGTGAAGATTATGTTTGCCTTCCGGCTGCTCAGGATCATAAAAGAATTGGAGATAATGATTCCGGTAAA
Organism: Ignavibacteria bacterium; assembly: GCA_030693705.1. Classification (GTDB taxonomy): domain Bacteria; phylum Bacteroidota; class Ignavibacteria; order Ignavibacteriales; family Ignavibacteriaceae; genus UBA1563. The sequence continues at coordinate 774 of JAUYAB010000007.1, read as the reverse complement.
AACACAGGCGGAATGGGCGCTTACGCCCCGGCGGACATAATAACATTGGAGGTATTAAAAGTAATAGAAGAAACTATAGTTAAACCAACACTCATGGGTATGAAGAAAATAGGAATACAATTTACAGGATGTTTATTTTGTGGATTGATTTTAACGAAAGATGGTCCCAAAGTAATTGAGTTCAACGCAAGATTTGGTGACCCGGAAACTCAAACTGTGTTGAATGTTATCGATGGAGATTTTCTTGAACTTCTTTATTCTGCAGCAAAGGGCAAAATTAACAAAGAATCAGTTAAGTATAATGGAGGGACTTCGGTTTGTGTGGTAACAGCTTCTGATGGTTATCCAGATGAATACCAGACCGGTTATGAGATATTTGGATTAGATCATTTAAAAGATATGTTAGTTCATGTTTATCATGCAGGAACTCAATCAAAAGAAGGTACAGTATTTAGTAGTGGCGGAAGGGTTTTGGGAGTAACATCTTTTGTAAAAGAAAAGAATTTTGCCGAGGCTATTAAACTTGCGTATCGGGGTGTTTCAAAAATACATTACGAAAATATTTATTTCCGAACTGATATTGGCAAAAGAGCATTGCGATAGAATTTTGATGCCTCTTTCAAATAATAAAATCATTTCATATAGGGCATCTCTAAAAACTTAGAATGATGTCATTGCGAGTGAGGAGCGAACGAAGCAATCCTCATTTATCATGTAAAAACAAAGATTGCTTCGCTTTGCTTGCAATGACGACACCGTTTTTAGAAGTGCTCT
>JAUYAB010000046.1 GCA_030693705.1 Ignavibacteria bacterium | reverse complement strand
TTCATTTATTTTTTTTCTTCAGATTGATATTTTTTTTGTCTTTCGCCTGATTCTTTTACCAACACAATCTTTTCATCCATTGTCATTTCCCTGTATTTTGGAAGGTCGTCAGTATTAGCAAGTAACCATGCAGAAACAAACCCGAGTTTAGAAATCTTTTCAACTTTATCGAAATCCAGTCTGTTTATTTTATCATTTGGTGTATGATAGTCATCGTGTAAGCCGCCAAAGAAAAAGACCGACGGAACTTTTTTACGAATAAATGGACCTTGATCACTTGCAAACGTAAATAAGCCAACGTTGTAAAGCACTTCAAATCCGATCTCTTTATTTGCTTCTTCAATAATTTTCTTCATGTCACTCGAATAAAATATTCCGCCAGCCCAAACAAGTTTCGGATCATTCCGGCTGATCATATCAAGATTGACCATGCCGACAGTTTTTTCAATGTTTTTTAAGGGATTTTGATACGCATAATAACGCGAGCCAAGCATCCCCATTTCTTCGGCATTGAAGGCAATAAATACAATACTCCGTTTCGGTTTGCAATGGGAGAAAGCTTCCGCCAATTCCATCATTCCCGCCGTACCGGAAGCATTATCATCAGCGCCATTATGAATTTTGCCAACATCCTTTTTATTCATCGCTCCATATTTGCCCAAACCAACATGATCGAAATGAGCGCCAACTACTACAAACTCGTTTTTCAAAACAGGATCGTTTCCCTCAATAAATCCAACTACATTTTCCGAAGGAATTAAATTATTATCGAACCGAATATCAAGCTGAATGTTTTTATCTTTTAATTCATGCGAAATGGGTTTTAGGGTTGGCTCAACGTTCTGTAATTCTTCATCTAAATTTTTCGAAAGACCGGATAGAAGTTCTTTTAATATATTGTTGTTGATATAAATCAGCGGAATACTCTCTTTAGCTTTTAATTCCGGAAGAGTGTAATTTTTTCCTGAGAAAGCATTGTAGAGCGGCTGCGAAGAAATTATAAATGGCGGAGACGCTTTTAATGGAGATTTTGCAACCAAAACAGCCAAAGCTCCCTTCTCCATCGCAAGGGCTGTTTTCTTTTTTACATTATAAGTTACTGCTCCTTTTTTATTCTGATTAAAAGCGCTTAAAGTATCATCTTGTTGCGGATACCCTTCGAGCATAAGAACAATTTTGTTTTTTACATCGATTTTTTCCCCGGTGCTTGTTTCATAATCGCTGTATTTATTAGGACCATTATCAATCCCGTAACCAACGAACACTACTTCTGAAGAAAGCGAAATGTTTTGCGGATATTTGTAATCGATGATAAAATCATTTCGATAGTCAAACTGAATTTCTTTACGTCCGGTTGAGAAATTCGAAATTAGTTTAAGAGAATTGTTTACATCCAATTTTGTATCTAAAACGAAAAACTTTTGAAAATATTTATCATAATAATCCGGCTCAACTTCTTTATTCGATTTCATTAAGGGAGTATTCTCATCATCTTCCGCTGGAGCATGATATTGCCGACCATTTTTTGCTTCAGCCGGTATTAATCCTAGTTCATAAAAACGATGAGCGATAAACCGGGCGGCTTCCAAGTTTTCATCAGTACCAGCTGCTCTTCCCTTTAGGCTGTCATCAGCAAGTACGGATATAAAGCGCTGTAAATCTCCCTTGTTGATATACTCCAATCCCTTCTTGTATCCTTCCGGAATTTGCGGAAAAGAAGATGTAACCAAGATTAGAGATACAACTAGAAGCTGCATCGGACTCAAAAATTTTTTCACTTAGAAGCTTTCCAATAAAATTTAAATTGTTAATTACTTAATCAAGATCATTTTTTTCGAATTCGCCTTTCCATCTACTTTCAAGGTATAGAAATAAACGGCACCACTTAGTTTTTCCGGATTAAATTTAACCGAATAATTTCCGCCTGGCTGGTAAGCATCCACCAATTTGGCAACGTGTTTTCCAAGAACATCAAATACATCCAAAGTAACTAAAGAACTATTTCCGAGTTTGTATTCTATTATCGTCGTTGGATTAAAGGGATTAGGATAATTTTGCTTGAGTTCGTATCCATGAGGAATTGTCTGTCCTTCATTTTCAACACCAACCCAAATACGGTTCGTAAAAATTGAACTTGAAGCCCCTCCAAACCAGGCATTTCCATTTGGATCAACAGTTGATGAATTGAGAGTTCCTTCGAACATGGTGGTGTCGAAAATGTTTGTCCATGTATTACCTGCATCAATTGATTGCCATGCTTCTTTAACTCCTACGGCATAAACAAGATTACTGCCGGATGAAACAGAATTTAATTGATTTGCAGAAGCTGTTTGTATGTAACTCCATGATGCACCAGAGTCACTACTTTTCAAAATAAGTTTGTTACCAACTGCTATTGCTTCATTTTCGCTAATAAATCTTACAGAATAAATATTTGCTGTTTTAGTATCGAATCCGGTTGGCAAATTTATAAAAGTTGGTATGGACCAGTTGGTTCCTCCATCAGTAGTGAAACGGGCGGTAAATTCAAGACCAACGATAATACCGTTATTCTCATCTTTAAAAGCAACATCACGTAAATTTTTACCGGTTACATCCATTTTATTGGTCCATGTACTTCCCCCATCAGTAGTCTTATAAATAATATCCAACCCATCATCAAGTTTTCCTACTACAAAGCCTAAATCCTCACTGATGAAATAAGCGCTAAAACTCGTTGTCTTTGCGGATGTTGAAGCGGGAATAATTTCAGACCAGGTTGTTCCGCCGTCTTTAGTTTTTGCAACCATCTGATAACTGCATGCAGCATAACCAACATTTTCATTTACGAAGAAAATTGATTGAATATTTATAGTTTTATTTCCTGCACTCAGATAACCGCCGCGCCAAGTTTCTCCTCCATCTGTTGTTTTGTGCAAAACACCATCAAAACCAGCCGCATAACCAACAAGAGAACTTGGGAACTCGATTCCGTAAATGGTTCCGCTTGGCATTGGTGTTAGCAACTGCCAGGTGTCGCCAAAATCTGAAGAATAAGCTAATAATCCACCGCCTCCGCTTATCCAGACTTTATTGCCAAATCCGGTAATGCCATATACAACAGAACCAAACGGCGCTTTTATTGGTATCCAGTTCTGTCCACCGTCGGTTGTTCGAACAACTAAACTTCCGAGAGTAGCTCCTCCTGTTGCCATTCCATTATTTGCATCTTTAAACCAGACATTATACAAATTATCATACGTCCTATTTGATTCACTTTGAGAAAGATAAACCCAGGTTGCCCCACCATCGACCGTTTTTAAATGAATTGTTGGTTGTGCCCCCACAAGTGATCCCCATCCCACAATGTACGCTTCATTTGCGCTGGTTATATAAATGTTTCTTAAATCCGAACGAGAATAAGTGAATCCGCCGAGTAACGGTGTAGGGGCAAGTGTCCAATTTATCCCATCAGATGTATGATAAATTGTCGCAGCATCTTTTCCGCAAGCAATACCTTTATTCGGTTCAAAGAATTTCATTTTATTCATACTTTTAGCAGTGACAGTGAGGTTTACCGTCCAGTTAACTCCACCATCAGTCGTGCTCAAAATCCAACCCGCAGATGATGATGAAGCTAATATCCAGCCTTTCAGGTTATCAGCAAAATAAACTGAATAAATTGAAGCACCTATTGATGGAATAGCAGATATTTTATCCACTTTCCATGTACTTCCGCCATCAGTTGTTGATAGAAATTTGCAGGAATCTCCAACGGCAAATCCTTTTTGCTCATCAAGAAAAAAGGCTGATTTCAAATGTGAATTTATATTACTTTGCTGTTTTTGCCAGTTTTGACCGCCATCAGTACTTTTATATATCGAACCTAAATTCCCGACAACCCAACCGGTGCTTTCATTAATAAAACAAACATCCTTAAATTCAAGATATGAAGCGGCAGTAACTTTTTGAAAAGTGGTTGACTGACTAAAAGACAGATAAAGCGGTAAAAATATCATCACCAATAATTGAAAATATTTCTTCATGATATGCTCCAATATTAATTACTAAAAATAAATTTCATCAGAATGAAAATAATTTTACAGTTAGGAAACTGCCGAAACGAGTTCTTTTAATATTCTCGTTTTTCGGTTGATAACTGTTATACACAAATGTTAAATCAACATCAAAAGAATTGTTAAACTTTAAACCGGTACCAAGGGTAACCACATAGTAGTTTACATCTTTTCCGCCGCTTAGAATATCTTCCGGGATGATTCCATAATTGAATCCGGCTCGAGCAAACAAATTATCGAAAATCTCTTGCTCTATTCCCGTTCTGATAAGATGATTATTCGAAGCGAAATTGGCTGAACGGGAATCAATGTATTTGGAGGAATCAGAAGTTACTTTTTCAAATTCATATTCTAACGAAAGTAAAAGATTTTGATCAAATTGATATGATGCGCCAATCCCAACATTCCACGAGTTTACTTTCCATTCCCAGAGCAGCAAATCTCTGGCAGGATTTTTAGACCAGCTATTGCGATGATGTATTTCAAAACTCCCGCCTAACAAGAGATCTTTCAACAATTCATATCTCCCACGAAACAAGATATTATAATTTTGAAAACTTGCATAACCTTCGCTATACTCTTCAAATGATTGAGTTGAAGTTGAGTATGGAATAAGAATATCCTCATCCGAATTGAATAAATCAGCGTGCAATCCATATTCTGATTTTTCATCCGGAGTATAATACAATTGTGTACCGATTCCCCTGCCCTTTTTTCTGATTGTTTGGTTTACCGAAGATGATCTTTTCCTCACAGAATAAGTTTCACCACGGAAATTAAAAATCTCAACTTCAGTTAGATCTTCACTTTTTGCTTCAATCTTTTCTTGATCGTCCGATAAAACACCGGTTAAACCAATACTAAATTCAGGAGATAATCTATAGGCGAGTCCAACTGTTCCCCCGACTTCTCTATAAAGAACGGTTGCCCGTGAGTAAACGTTCTTCAGTCCATCAAGGATACGGTAGTTAACGGAAGCTCCCAAATACAAGTCGGGAAACAACTCGAAGCTATACATAAATTTTATCGAAGGTCCGTTATAGCGGAATGTTCCTTGAGTAGTATCAGCCATAAAAAAAGCTTCACCGCCATAGGTATCGTATTTTAAACTTCTGTTTATGTCCCTTCGCATTTCGTATGAATAATAAGTTTCGCCTAGAAATGTGCCGTCTACTCCTAATGGTTTTACACCTCTAAATCCCAAATTATAATTCGTCACAGATTGCGGGTCATAATATTTTTTGTAGTTCCCGTTTGAATAATCTATCGATGGTAAGATCCGTAACCAGGTTTCAGTTTCATCCAATGCAAGCCAAGCCGGATTCTTTCCCAAATCATAAGGATCAAAAGAATGATCGATATCTTTAATAGAATAAGTTACTCCTCCCATTCCGCTCGTTCTGCTTACCTGAGCAGTAACAAAGGTTGAAACCAGCAGTAGTAATGCGACAAAGAAAAAAACTTTTTTCATCATTGCTCCGTTATTCCAAATTCTTGTCAACATTTTTAACAAGGAGAACCGCGATAAATCCATAGATACCGGTAATAAGAACCAGCACAAGATCAAACCATCCCTTCTTTAGTGAGATTTTTCGTTTAAGTAACAGAACGTATGTAAGTATTGTAAAGATGATCATTCCAATAAACGAAGAAGCTCCCGCAAAATTGAAATGGAAATTTGAAAAAGAACTATTTTCATCATTCAACTTTAAAGTGAAAGGAAAAATGTATGAAGCAACTACTCCCGCCGATGATTGAGCATTATCTTTCCACATTTCTTCATACCGGTCAACGATCTTATAATTCCGGTCGGTTGCAATTGTACGAATTTGATTTGAACTGATTAATGATATGGTTCGGAAGAATTGATCTCCAACCAATGCGAAAATATCTTTTTCAATATCATACTCGGTTAAGGGAAGTTTGATAAGCTTATAATTGTCGTAGCTGATTAGATAAACATCGCCAGGTTTAGTGATGATGACACCGTAATATTCCTTTAAAGGCATTTCCATAACTCTCATGAAAGCGATATCGAGGTTGTTAGGAATATTGGTATTCACGCAGAAAGGTTTTCCCTTAATCATTTTTATATGGAACAGATTGTTCTTTGAATCAAGAACAAAGTAACCTTCATCAAATGCTTTTTTTGTGGTGGGGTTTCCGGCAATCATTTTTGCCGGGAAAGAAAAATGTTTTGCATTTAAGTAAGTAGTAAAGCAAAGACTTTTTTTCTCGACAACTGTATTGGAGGCACAATCAATAAATTCCATCCTTTTAGCAATTCTGAAATAGTCATCAGGCATTTCTAATCTCACTCTTCCTGAACGTGATTCGAACATCGGGAACAACTGGATTTGACTGAGATCAATATCTGCCGGATAAATTTTCAAAGTAATATTATTTATCCTGATTTTATCGATAATTAACAGTTCTCCGTGAAGTGAATCAGGAAGTTTATCTTCAAGCACCAACTGCCGGTAATTAAGCAGCGGCATTAGCGTTTCAAATTCTTCTCGCGAGTATTCCTTCCCCTTTGGGTCGACACAGAATTTTTCGAGGCTCGTTTGTTTTCTAACAAGGAACTGATCTATTACCGGGCTGAAAAATACTGCCGGGGCTTTTATATTTTTTTCGAATTTCATCCAATAATATTTTGGGATAAAGATCGACGTTACAAAAACGATTAAGAGCAAATAAAACAATCTGGATGATTTAACAAGCATTACTTTATTCCTCTTTTAAAATGATATCCTGAAAATAAGATCAGCAATGATGAAACTATGGCTGCAAAAACTAAAAATGTGATCAATTGTAGATGTGTATTTGCAATACTTAGGTAGATATCTAAAAATCCAAGAGCAAAAGGAATAAGGATTAACCTTCTTGCCCAAACCGGCTCAAGAATTATTGCAGCAGTTAAAAAATAAGAAGCTACTCCGACAACAAGCCAGGGAAATGAGGCGCTCAACACAAATGCTACTACTTCTGCCGGGAAGTAAATCCCAACAATTGCCCAAAGAATAATCGCAATAAGGAAAAAGAGAATTGTTAATAACATAAAACCTAAACTTATCATTTGTAATAAAAGTTTATTTTCGTCTGCCGGTAGATGAAGTGTAAGTTTTAACCGGGATAAGTTCATTTCAGGAGAAAATTGTACAATCGCAATTACAACTCCGATCAACAACGGAATATATTTGATATCCGTAAAAAATGGGAATCCAAGTAAAATAACATTTCCCCAAAACCCTTTTGCCGTCATAAATTCATTGTAAGACGACATGTTGAGGGCTATATACATTAATGTTAACATAGTAAGAAAGACCATACTAAAAAAAGCCCATCTTATTTTTAACCACTCTTTGTAGAGTAAAGCTGAATACATTATAATCTCCTAATATTTTCCGGTGATACCGATGAAAGCATCTTCCAACGTCATGGGGACTTCTTCAACAGTAGAATTGTTTATGCTTAGTGAATTAAGATAAGCTTCCAGTTCGGGTCGTTCAGAAAATGTGTAAACGGTTGCTTTATCTTTTAAAATTTCATAGTTCTTAATAATATTATTTTTTGATAATCTGAATTCCGGATTAGGAACATGAAACTTGTACTGTTTAAATGTTTTCTGAAATTCTTTTATCGGCATAGCAACTAAAACAGACCGGTAGTCAATAATCAGGCAATCATCTAAAAAGTTTTCAAGATCTTGAATGATGTGCGAAGTAATAAAGATCGTCTTTGCTTCAGCCTTAGCATATTCAATTAAATAGTCAAGGAAAAGTCTTCGATAGCCTGCGTCAAGTCCCATTGAATAATCATCAAGAATTAAAAGATCGGGGTCTTGTGCAAGGATTAATCCAAGCGCAACTTGTGAACGCTGCCCGCAAGACATCTTAGATAACTTTTGATCTTGTGTTACTTCCAACTTTGCCATCAATTCGTAATAAGGCTCTTTTTTCCACTTGGGATAAAAAGCCGAATAGAATTTTTCTATTTGTTTGATCGACATAAAACTATACTGGATATGCCCTTCAATTAGAAATCCAACTCTTGCTTTTGTTTCCGGAGAAAGTTTATAGGAATCTTCTCCGAACATTAAACACTGCCCGCTTGTTGGTTTTAAGAATCCATTTAAGATATTAATGGTAGTGGTCTTTCCGGTACCATTTTTACCCAATAACCCGAAAATTCTTCCGCTTTTAATTTCAAAATTGAAATTTTCAAAAACGAGTTTGTTCCCGTAGTAATGAGTTAGGTTTTTAACTTCAACGACATTTTCCATTAATCTTTTTTTTCCCTAATTAGTTAATAAATTTTTATCACTGGTAACCAGGTGTGGGTTTTGGAATAATTTCCCAATCCAACGTTGCATCGTTTGCATCGGCGCCAGGCTCACGTCTTTGCATTGATTGACCGCCATATTTTGGCGGACTTAAAACAAAACCTCTATCTACTCTGTTATCTATAGTTTTTGATACTGTAAGCGAAGATTGATATTCTACTCCGTCAATAACTGTAGAAATATCAATACCATCAACCCAGTTGGAATCAACTCCTGATGAAACAACAATTACGTCACTTGAAAGATTGATCATAAAGTCAACCGTTTTATCCGCCCTTACATTAATAAGATTTGGCACATTCGGATTGTCAATATCATTTGCTGAAAACTGATTATAGAATTCCCAACTTGCATTTGAAAGATCGATGCTGGCTGATACTGTGTTTTTATGATTAACCGCATCTTGCGCAAGAATTAAAAATGTTTTTGGATAAAAAGGATAATTGTGTTCTCCGGGATTTCCGGGAAATTTGAATGCGTATGTAACACCGTCAATATCTCCGTCATCCCCTTCATCGGCGCCGGGACCTTTTCCGCCTTCATTATTTCCGGAGACTCTCATAACGAGCATTCCGTCCACATACTTTACACTGTCGCTCGCATTATATAATTCAATAAACTGGTCATAAAAATAAAAGATGCTGTTAACAGGTCCGCTTGCATAAATTTCGTTAATTGAAATACCCGTGCTTGAAATTGGTTTTGCGATTACGGTATCGGTAAAAACTTTTCCGGTAGTAATTTCCCTATCTCTTACACTTCCAACAAGAAGAATATTTTCATCAAGAGGATGCGGCATTCGTACTGATATGCTATAAGTGGAAGATGGTAATCCTGAGATGAGCATCTTACCATTCTCATCTGTAGTACGAACGGATATGCCATATTCCGATGATAAAATTACTTTTGCGTTTTTCAAAGGAATATATGTTGTAATCCCTTCAACAGTTGAAGTATCCCAAACAGCCATTAATTCAATTTTAGCATCTCCGTCGTAAGTTGTCGGAAGTTTTTCCGTGCAACCGGTTAGAATTATCGTTAGTATGGCAAATGCCAATAACGAGACTTTCCGATTCACCATATTCTGTGTTATTGTTTTCATCTTAGTTAATTACTTAAAGTATCCTGGTGTTGGGAACGGAATAATTTCCCAGTCAAGCGATGAATCATTTGTATCGCCGCCGGAATCCCGGCGCTGCATCGATTGTCCGCTGTATCTGCTTGGACTAAGAGCAAACCCTCTATCAACTCTGTTGTCTAATGTTTTCATTAATGTTGGGCTCGACTGATATTCAAATCCGTCAATGATTGAAGCGATATCAATCCCATCTGTCCAAACCGTATCAGCTCCGGAAGCAATAACCAAAATATCATCATTAAGTCCGATTAAAAAATCAACAGTTCGATCAGCCCGGATATTGATCAAGTTTTTTACATTCGGATTATCAATATCATTTGCGGAGAATTGGTTGTAGAATTCCCAGTCTGCATTGCTCAGATCAACACTATTTGAAAGCGTACTTTTATGATTTATTCCATCCGAAGCTAAAACCTGAAACATTTTTGGATTGAATGGAATATTATGTTCTCCGGGATTTCCCGGGAATTTGAAGATGTACGTTATGCCGTCAATATCACCATCATCATCTTCATCTGCGCCTGCGCCTTTACCGGCGCTGTTCCCGGAAACCCGCATAACCTGTATACCGTCAAGATATTTTACACTATCGCTGGAATTATAGAGTTCAATAAATTGATCGAAAAAGAAAAAGATGTTATTCACAGGTCCGCATGCATAAACTTCGTTGATGGCAATTCCAAACGATGAGATCGGTTTTGCAAGAATAGTATCAATAAATTTAGTTCCGGACTGAACCTGCACATCGCGAAGTGATCCGACAAGTAAAATACTTGGATCCGATGGATGCTGCATCCGAATTGAAATGCTATAAACTGCTGAAGGAAGACCGGAAAGATTCAAGATTCCATTTTCATCAGTCATTTTTACGAATGTTCCGTATTCGGAAGTTAGAATGGCTTTGGCATTTTTCATTGGTAAAGTTACAGTACTTTGATCCTGTTGAACTGAATCCCAGACTGAAAATAACTGTATCTCCGCACCGCCGTCAACACCTACCGGAGGATTTTCCTTACACCCGGCAAATAAGATCAGCATAATATAAATTGGTATAAATATCTTCATCATTTAATCTCTTCCAAATAATTTATCAACGATAAAACTAAACTCAATACCATACGTAAGCGCAGGATTTCTACTATCTTGATCTTGAATAGTAGGAGTTCTATAATAAGTTCTTACAGCAGGATCATCTAAGAAATTATTCACATAAAAAGAAACTTCACCGCCGGGAAATAGCGACTTGCTTACATTAATATTAAATAACCATTTATTCGGTTTCTTTTTAATTTCTCTATCGAATAAATAGCTTATTTTCTGAGTTTCATTCAGTTTAGAAAAATCTTGCGGAGCTCCGCCCGTTGATTGGCTGCGTTCCCATGCAAGCTGTTCCGCACGTACGGTTACCCACAATCCCAACGATGCAATGGTGTATTTAACATAATAGTTGATCTGAAATCTGTCACTCCATTTTCCCCCAGGATCATAAGTCCATCCGAGAACCGTATCAATTGGAATATTGGGAATAGGATAATTCGGATATTGCCCCAGCGCTGTATCCGGAGTTGAACCGAACGAATATCCGCTTCTGCCGGACTTCAAGAAGTTATACGAACCAACAACCTGAAATTCCATATTTAACGGCTTTACCTTATTTGTTTTCAAGGAAAATTCTAAGCCCTTACTTTCAGTCCACCCTAAATTTTGATAGATGGAGTAATTATCGGTGTAAAAAACATAAAGATGATTATTGTAGGTAGTTGAGAAGAAAACAGGCACAGTTTGTGATTCAGGTTCATTGAGTCTCTTTTTATAATATGCTGAGAAAGAAGTTCCGATCATGTTAAAGAACTTTTGATCGTAAGAAAATTCAAACTGTTTTTCTCTATATGCTTTTAATTCCGGAACCCGTTTATCGTATCTAAAATATGTAGTTGTGCTGTCATAAGGGTTTCTAAAAGGTACAACACTTTCCGGCGGATAGATATTGCTCATCGGCGGAGATTTAGAAGTAATACCGGCGCTTAATCTGATTTGATTGGTTTCAGAAAGATAGATCATTACACTTGCACGGGGATTAAAGTAAGTTCCTTGATGCGAATTTACTAAATCACCGTCACCCAATAGCCCTTTTAAATTAAATTTGTAGGGACGGTACATTTCATATCTACAGCCCAGCATAATATTATAGTCGAAAAACAGATGACCGGTCATTTTGTCTTCGGCATAAAAGTTCAAGAGAAATTGCCCCGGTATATCATCAAAACTATATGGTCTTCTCCCGGATTCAACTCCATAATAACTAAACAGCGTATCAAATATTACTCCTTGCCCGGTATTAGCATTGTACTGCGGATCAGCGCCGATCATAACTTTATGAATAATATCTCCGGTATAAAAAACATTATTCCATTCGAGTCTGCTGCCGACCGTCCATTCAATTCCTTTTGTTTCAACTTTTCCAAGATATGTTGAAACTGTATCTCCGTTGGGAAGAATTCTTAAATCAGATTGTTTTAAACCTGATTTCATTGTGTTCTCACGTCTCATCGTTACGAAAGCATTATAATCCCATGATGAAAGGAGATCAACCGGTTTGTACTTTCCCCAAACAGTATATCCTAACTGAAAACCTCTATTGTAATTTTTTGTTTGCTGAACGTCTCCCTTAGGCTCTTCTTCATCAAAGATTTTTTGAAAATTGAATTTATTATTCATTGATAAAGCGTCATCAAAATAATTTGAAGAAAAAACTGCCTGCCCGGTAAGTCGTAAATATTCATCTCCGGTCTTTCTAATATCTCTTTCGCTTTGAGCAACGTTAAGGTTATAACTTAAACCGTTATCACCGATTAAAAATCCCCCGCCCAAATTTCCTTCACGGGTGTCAGGGTTGTTCTTAAGTTTTAATCGATTTGGAGAAGCGCCGATTTTGGTTTGAACATTAATTACACCGGCTGAAACGTCTCCATAACGTACGGAAGGTAAACCGGTAATAACTTCGATCGATTCAATATTATCAGCCGGAATCATACGCAGATCTGCGCCGCCGCCCATATTTGAACCGCCAAATTTAGATCCGCTTAGTTTTTCAAATTGAAGATTTGCATTATTGGAAACCGGAACTCCGTCAACAATCACTAATGTACCAAACGCAGAAAGTCCATCCCCTTCATCTCCCCTCACGGTAATTTGACTTGTTTTTCCTAATCCGGGATTGTCGGTTTTCTGCACACCCGGAACTAAATCTAAAACATCTTTTAAACTTGAAGCCTGGTAATGTTCAATTTCACCGCTCTGAATTGTAGTTTTAGTCGATACATCTTTTGGCAAAAGATCAACTTGACCCGTTACAACCATCCCGCCAATTAAGAAGGTTGAGGCTTTTAATGTAAAGGTTAGATCAACAACTAATCTGGCAACAACTTTTATTTTGCGTGTGGCTTTTTCGTATCCTACGAAGGAGACTTCTAAAGTATAATCACCCGGACGAATATTTTTAATTATATAATTTCCTTTTGTATCGGTTGCACATCCGATCTTCAATTCTTTTATCAATACACTTGCTCCATAGAGCGGCGTACCGGTCTCATCTTTAATAATGCCTTTAACAATTCCGGTTTTTTCATCTATGCGTGTTCGTTTTGCTAAAGCTATTTTGTCTGCTTCGAATTCATAATAACTTACGTCAAACGGATCCAACAGTTCATCCAGAACAACGTGCAGCGGTTTATTTTCAGCTTTATAACTTATTCCGGCAATATTCAGGAGCTTGTCTTCAAAAATGAAGTTCACCTTATAGGCTTTTGCAATTGATTTAATTATTTGCGACAAATTCCTATTAGTAAACGAAACGGTTATAGGGATATTTAAAGAAGTGGTTGGTTTGCTATAATCTTGAAACGAATCAATATCCGGTTCATAAAACTCCAACACTTCTTCATTATCATATTCACCGGAAACTTTAGAAGCCGATGGTAGTGAATTGATTTGTGCGCTTAGCATCTGCACAAACATCAACAGCGCGAGTAAAAAGATTTTAAGATTCTTCATGTAACAAACTTAGATAGTTTCTCCAAGGGTTAAATTTATTGAACGATAACTTTCGATCCTTTGAGGTCTATTTTAACATCTAATGTTAAACTGATAATTGAAAAAATGTGTTCTAACGAATCTGCATTAAAAACGCCGGTTATAATTTTGGATCTCTCCGATGGATTCTGGAATTCTACTTCTACATTATAATAACGCCCGATTTCATCCATCACATCTGCAAGCGAAGTATGAGCAAATGAAAACTTCCCTTTTCGCCAGGCTAAATAGTGATTGATATTTGCTTTCGTCGGTTTACTAAATCCAATTTTCTCATCAAACGTTATCATCTCCCCTTTTTTCAATTGGATCCCAACGTTGGAATCTTTTTTGAAAGTTTCAACAACTCCCTTTGTTAAGATTATACGCACTTCATCATTCCGGTTTTTAATGTTAAACTCGGTTCCCTTAACTACCGTTACGGTATTCCGGCAAATAACCTTGAACGGTCTTGAGGCATCATGCGAAACATTGAAGTAGGCTTCTCCCTCAAGTTCAACTATTCGATTAGAATCGGCAAATTTTTCTGGATAGATCAATTTACTGTCAACGTTCAAATAAACAAGCGACTCATCCGGCAGCAAGATAGTTTTTCTAACACCTTTGCCTGCCTCAATCGAATAAAGCGTCTCGGTTTTAGCTTTAACGACCGGTTTGGTATGAAGTAATGAGTTCCGGTTTTTGTTGATGAATATTAAGAAAGGGATGCTCACAAAAATAATTAACACGGCTGCTACTTTTAACATCCATGCATATTCATGTTTTTCTTCTTTTGGTTTTAAGTCGAAATTTTTGTGATGCAGAGGTACGGGTTGTGCAGTTTTATCTATTTGCCCAACCGAAGGAGGCTGTACTAAGTTAGCTTTAATTTTCTCCCACTGAAGATATTGATCCGGAACCGGCGGCATTTTTGAATCTGCAACTTTTTTCCACAGGAGAACCAGAGTGCTGAACTCCTCTTTGTTCTCATCAGACTCATCTAACCAGGTCTCGAAAAGTTTTCTTTCTTCTTCAGTAGACTCATTCTTGATTATCTTTATCAAAAAATGAGAATCAATAATTTTAGGCATAAGTCCCATATTTTTATTTCTTATATAATACTACAACCGTGCAAGAGAAAAGTACTATGCTGAAGTAAAATTAGTTCAGGTGGGCTTGCAGACGCTTTCTTAATACCGCGAGCGCTTTACTCATCTGGTTTTTTACTGTTTGAAGTGAGAGGTCTAAAATTTCAGCTATTTCGGAATATTCAAAACCATCATTTCGGCATAGAGTAAAAACGGCTCTGCATCTTTCGGGGAGCGAGTTCACTGCTTTTTGATAATCGTCAAGCAAGAAGACATAATCCATGCTTGTCTTGCCGGCATGCTGATGTACATCAAGTTCTTCCGATTCGTATGCCAAATCTCTTGGTTTTCTTTTAGTGTGATTAATTGCAAGATTGTGCGCAATTTTATAAAGGTAGGCTTTCCCTGAAAGCGTTAAATCAAGCCGATCCGAACTTAACCAAAATTTAATGAATGTTTCCTGGGTTAGATCTTCGGCTGTGGCTCTGTTATAAACGAACTTAAAAAGATAATAAAAGATAGATGGCTGGAAGATGAAAAAAAATTCTTTGAACGCTTCTTCATCTCTTTCCTTTATTTTGCCCAACAGAAATAAAACTCTTTCATTGTCAATTTTGATCATATCTCTTTAAGCTACAATAGGGCAAATAAAATAATTCCAACTTTGGTTGAGAATATAAAGATATTTTAAGAATACTCAATAAGTGATGATTAATTTGAAACGGTTATGTGCGCTATTACCGGTACTTTATAGTATCACAAATAGATTCCCGCTATCAACTTAATTGTTTTAGCGCTTCACAAAACTCATTTGGATTTTGGAGTAAAAGAAGCTTCTCTACTTCTTCTTTATCCTTGAACCTCCCGGCTATTTCTGCAAGAAGCTGCAACTGAATTTCATTGTTGTTTTCAGGTGTTAACAAAAGTATGATGATCTTGCATTGCAATCCGTCTGCTGCATCAAAGTTTACTCCGCACTTATTAATTGCTATCGCAACGAATGGTTCTTTAATTTTGATCTTTGCATGGGGTAAGGCAAGATAGTTCGCAATTCCGGTGGCAAGGTTCTTTTCTCGTAACAAAACTTCTTTTAAGATAACTCCCTTATCAATTTTAACTTCTTTAGCAGCTATTTCAACCAAACGGGTAATAACATTTTCTTTTTCACTTTCATTTGTGAATAGTACAAACCGTTCTTGCAGCAGATGCTTGAACTTTGTTTTATCTTTCTCCTTAAGGAAGTAACTCATCAACGGCGCGCTTGAAATTGAAGTGAATAATGCCATTATCACTAATCCGACAAAAACTTCTTCGTGAATTAATCCGGCTTGCAATGCAAGAATTCCGAGAATAATTTCCATCGCACCCCTGGAGTTCATTCCAAATCCAACAACAAGCGATTCGTTTTTATTTAATCCGCTCCAATACGCGCCGAAACCGCATCCGATAACTTTCCCCGCAAATGCCAACACCAAAATTGTCAACACAATTACAATATCAAAATTAGCAATAAAGTTTACCCGCAATCCGATAGAGACAAAGAATAACGGCGCAAAAATATTTGAAACGAATTGATGAATGATCTGTCTTGTATTTTCTTTTAAATGAACGGAATCACCAATAGCAATACCCACAATAAAGGCGCCGAATATTGCATGGATTCCGATAAACTCTGTAAATGCAGCACCAAGAAATCCTAAGATCAAAATGAAATTTAAAATACCTCCGGGAAAAGATATTTTTGTCTGTATCAAGGGAATGATCTTATTAATTATCTTTTTACCGATCGATAGAACGAGGAGAACGAATGTAATGGTTAAAAATAATGTCTGCTCAAAAGTAAACCCATGCGTGTTCGTTCCCATCATTCCAAGGATAATTGAAAATATCAGCCAGCCGAAAAGATCATTCAGCATCGCTGCGGCAATAATAATAAAGCCAAGCCGTGTTTTAAATATGTTCAAGTCCATCAGCGTTTTAGCTATAACTGGCAGAGCGGAGATCGATAATGCGGTTCCCATAAACAAAGCAAAGACAAATTTCGAGCCGTCTTCACCAATTCCCATAAGTTGCGGAAAAAAATATGATACCGCAAATCCTAAAACAAAAGGAACAACTAATCCCATAAAGCTTGTAGAGATCGCTTTCTTTCCTTGACTCAGAACAATCGAAAGGTCAACATCAAGTCCCGATATTAGCAATAACAAGATCACCGCAATAGTTGTAAAACTATCGAGCGCAATTTTAATTACTCCATGTTGCGGGAACAACCATTGAAATATATCGGGAGAAATCATTCCGAACACCGTTGGACCAAGTAAAATACCTGCTATTATTTCACCAACAATTGCCGGTTGTTTTAACTTTGTAAATATTTCTCCCAATACCTTAGCAAGAAAAAGCATAATGCTTATGCTTAGTAAAAACGTAGTTATTTGTCCGGCGCTTAACTGCATAACATACTCATTTAATAATCAGAAGGTTTGCAGGAAGTGTTTCTAACGAGTACTCAATGTCATGCGGAAAAAGTCTGTCTAAAAATTTTAATCTCTTTTCAGGACCGGTGACTGCAAAAATATCTGCTTCGTTGGTGCGCGCGTAATTGCTGTCTTCCCACCCTTCTTTTCCGTAAACACAAACAATTTTAATCTCTAATCCTTTCAAATTCAATTCGTTTATGAACAACCTCATCTTTTCTTCCTCTTCATACTTCATTTGATCTATCAACGCAGACAACTCATCGTAAGTTCTATTCTCTCCGATCGCAGCAGTTAAGCCGGGTATATAAAAATCTCTAATAATGGTGAACTCATCTGCATTTTCTTTTAAAGCGAATTGAAAAGCTGTACGGATAGTCTTTTCACAACGGGGAGAATAATCCGCCGTAATGAAAAACTTTTTAAAGGGAACCGGTTCAAGTGAAGGTGATTTTAAGATCAATGAAGAAGCGGGAAATTCTCTCATTATTTTCCGTGCAACTGATCCGAAATAAAACTTCAGCATCTTCTCTTTTTCCAAAGCGCCTGCAACCAGTAAATCAATACCCGATTCTTTTCCTGCTTTTATTATTGCCGTTGCCGGGTCTCCCTCTCCCCAAATTATTTCAAGATTATTTCTATCGGCGCCCGCCTCATCGATAGTATTAAATAACAATTCCTCACTTTCAGAATTTCTTTCACCTATGTGAATTAACACTAACCGGGAGTTAAATACATGTTGAAGCCTTACGGATTCTTTCACTAACGCTTTTCCGGTAGGTGAAAATGAAATTGCTAAACCGATTTTTGAAAACATCTCTTTGCCGTTTTTATTTCAAATTATGATAGAGAAAGTAATATTTCTCCTCTTAGATTCAAAATAAATTCGTCTCTCATTTCCCCGCTCAGTAGGTCGAAACTCCGTTTCGACAACCTACACCCGTAACACAGAATAGTATTCTGTATTACAAACCTGGGGACTAACTACAGATTACCGATTTCAGTTTTTCCAAAAAAAATATCACCACCCCGATATTTATTTCGGCTTGTGGTTTATCTATTTTAACAACGTCATCTGTCTTGTTAAAATTAACCCATCTCCTTCTAAAGTGTAATAGTAATTCCCGGAAGGTAGCGCTTTACCTTTATCATTTAAGCCTTCAAATTCAATTACATAAGTTCCGGGAGTTTTAGTTTCGTCTAATAAAACATCTACAAGCTCCCAATCTTCTGTAAATACATTCATTTTTAATCTTGTTTCTTTCCCCAATCCGAATCCGATTGAAGTTGATGGATTAAAGGGATTTGGGAAATTTTGTTCTAAGCGAAATGGGATGACGCCTTCCTTAGATTCTTCACCATCCTTTATTAGAGACATTACAACAGTTTCCTCTTTACAACTGATAGCCGTGAAAAGCAACAGGAGAATAAAAAACGAGAATATTTTATTCATGATTAAAACTCCAGATTAATTTTTGTATCGAATTGCCAGGTTGGTACTGGATATTTTTTATATCGGGATATGTTCGCGGATAAAAACAGATAGTTAATACCTAAACCGAAAGTTGGATAGGACTGATCTGAATTGATATTGTTTATAGCATAACCAGAACGTAAATAAATCATACTATACAACAGAACTTCTCCACCTAAGTGAATATAGTCCAAGGCATTAGAATCATATATCCTTTTTTCCAGATCAACTAATAACCTTGAACTAACCAAGTTGGAATACAATGGAGTATATGAAAAGCCTAATAAAGCAACGCTTGGCGGAGGGTCGCCTTGCGCGTCGTCAATAAAAGATATTTTTGGACCAAGATTCAGAAAAGATAAACCTATTGCAACACCGGGAGATAAATTATCATTCGCTGCAGTGTTTATGTTATCAAACTTTAGTCTGTAAGCTCCTTCCTGCCATAGATCAGTCACCAAGAATCCTACATCTAACAAAACCGTAGTGGTTATTCCACTTCCCCTCTCAAATGCAGTCGGTAATGGAGAGAGTGCAATATGTAGAATACTTGCGCTTACACCAACGGCAATATTATTTGTAATTTTATTCGCGTACGATGCTTTGATTTGGTAGTTCGTTGGTTCAAATAATTTTGGTTGATCACGTACCGCTCCCAATATATCAGGACTATTCGGACCTGTTCGCGCTGCATTTTCAATCCAAAAACTATTTAAAGATAAAGCAAAAGTTCCTATCTCTTTGGTTGGGTACGAAAGAGATAACATAACTTGCGAAGTATTCTGGAACGAAGAAAACGGCTGCATAAATGAACTTGCTATACCGGGATTTTTACTAAATGCGAAACTCGCCGGATTGTAGTAAGCTGAAAAAGCATTGTTTACAATTGCTACTCCAGCTCCGCCCTGAGCAGTTATTTCTGCTGATGGAGACCAGTAAAGAAATCTGGCAGTCGACGATTGTGAAAGTAATTCCACTATCGATAAACAAAAAAATAAAATTATTAGAAGAAGTTTTTGTTTCATTAATTTCCCTTTAAATATAAGTGTATTACTTGAATCCAATTTGTTCTGGTTATAATTTATCAAAGGATGATGAACGAACCTTAAGCCCGGTCCATCATCCTCTGTTAGTTGCTTGTCCACCTCTGGCGGATCAGTTATCAGTCCGCCGAGGTTAATCATTTATCAGTTCGTCAAATGAATCAGTTCCCACTAATGACAAAAGACTTTTGACCTCCGACATCCTTTCCACTTTCTACTTTCTACTTGCAACTAAAAGTTGATTCCTAACATTAGCTGCAACACCGTTGCAGGCATTTTTACTTTTGCAGTTCCGGTAACTCCCATGTAAGTTGCTGTTTGTTCATACTCCGGTTCTCCCGTGTAATATCTTAGCCCAATATTTATTTTATCGATTTTTATACCTCCGCCGAAACCGAATGCAAAAGCGGTTCCCATTGTAGTTGTTTGTGTAATTGATACGCCGCCTGAAGACATCGTGATATCAGGAAAACTTGAGAACAATAGCCCGACTTGCCCAACACCATAAACTTTTACAGTTGGTGAAGCGGCAGACTCAAAACCGATTCCCGTCATCGCCCAGGTGGTTACATAATTACCTCCTGTAATTGTACCGCCACCCCATTGACTTTCCATTGTATTATCATCTATACTATTCATATCTAATGAAACTGAAGTTACCCAATTAACATTCTCATTCAGATTCTTTGACATTTCGATCATTCCCCCAAAACCTGTAGAAGCATAACCACCTTTTTCACCGGAAGTAGCCCCAAAATCTCCCTGCGGCAAAACTACCCCGCCAAGTAGACTAAAACGCAGTGGAGAAGTTTCTTCTTGTGCAAAGATGCTGTTAGAAAAAAGAAGAACTATGAACAAAAGAAAACGAACTGAACACATTGAATTTTTCATAACGATCCCTTTTTATTATGGTTTTTGAATTATTAATTGATCCGCACTAAATTATTTTTAAAACAGTTTAACCAAGTAGCATTTAGTAACTGTCACGGTAGTTACTCATTTTAGCGTTAATATCATTAACACTTCGATTAATCGTGGTGTTAACAAACGAACAACTAACAGATAATTTAAATTTGATCCTACTTCAACAATATTGATTTTAATGTTTTGATATAATCTCCTGTTTTAATACTATAGAAATAAATACCTGATGAAAGTTTTTTAGCGTTAAATGTAATCTGATATTTCCCTGCCGGTTTTTCTTCATTTACCAATGTTTCAACTTCTCTTCCGAGTATATCAAATATTTTTATCGTAACTAAGCCTTCCTTTGGAATATCGTATTTAATGGTTGTAGTTGGGTTAAATGGATTCGGAAAGTTCTGATAAAGGAAATATTCATTTGGAGAAAGACTATTTCCTTCAGCTATCCCTACTAAGTTATCAGTGCTAAACGTATATCTATCTGTCCCAATTACAAAGGGATTGTCATAATATACGCTTACAACATCTCCAACGTGATAGTTTGTTCCGTAGAAAACCAATACCCATGTTGCCGCATCTTTTAACGCACCGGTTATTGGAGTGGTCTCATTATAATCTGAATTAACTATAATCCCATACATTCTGTTTTTCGGATTCCATGCATAGAATGGACTTACAGTTGCTTCTTGAACACGATCTCTGAAGATTAAATTAACTTGTTTCTTCGTCTCTTTATTCCACACCTCAAATGGTATTCTGATTAAGAATGGATCAGATGAACCCGGGTTTGGATTAAGCGGATGATTTTTGATGGAATTTGAATTTAATCCGGAGAAAATAGTAGCAAGAGATCCTGTTCCATCTTTTACTTTAATAATCATCTGACCATTCAAAATGGTAGTATCCCAAACTCCTGTAAATCTTAATTCATAATCTTGTTGGAGTTCTTCAAGAACATTTCTGCCAAAACCAAAATTATCAATAGCTTTACTTGAAATCGTCCCGGCAAATATTGTATAATTTACAATTGAAATGGAAGACGTAGAAGCTACCGGTGTTTGAATCAATGTAGATGTGCTGCCTGGTCCTCTAGTAAGAGCTAATTTATCTTTATTAAAGTTTATAGGTGCGTCAAAACTGCCATCTACTCCAATCTGAAATCCATCCACTACCGGATCAGCAGAAGTAGTTGACTTTACCGGGATGTCATCACGTTTTGGGAAATAATTAATAGTGGTAAACCCGGTTGGATCTGTTTTGTCAACAAACGTTCCTTGATTTTCAAGTTTAATAACGTTTGTCGTAGCATCTTTTACATTCCAATATTTAGCCGTTCTCTTTCGCGTACCGATTGAGGTAATTGTCGATGTTCCCGAAACATCAACTGGACCACCACCATACGCATCATCGTATATTGTCCAAGCAATGGTCGATGGAAGAGGAAGAGCGCTTACAATAACAACCATCTCTTCTTTACCTGTAAATAGTCCATTTGTTGAATAAAGATGGTTTGTCTCACCAAAAACAACGATATTGTCACTAATCGTAGGAGTAATTGTCCCATTCCCGGCTTCAAATTTTGGCGCGCTAACAATTGTTGTCCCCGTTGGAAATACTATTTTAACTCCATCCGCATAATCATAGTCGACAGATACTAAATTAAGTATAAAGCGCAGTTCAACTTCAGGATCACCTGAAGATCCATGAACTGCAGCAGCATCAATAGTGGAACCGGTAAGTGTATCCGGGTGATTAACACTGAATTTTCTACTCACTTTACTACCGGCAACCCAATCTCCGTTTTGATTTCTTATTTCCTGACGTGTGGAAAAGTAAACTTCATAATCGTGACCAAGTATCGCACCGGGATCAACAATTGTCGCATTAGGATTCCCATCTGCCGCTCCTACATGTGTCATCTGCAAGAATTGACCGGTTTTTCCACCATGCCCGTCTCCCGTATCAGGAGTTTGAGGAATGACCATTATAACGTTTATCGGATTTTCAATATTATTTGGCACTGCCATAGGATCTGGATTGTAATTATAAGCCGTAACAGCATAATAATATTTTGTCCCGTTTACTAGTGGTGAACCTTTAATAAAATCATTTTTAATCGAAATAAATCTTTTTACTCCATAATCATTTCCAAATTGCACCGGAAGCATAACAACGGAACCTGAAATTGGATCAAAAACTAAATCAATGATTGTACCTTTCTTATCAACGATGTCAAATGTAGCTATTCTACGACCTTCGCTTACCGTTGAAAAGGATGTAGGTAGCTGATAAACATTATATCCCTGGAATTTATATCCTTTCGAATTTGAATTTTCAGTAGCCAAATAGTTAGCTTCATCATTTGCCCAGTTAAGTATAATTTCTTTATCCAATTGTGTGGTTTTAACTACCGGTGCCGGAGGAGCTTGAGGAAGATCAAAAAAGCTGTCATAAGCTTTCTGCGCTTGTTGATCATAAACCTTCAATAAAGTTATAGCCGAAAGTCTATCGATACCGGGAACGGCGCCTGCAATAATTTCTGCAACAACTACTTCCTGTGTATCACCGGGAGCCATATTAAATGGACCTGAGGCGCTTCCCTGCCGTCTATCACCAGCAGGTAACTGAACACCGTCTATCCAGCCTGTTCCCTTTACCGGGTCACCGCTAAGAGCAAAAGAGGTTTGTTCACCAGTCACAAGGTTAATAAAAGGAGTGCCTGAAATTCCATATTTGCCTTGAAAGAAATTATAAAACTGACGTGAACCATCACCAATATTCCCCTGTGGAGGATCGCCGAGATTTGGATCACCATTAGCAAAATAATAAGCTGCGGTCATCGGTAAATTGATTTTACCTGGACCTACTTTTTGATTATTAAAAATTCCATAATCAGAAGCATCATCAACACCGTTTTTATTTTTATCTTGCCCAGCAATACCATTGATTAGAGGACCTTGGAAAAAGTCAAATCCCACTGCAGGTGGAGGTAGAGGATTATAAACATTATCATTTGCCGCTGCATTATAAGAATATTGTAAACTTAAAACGGTATCTACTCCAATAAAATCATCACCGGCATCTCCAAGATCAACATCAGACCACATTGAAACATACATTTCATCAAACGTGACCGGTGTATCGGTTCGATTGGTGATGTTAATTAATTTGTACTTTCTAAAATACATATTCCCCAGAGCGCCGGTTCGGTTATAAGCCCAGATCGTTACCTGGCATTCAATTTCTAAAGGATTTGAACCATACAAAAATGTTGTTTGTCCGGAATTTAAATCATTAGTAACATACCAAAGTGTTTGATCAGCTCCGGGAAAACCGGGAATATCTTTATCCGGATTATAAATACCGTTACCATCTTTATCTTCAAAAGGAGCGCCCATTTCCGCAGGCCATTGTGTCCAGTCGGTTTCATAAGCAGTTCTCAAACTTGCGGCATCAGTTCCTTCGTTTACTGCTTCTGTTATTAAATCTTTAGATGGTCCGCCGGGATAAATATCTCTGCGAACTCTATAAATTCTGTATTTATCCAATGCAGGATTATCTGCAGTACCATTAGGAAGAACTTTTCCCGGAACAAGACCGGTTCTATAAGCGGTTCCGCCAACTCTTGGGTCTGTAAAACCCGAAACTTTTGCACCCCAAAGCAATCCGGAAGTAAATACTGCTGTTTTCCCGCTTCCTTTTGGATAAACAAATCCTGAATTGCCGGAAGGAGAAACATCCGAGATACCGTTGTTATAAAAGTAACTCGAAATATTATTTATATTAAGATAAGAAAAGGCTGTCTGAGCATCAGGTTTATTCAGCTTACTGCCGCTTTCTTTCTTATTCCCTTCGGGATAAGCATTTGAACAAAATATAACTATCCAAACGAATAGATAACAAATTTTCAATAAATAATTTCTCATAACCAACTCCTCATATTTAATTGATAATACTTTTCAAATTAAAGTTAAACAACCGCCTTGCGGATGACAAACAACTATTCAACCTTCGAGGTCTAACTCATCTTGGTCGCAGACCTCGAAGGTTTGGATCGATGAAAACACCTTAACTCATTCTCACCATTTCATTTTGGAAGTAAGAAATCTCCGTCCACTATCAAGAGCTTTACTTCTCCTTCTGAAAGAGATCGATGCGAGCTCAAATTATCCGAGACAACATACGTCATTCCTGCACTTAAAAGATAACTTTCTCCACTTTCGTGCTCGGTGATAAGTTCTCCTTCAAGACAATGAACAATATGCCCTTTCTTGCACCAATGGTCAGCTAAATATCCGGCGGAGTAAGTAACTATTCTTATTCTTAAACCCGGCAACTGGAGAGTGTTCCAAAATGCTGATCCTTTCTCTCCTTTGTGTTCGGTTGTTTCTATCTTATCCCAATCAATTATTTGGAATGGGATGTTTTTCTCAGCCATTGATTATAACCTTTGATGTAATGTGATACTTTGTTTCTACTGTTTTAAGTAACCTTCAAGGTCTAATCCATTTTTGTCGCAGACCTCGAAGGTTTGGTGCTTTGTTACTCACTCAGGTTATGCACATATCTATTTTTAGTCATGGTTTCGTAGCGTGGACTTCAGTCTGCGCTTTGATTTGTATTGCTAAAAATACAATTACTTAAACTTTACGTATGGTGTCCTACTCATTCTTTAATATTGCTGAAAAACTAAAAGCTAATTTTGGACCTTGAGTTACTTTGAATCCTGCTGCCTCCGCTTTGCTGATCGTAACGGCAAATTCCTTTTTAGTTACGTGAAAGAATTTCGGTTCAACAATTAGGAACGCTCCTTTTTCATCCAGAATATTTTTCATTGTGCTAAAGAATTTATCTTTATCCGGGACTTCGTGCACCATATAAAATGCTAAAATAAAATCTACTTTCTCCGGTACTATAATCTCCCCTTGTTCACATTTTATAAGTTTGATTATTCCTTCAAGAGTTGTCCCGTTAATTTTATTTCTAATTATTTGCAGCATTCCTTCCTGCATATCAACCGAAAATACTTTTCCATCTTTACCAACCATTTTTGCTAATTCAATAGAAAAGAATCCGGGACCGCAGCCTACATCAAGAACCTTCATTCCTTCTTTAAGATAAGGAGATAGTATTTTTTGCGGGTTTTGCAGCCACCTTCTTATTTTATTGTCAAGTGAATTTGCCAGTTCAACCGGACAAACGCGGGTTCGTTCTTCATTCATACTATTTTCCTTACTCAGAATATTTAACGCCGTGTTTTGTTAAAATGCAACACTGCCTTATTAATTAATTTTTCCTTCAATCTCATTCTGCTTTTTATTGATCCTCTACGAGGATCATCCTTTTACGAGAACATTTTTTTTCAATTATTAAACATCTACGATGTTTTATTTTCTGACCTCGTAGAGGTCATATTTTGCTTGCCTGCCGGTAGGCAGGTAAAAAAACAATCCTCTCTCAGCACTTAATCCTCGTAGAGGATTTATAAATTCTGCATGCCCTAACCTTCGAGGTCTTACCCATTTTGGGCGCAGACCTCGAATGTTTGGTGCTAATACTTTACCTAACGCCGTGTTTTGTTAAAACCCAACACTGCCTTATTAATTATTTTGCATTTCACACACTGTCTCCATTAAATAGATAAAAAGTTAGACAGAGGTTAAATACTAGATCGAAAAATATCTTTACTATTCAAATGTTTCTCCAAGATTATCTGTTTTTATAACCTTTAAACCATTATTAGATTTCACCAAAATACAAATACCTCCATCCGTAGTTCTTATTACCGAGTAAGTCTGAAATCCAATATATTTTTTCTCCCATTCTACAATCCCCAGGTTATTAATTTTGATTAGAAAGATATTTCTGTTTGAACTATTATTACCAGAACCTGCTATTAAATAATTGTCTCCATCAAATTCTGTTATTGAAGCCGCATAACTCGGGAAAAGCGAATAATATTTTTTCCAATCTTCATTACCAGAGGAATTAATCTTCTGCCAAAATGCACCACTACGAGACCATCCTATTCCAATAAATCCATTATCTGTCGTACCGGCACCATCGCCAGGATCATCCCATGTAGCCGGAGTTTTTTCCCAAAGTACGTTTCCTGTACTATTAGTTTTTATATAGATCGCCGTTTGCTTAACAGGGTCACTTAGAACGTTGCCAAGGTATACGAATCCATTGTCTGAAGTTTCATTTGCAGATATGGAGGAAACTACTTTATCACTGATTGTACTTTTCCACTGTAAGTTTAGATCCTTATCAATCTTATAGAGAACCGGTCGACGATAAGTGATCGACCCTACAATACAATCGCAATAAGTCGCAGCAATTATATATCCTCCATCCGATGTTCTTTTTATGCTGCGACTAAAAGCTTCTGCGGTATCTGACAATGTTTTAGTATTAATGGTATTTCCGGTTGATGATATTTGAGCAACGGTAAGAGAATTGTTAGGATTTCCAACAAGAAGATAATTGCCATTATTGCTTGCTTCAATATCCAAAGCATCAAAAGTAGTGAAACTCTTTGTCCATTCTACAACACCGGTTTTGTTCATTCCAATTATGGAATTGCCAAGCAAAATTATAAATCCATTATCAGCTTTTTCCAAAATCCTAAAATTAGAACTCATTGAAGTAGAAGATATTTGTCTCGCAAAGATTCCGTTTGCAATCAATAAAGAATCACTCCAACTACCCCATAGACCAACTTCATTTCTTGCTCGAATTTTCCAGAAATATTTTCCGAAAGGAAGTGTAGACATCATAAAAGTATCGGAAATAACTGCGGATGATACTATGGAATAAGGAGCGGTTGTCTTAAATATTTGTATTTCATAGTCTTTTGCATATTCCGAATGATGCCAAGAAAAAATAGCTGGAGGATAAATTACATCATTAGCTAATGGATAATTTCTCCTAGGTGACTGAGGTCCATCAATTATAAATAAGCTAGGTTGCGACCAACTTCCCCATTGTGCATCTTGGACATTAGCCCTCACCCTCCAAAAGAAGTGTTCCTGTTGAAGTTTTGAGGATATATAGAAAGTATCTATTGTTGTCATAGATTGTTCAAGTACATCGAACAAATATGATTTTGCTATTTGAATTTCATATTTAGTAGCTTGATCAACTTTCTTCCATGAAAAATTTACTTGGTCGGTATTTCTTACAAAATCATTATTATCAGGATACAAAAGTTGTAACATGGATGAGAATGACGATTTTATATATACGGCTACAACTTGAGATATTTGTTTGGCACCTGAATTATCGCTCACTAAAGCCTTAATTATATGCAAACTATCATTTGCCCAGAAATATGAGTTCAATGTTAGTTCGTAATATGTAGTATCACCTTTAATGGTTTTTACTATAGCTGTATCTAATAAAACAACTTTTTCATCGACAAATAAACTGACATCAGAAATAGGTTTCTTGGAAATAACTTGTATATCAATTTTTGTAGTTCCACTAATTTTAGAATTCTCCGCTGGAGAAAGGATCACAACAGAAATATTTTTAGAATATTCATCTACAATAGGCGCTTGAACAGGATCTGTACATGATAAGGATAGACAAATTAAAATTGAGGAAATAATAAAAATAAAATCCCTATTAAAAATATATTCACGCATAACCGATAACCTCTATTAATAAATTATTATGATTTTTATAATACTTAACTATCTTTTTACTACTTATTTAAAACCCAATATCGCTTTACCAATTATTTATTCTTTGCCTGCCGTAACCTTCGAGGTCTTATCCATTTTGGTCGCAGACCTCGAAGGTTTTGAACTATTACTTTACCTAACGCCATGTTTTGTTAAAACCCAACACTACCGTATTAATTACTTTGTATATCAATCTCATTCTGCTTTTTATTGATCCTCTACGAGGATCATTCTTTTATAAGAACATTTTATTACAAAGATTAAACATCTACGATGTTTTATTTTCTGACCTCGTAGAGGTCATATTATTGTAAAAAAACAATCCTCTCTCAGCACTTAATCCTCGTAGAGGATTTATAAATTCTGCCTGCCCTAACCTTCGAGGTCTAATCCATTTTGGGCGCAGACCTCGAAGGTTTGGAGCTTTTACTTTACCTAACGCCTTGTTTTGTTAAAACCCAACACTGCCGTATTAATTATTTAATTTCTTTCATTTAGATTCTTCTTCTACAAGATGTTATTTACGATATAAGAATAAATATGTTCCAAGAGATTCTACATTGACTCCGGTTTTTCCGCTCTCTAAAAACAAGGCAAGAGTTATCTCTTTACTCGGCAGTTCATCATAAATATTTAATGACTGCACCCACACACCTTTATTGCTATTACTGGTTACTTCACTTTTGGTTATAAAGATACTATCCGTCAGATTATATAATCTTAATTTGCATTTTACCGCAGGGTCATCAGTTTTTAAATAGGACACAATAATGGCCGAATCTACGCCAACATAGTTTTTAATATTAAACTTTATTACTTCATATCCTGGATATGAATAAAGCACCCCTTGTGTTGTATTACAACCAATTCCTGGACTTACTAAAAAACGGATTTGTTTATCACTCGTCCCATCAGAACCAGGAAGACCATCAGACCCCGGGAGACCATCTGTACCTGAGGTTCCTTGGAGTCCTTTATCACCTTGGGGACCGGTTGGCCCGGTATCTCCGTTTGGACCTTTACAACTCAATAATAGAGCCGACATTACAAATGCCATCACATAAATTTTAATATTTATTTTCTCCACACATTTTCCTTTATTTTTAGTTGATATAATTCGCTCATCGGTGTGTTTTTTAATACTCAACACAACCTTATTATTTATTTAATTACTTCCTGCCGTAACCTTCGAGTCTAATCCATTTTGGTCGCAGACCTCAAAGGTTTGGTACTATTACTTTGCCTAACGCCGTGTTTTGTTAAAACCCAACACTGCTTTATTAATTGTTTGCATTGAGTTTATTTGTCCAAGCTATTCTACTTTCCTCATTAGGAACTGCCAACATCAAAACCTTTCTTGGTCGTGTCATACCTACATATACAATGCGTAATTCTTCATGGTCGGATGGCGGATTTGTAACAGCTAATAAGTTTACATATTTGGAATTATTTGCTGCCCTTTCTTTTAGGATTATAAGTGTTGCGTCAAAAGTTTCACCTTTCACGCTATGGACTGTTCCAATTCTGTAATTGGTTTCAGTTACAATATCGTCCTCGTTCAAAAATATTTGAGAGAAAGAAAAATTGTTGCTATCAGGATTTATCTGCAAAATGTATTGAATGTTCTTTGATGCAAAAGCAGCGTTAGCTGCTGCAATCCAAATGCCTAATGTTGTATTTGTGTTAGGTAAAATATTGATGTAATTGGAAACAACAGTTCTATGCTGTATGAAACCAATTGTTTCAATTCTCTTTTCAATCATATCCTCCGAACAAACTACAATATTTTTTTTCATTTTGATAATTGCTTTTTCAATTAACTTAAATCCTATTTTGAAATCGCCTTTGTCGTAATGATATTTTCCCCTGACAAAATCCTTAGTGAATTTATTATCACTGTTCCAATGATTAACGCCGGAAGGAATTCGTTGAACACCTACAATTTCATTTATCATTCCTTTACCTCTGTATAAAATCGAAATTGTTTTGGCCGACAGTGCAATTCCATTTGCGGTGCATATCGCTAGAAAGTCAGTTACAACTTGCTGTATATTGTTGTTGAAAACAACAACAGTTGGTTGAAATTCCCAATTAACTACATCTGCGTTAACAGAAGTAGAAGCTGCTGGTAATGAAGAAAGATTAAAAGTGCACTTACAAATTAGCTTTGAACTTCTGCGGTTCTCATTTAATGAAACTGGATTTCCCCACTGAACAATTTTTTCATTCAACAATGCAGGTCTTGCTCCGTTCCATTCAAAGATTGCTTGATCGGGGTCGCCAACAAGCATTATTTCGTTTAGCCCACTTGCTGCCAGTAAATCAATGATTCGC
The DNA here is from genome assembly GCA_030693705.1 of Ignavibacteria bacterium. GTDB lineage: Bacteria > Bacteroidota > Ignavibacteria > Ignavibacteriales > Ignavibacteriaceae > UBA1563. Next base: position 13,611 of record JAUYAB010000046.1, on the reverse strand, counting down.
ATCTGCACTTCTGATGTGTCTTGTGCCTCGTCAACGATTAGAGTAGGAAATCTTAGAGCAATTGCCTGACAAATTGAAGGGAACTGCTCTAGTATTTTCATTGCAAAATAATTTGCATCAGATTGGTTAGCATATCCTTTTGCAACTAATGCTTTCTTTTGATTCAAAATATTTTCAACATTCTTTGAAAGAGCACCGTCCTTTTTCTTCCATTTAACATCTGTAATCGGTGCAATCTTTATTAAATTATCATTTATGTCAAAACTGCATTTATCAAAGTATTTCGAGTAATCAGCCCTATTTGAATTGTAGTACCATGAGTTGTGAGGCTCACCAACAAGGATGGGTCGTTTATTGCATTGCATTACCAAATGTCCGAAAGGAAGAAATATGAATTGGTTTATAAAACTGTCAAGAGTTCCAATGAAATGAGGAAAGGATATTGCGTGCTTGAAACTGAATTCTTCTCTGTATTTTTTTTCAATTTCTTTCCAAGCAACATTTGTAAATGATACGGCTGCAATTCCTGTGTAATCTTCTTTCCACTCTCCAACCAATCTCGCAAGCCGTGCACTGACACAATAAGTTTTGCCACTACCCGGACAAGCCCTGACTACAAACTTGCCAGACCTATTGAAAACTATTTCCCGTTGTGTTGCTGATAAACTCTCAAACATCTATTTCGCCTTTTACCGCATACTTGATTGCTCTACGAATATAAGTTGGAACTGTGAAATTTTTGTAAGCATTAAAATCATCTCGATTAGGTTCTGAGAGGTTTGCCAGAAATACTTCTTCACTAACAGGTTCAGCAGATGCAGCTTTCTTTTCAAATGCTTTGTATAATACAAAACCATTTTCCAAATGCGTTGCTAAACGTAAAGCAAGTTCTGACTTGCATTTCTGTTCTTTTACTTTGTCTGCAAAAGTTTTGGAGTAAATCGTAGCATCATCGTTTATTGCAATTTCAGTTCTTGGGTGTAACTCTTTGTAAATGGTCAGTAGCAATGTTCTGTTTGCTTCATGAGTTAAAAATAACTCATACTCAAAAGTAACGTTACCAGAGTAAACCTTCAGGTTGCTCCTTTCTAATGCCTTTACTTTATCTGCTCTTGGCGAACCATCATCGTCTAATTCTAATCTGTCATCATCAGTGATGATTGCACAACGAGTCTGCAAATTTTTTTCTGCAACTTCATTATTGAAAAGGTTTGCGAAATGCTCAAAGCCCACTCCGCCTATATTTATGACTTCAATGCCTACTTTTTCTATATCGTATGTTTCGCCAACTTTCCTGCTGAATACTTTCATCAGCAATGCTTCCGAAATTCCTTCCACTAAAATGACACCATTTGCAAAGAATAGTTGCGACTTGGTTACATCTAAAAATTTTTCAAGATAGGTTTGATTTTTGGGTTGCAGCCCTGAATGTTGAAGCGATAGAGCATGAACCTTATCCGATGGGTTTTGTAAAACAATTACTGATTTCAACTCGGCTTTAGCCGTAATTGTCGGTGAATGTGAAGTAATGAAAAGTTGAAATCCCTGTTCTTTGTCTAACTTGTTAAGATAATTGAAAAATAAATTTTGGAGTTGTGGATGCAAGTGTGCTTCGGGTTCTTCAATAAGCAAAGCTGCGTAACTTTCTTTGTCAAGGTTTTTTCTCTGTTGTAAATCACCTAAAACAGTTGCAGTATAAACAAGGTTATTGTAGCCTAGCCCATTTTGTCCAAGTTCAAAATGTTTTTGTAGCGTTGGCTTGCCGTTCAATAATTCTTCAGAATATAAGGGCATTTGAATTTTTAGATTTTCTACAAGTTTGTTGAAGTCATAAGCCAAAAAGTCAACATCAATCTTTTGTTCCTTTCCTGTGAAACTTGTTTCATTAAGATGTAAGTTGATTTTATCTTTTCCACTTTGTAAATGTGTTTGCCATTCTTCATCGCTGTTTACGGCTGTATGAACACGATTTGCCAAATCCTTTTTCTTTTGTTTGTCATTAATTGGATTGGTGTCAATTTGAATGTTAGAATAAAGTTGCCCCAACTTATTACCTCTTATTGGTCGTAAAAATTGTTCTGCATCACGCAACGCATCTAAATGGACATGATATAGGAGTGATAGAACATCTGGTGTAATTAGTTGTCCTTCGTTTGCTCCACCCCAAACTTTGTATTTTATTTTTTTGATACCGTTTCTTTCTTCTGTATAAAACTTGAAGTGCATTTGTAAATCTTCTCCGCCACCTTCATAAGCATTTAATAGATCAATGAACCAACCTTTTTCTTGTTGGTTTTCAATTTTGAAAAAGAGGTGAAACTCTATCTCGTTTGCAGCATCTGTAACGCTATTCCTTTGAAAATGGAAATCACTGTCCTTTACATACAAATCCCTCCTTAAAATTCCATAACCAATACAAATACGCAAAGCATCAATTATCGCAGTTTTACCAGAATTATTTTCGCCAATCAGAATATTAAGTCCTTTGTTGAAAGTCAAACAAAGGTTCTCAATAGTTCTAAAATTTTTGATGTTGAATTTTTCTAAGTACATAATATCTCCACACAATAGTAACCGCTATCAAAAACGTTATTTATTAAACTTAAATAATATTTAAACCAAGGATGATGAACCGCTATCAATCCAGTCCATCACCCTTTTTAGTTTTTAGTAGTCAGATTAAAACTAATGACTAATCATCAATGACAAATGACTCTTGACCACTGACTTCCTTTGAACTTTCTCAGCCGAAGGCTGATCCGCCTTTGGCGGAAACTTTCTACTGCGCCGGTGCGGGCGGTGAATCCGTTCCGTTTTCCTTCTCTTTGGCTTGCGGCCATTGGGACTTGAACAGCTTCAGCGTTACCGGGTCGTCCTGGTATTCCTGCCTGCCGAGTTCATTTATTTCGTTAACGGTATCATAGACTTTTCTATGCGCCAGTTTCCGCTGTACCGTATAGGCTTTGCTCTGCTCAACTATTTTACCATGTTCTTTTGTAATAGTTTCAAGCTCACCTTTAAGCGTTTCACCGGTAAGTTTATAATCCGTCGGCATTCCTTTAGCTTTTAACTCTACGGCGTATTTATCGGCAAGAGTAAAAGTTGCGGGAAGAAGGTTTAACATCTCCGCTTCATCTTTTTTTGATTCGGAAATTTTTTCGGGCAGTTCATTCCATTGAGCAGAGCCTTCCTTAAAAGCTCTCTTCATATAGAATTGAAATTTCTTAACCCAATTGAAACATTCCTCACACTTTTTCTTCACTTCGGAAAGTTTCTTTGCGTTTGCTTTTTTAACCTCATCAGAAGTCTTAAAGTTTTTCGCAAGCTGAATATTAGCTGCAAAAGCGGTGTAGTAATCCGTAGTTAACCCCGAAAGCGCCAATTTCTCAAGCCCCTTCGTTGTTTCATGCGTTTTATCCGCCACTTTGAATAACACCGTTCTTGAAACATGAACACCATTTTGATCATCGGACATAGTATCACCTCGTTATTTGTTGATAATGCAATCTACTTAGCTATAATAAATTGATCCAATTCTCCCATTTAATCTCTCCGCCCTTCTCTAACTAATTATCATCACCCAACTCATCAAATCTTAATTATAGTTATTACTGAAGTTACGTACTTTGTGACTTCTTAGTGTCCCCGCCTGCTAAAGTATATTCTACGTGGCGGGCAGGTTTGTGACTTGGTGGCAATAGAAATTAATAGAAATTGAGCCACAAAGGCACTAAGTCACTACGTTTCACTAAGAAAAATTCATAAAACTCAACTCATGAATAATTTCGATCATAATCATACATGGCAGCCTTTGGCTGAACCTAATTCAGAATCCCAACCCCAAAAGTTGTAGTCCAAAACTGAAAATAGTTCGTTTTTAGATCATATTCGCATATTACTGTTCCCGGAACACCCATTTTCATTACCAAAATCCACTTTCCCGAACCCGGAAACCCCATTTTTGCACCTGAGCAGCACTTTTTTGTGTACAGAAAGTCCTTCGCTGTTACTTCGGAGTCCTTTTTTCCTTACAGAAAGTCCTCGCTGTTACTTCGGAGTCCTTTACCCTGTACAGAAAGTCCTTTGCTGTCACTTCGGAGTCCTTTTTCCCTTACGGAAAGTCCATCGTTTTGTCTGAGGAATACATTTTTCAGTACGGAAAGTCTTCCGTTAGACATGGGGAATACATTTTTTTGTACGGAAAGTCCCTCAATCCATCTGTAGAGTACTTTTATTTGTACAGAAAGTCTTTTGGTAATACTGGAAAATCCATCTGCCAAACTTTCATTACAAGCACAGCCGGTGATTTATAAAAACCATTGACATCCGACTAATGACAAGCAACTAACTTATCTGCAATTTATAACGGGGATATTTTTATAGAAATGAAATAGAAATGTGAATTTCAGAAATGAAAAAGAATGAAGTATCTGATTAAACCTTATAGTTAATCAAACACCTAACTAAACCGGGGAGATGTATTTTGTTTTCTGAAATGAGTAAGTATCATCCAACAAACATAATCCATCAACCATCATAGAAGTAATCTTTCCTTTTAAGCAAAATGATCTAACAAAAGATACGCTTAGCGCCTCCAATGTTGTAAGAGAATAGAATGCCCAAACAGGCTTTTTCCACACCTCAGGATTTTGCCAAAAGGTATACAAAGAAAAAACACCACAATTTCAATTATCTAAATAAAAACAACCGGGAAAGATTCAACTATTCAAAGAACATACCCGACACTTCGGGAGCTATTTACTTTTACTGTGTAAACTTAAACATGAAAAGTACATTACGCAAGAAATATTTACCGCTAACAACAAATATTTATTAAGCAATCTTTGTAGGTCGAAACTCCGTTTCGACCGGCGAACGAATAAATTAAAACAAAATGCACGGTCGATTCAGAGAATCGACCTACAAATTACTTCTCTAAAACTGAGAGTTTGATTCTAACATAACTATCGACTTTATTCGAAGTAGATTAAACCCTTTATCGAGAATACATCGTTCATTACTTAACTTTGCTTAATAACATTTTTACTCTATCCGGATCGATGGGATTATCCCACTTCCCTTCCTCCTTAAAATAAGAACCGATTATTAAAGCGTCGCAATACTCAAGATATACTTTAATGTTCTCGGCGGTAATTCCCGAACCCGCAAGCACCGGCACCCCAACATTATTCTTTACCGATCTGATCTCTACCAAAGAAGGTTCCTTTCCCGTACTGCTTCCGGTGATAATTACTCCGTCACTTAAAAAGAACTCCGCCGCTTTTGCTGTTTCCAAAATATCTGTATCTGCAGTAATGGAATGCGAACTATGTTTTTTCTTTATGTCGGTAAAGACTAAAATATTTTCTGCTCCAATCTCTTTTCTATAACGCAGCAACTCTCCCGCATCGGATGAAAATATACCTTCGTCGGCAACATGTGCAAATACAAATCCTTCTGCACGAATAAACTCCGCTCCGGCAGAATATGCAGACGCGATCGCCTCTTTGTTAGCTCCCGCAAGTATTTGAATACCGAGCGGTAGGTCAATGCTTCGTTTAATTTCATAAAGAATAATACTCATCAACGTAGTTATTTCGGAACCGACATTTCTATTCAAATAGGGAACATCATGCATATTCTCGATCATTAATGCAGGCACTCCCAGCGATTGATAAAGCAGCGCTTCCGATATTGCTTTTTCAATAATGGATTTAACGCTTCCATTGTATTTCGGAGTTCCGGGCAGCGCATCCACATGGATCATCCCGATGATGGGTTTGTGTAGATTGAAGAGATTCATACAGCACCGATATTTATTTAGAGAAATAAAAGAAATCAACTAATGCAAAATGAAATATTCTTGAGAGAATAAAAAGTGGGTTTGTTTAAAAATGAAAAATCCTTTAAAACAAAAAGTTCTAAAGGATTTTTTTTGTGCGGAGAGAGAGAGATTCGAACTCTCGATACCGGTTACCCAGTATAACAGTTTTCGAGACTGCCGCATTCAACCGCTCTGCCATCTCTCCATTTCATAATTTCTTTTTCGAGACTGCCGCATTCTCAGCCAGAGGCTGAGGACTCCGCCAAAGGCTGATGAGCCTCTGGCTCAAACCGCTCTGCCATCTCTCCGTTTAATAATATTTTTTTCGTAGAGACTTGCCATGGCAAGTCTCTACGTTGATTAAATTCCTAATCAAATTAAGCTTACCCCAAAGATAATCAATAAGCCGGCGAGAAAAGAAATGATGACCAGCGCTTTATGATTTTTAAATAATTCACCAAACACCGCATGGAACGATAGATAAACAAATCCGCCGGCAATATGTGCTTCCACAAATCCTAACCAGTAGACGTTAAAATATTTTGCCAGGAATAGATCGCCTATTAGAGCGCCGAGAACCGTTGCAGATTCAACTAAAAATACATATTTGAGGATTTTACCTCTCGTATAGTTCGCTCCAACCATCAAAGAAGCCAACGCCAAACCTTCCGGGAATTTGTGAGCTAAAACTGCAATCAAAATAGAATTTGCTTTTCCATGCTCTGTGATTCCGCCGGTAGAGAGCGCTAATCCATCCAAAAAAGAATGGAAAGATAAAGCCGTGAAGAGTAATAGAACAATCTCGGAAAACCGTTTTGTGGTAACCTCATCAAAATGAGATGCAGAACAAGCCGGACAAACATGAAAGTAATACTTACTTATCACCCAGAAGAGTAAATAACCGGAAAAGGTTGAAATTATCAACTGAAACAAGGAAAGATTTGTAGATGCTTCGGGCAATATTCCTACAACTGCAGCTCCCAATAGAGCCCCGGCGGATAATGAAATTAAACTACAAAGTTTCTTATGATCTAATTTTACAAAAAATATTAATCCCGCTCCCAATAATGCCGAGAAGAGGGCTAAAACTGATTTCTCTAATATCGCTATATTCATTTCACTTTTATCTTAAATCCAAACCCTAATTTAAAACTTTTCTGATGGATAGAGAAATTATTTCGACATGAAAGTGGTGAAACGTTAAGAATTATTGGGAAAGAATGACAAATAAAATTATATTTGCACCGTAAAAAATAATTTTCGGACGGGTGCAGGAGTGGTTGAACTGGCTACCCTGGAAAGGTAGTGTACCCGCAAGGGTACCGTGGGTTCGAATCCCACCCCTTCCGCAAAATATAAAGCCGACTCATTTAATTGAGCCGGTTTTTTTATTTCTAATCAAGATCTTCCGATTTATTATCCCAAAGATGTGTTTTTGTCTCTTCTACAATAACTTTACTCAATAAAAGAAGCGCAATTAAGTTGGGAATCGCCATCAAAGCATTCGTTATATCTGCAAAAGTCCAAACAATGTGTAACGATAAAACAGAACCGACTAAAACAGAAACAACCCAAGCCCAACGGTACGGTTTTATTATCTTTGATCCGAACAGATATTCCGCGGCTTTTTCTCCGTAATAAGACCAACCAAGTATCGTTGAGAAAACAAAAGTCAACAAACCAACGGTTAGTATAATTGAACCAACAACCGGAATATCTGCAAAAGCTTTTTGTGTAAGTGTGGCGCCGTTTAGTCCGTTTATCCATTCACCGGAGTTCACGACCACAAGACCAGTCATAGCGCAAACAACAACAGTATCCCAAAATGTCCCGGTAGAAGAAACCAAAGCCTGCCGAACTGGATTCTTTGTTTGTGCGGCAGCAGCTACAATTGGGGCGCTTCCTAAACCGGATTCATTTGAAAATAATCCCCGTGCAATTCCATAACGGATGGCTTCTTTTATTGTGGCTCCTGCAAACCCCCCAATTACTGCTTGACCTGAAAACGCACCTGAAAATATTAAACCAATGGTATGTGGAATCGTAGTGTAATTAATAACCAGAATGATGAAGCAACCCAATACATAAAATATTGCCATAAACGGGACTAACTTTTCGCAGACATTTGCAATCGATTTAATTCCGCCGATAATAACAACGGCAGTTAATACCATCAAAATGATTCCTGTTATCCACGGTGAAATATTAAAGGAAGATGAAACAAGAGAAGAAATAGAATTAGCTTGAACCATACTTCCAATCCCGAAAGCAGTAACAGAAGTAAACGCGGCGAACAAAACTGCAAGCCACTTCATATTTAAACCGCGTTCAAGCACATACATCGGTCCACCGGAATATTCACCTTCTTTATTCTGAACTCTGTACTTAACCGAAAGAAGCGCTTCTGAATATTTCGTTGCAATTCCAAAAACTCCGGTAAGCCACATCCATAATACAGCGCCGGGACCTCCTGCAGCAACCGCTGTAGCAACGCCAACAATATTTCCGGTACCGATCGTGGCAGCAAGTGCCGTTGTTAATGCTCCAAATTGACTAATATCTCCTTCTCCTTCTTTCTTTTTGGATAAAGATATTTTAATTCCTTTGCCAATAAAACGTTGAATAAATTTCAGACGAATAGTTAAGTAAATATGTGTACCGAAAAGAAGAATTAATAAAGGATAACCCCAAATAAAATCACTTATCTGTGTTAGAAGCTGTTCGATGGAAGCCATTGAATAATTCCTTCAATTGATTGAAAAATTGTTCCCAAAATACATTTTGGTTTACTGTTCTCAAAAAGCAATTAATTAAAAACGGAACTAAATAAAAAGTTTATTTATAAATTATTCTATAATCTTCCCGTTAACTCATTCATTGAGATATTGAAAAAGTTCTGCTTTTCATGTCAGAATATTTTAATTTGAGATCGAACATTTTTGATTTGTGTAAAACTTTTTCAAGCTAAAGAATGGAGCGACAGATACAATGAAAAACTATTTTGAAGTAATAATTGATACCGATCCTTTTAATCCCGAAGAATTAAGCGGATTACTTTGGGAATTAAATCCTTTAGGTATTGTTGAAAATGACGATGCTCTCGTAATTAGTTTTGATGCCGACGAATCAATTGACCAAACTGTTAAAGACTTCTTGCAAGAATTGGTTGAAAAGAAAGTCATAAATTCATTTTCTTATTCCATAAATGAAATAGAAGAGAAAAATTGGAACGAGGAATGGGAAAAAAATCTTAAAGTAATTAAAGTGACAGATAAGATCGTTATAAAACCTTCGTTTAGAGAATACTCCCCTTCTGAAGGAGAAATTGTAATTACGATCGATCCCAAAATGTCCTTTGGCACGGGTGAACACCAAACAACAAAGTTAATGCTTTCGATGTGTGAAAAACATATTGAGAAGAAGACAAAAGTTCTTGATGTTGGAACCGGTACCGGAGTGCTTGCAATCGCTTCGGTTATGCTTGGAGCTGATTACGCTTTAGGAATTGATAACGATGAATGGTGCTATGAAAATGCCCTTGAGAACATTGATCAGAATCATGTTTATGGAAAAGTAGAGTTCCGATTAGCCGAAGTTGGCAATATTTCCGAACATGATTTCGATTGTTTATTAGCTAACATTCAAAAAGATGTACTACTTATTATCGCAAAGGATATTGTTTCAAAAGTTAAAGCCGGCGGCAAAGTTATTCTTTCCGGTTTGCTCTATACTGATGAGGCAGATATTTGTGATTGTTACACTCAGTTGGGACTTTCGCTTTCAGATAAAATGCAGTTGGATGAATGGATCGCTTTAGTTTTCAAAAAATAAAATCAACAATAATTAAATTGGCAGTATGAAGTAAATTATAAACTATTAGAGCCGGAATATTGGTCACTCATCATCTATTGAATAAGTAAATGAAAAGCATTCAGCCATTCGGTTATATTTTTTAATCATTTAAACTAATTATCTAATTGGAGAATTTGATATGAAACTAAGATATATTCAAACTTTAACCTTCCTATTAATTGTTTTGTTCGGCAATTTGTTAAGCCAAATTACGGATAACCGAATTACCATAGGTGAAAAAATAACCATCACCTCAAACATTCTGTTTGAGGAAAGAAATCTTTTTGTTTATCTCCCGGAGAGTTACAATACAACTCAAAACAGTTACCCAGTGTTATATCTTTTAGATGCCGAAGATCATTTTAAATACACTGCCGGATTAGTGCAATTTCTTTCACGCAATAACAAAATGCCTGAAACAATAATTATCGGAATTCCAAATACATACCGTAACCGAGATTTCCTTCCCGAAAAAGTATTTAACATTCCCGGATCCGGTGGAGCAGATAATTTTATAGGATTTCTAAAAGAAGAATTGATCCCTTCTATTGACAAAAAGTATAGAACTCAACCCCACCGTATTCTTGTCGGTCATTCACTCTGCGGTATGTTTTGTTTTTATTCTATGTTAAAACAGCCGGAATTATTTAACGCATTCATAGCAATAAGTCCTTGGGTAATTGCCGCCGATAATTTTTTACTGCCTTACACAACCTCAGGACTTCCCAAATATAAATCATTAAATAAATCAGTTTATTTTACGGCGGGTTCAAAAGAACAGGAAAACTTGTTGACGACTCTCGAAGAGTATAAAATTATTCTGAGAAAATTTGCCCCCGATGATCTAATCTGGGAGTATAAAATAATGGAAGATGAGGATCACGGTTCTCAAGTTTTCATGGCTATGTATGATGGATTGAAGATGATTTATAAGGATTGGAATTTGTCTGATGCTGAGCTTAAAAAAGGCTTAGATATTATCTTAAAGCATTATAGTAATTTGACCTCTAAATATGGTTATTCAATTGTGCCTCCGGAAAATATTTTGAACGCGGTTGGTTATTATTTTCTTGGACAGCAGAATTTTGATGAAGCTATTGCTATCTTAGCTAAAAATGTCTCCCTTTATCCTCAATCTGCAAATGTATATGATAGTTTGGGAGAAACGTATGAAAAATCAGGACAACAATTATTGGCGAATCAGAATTATGAAAAAGCCTATTTGATGGCAAAAGAAATCAATCACCCAAATCTTCAAATTTATAAACAAAATTTTGAACGGACACAAAAGAAATAGATAAAATGATTTTGTATTTTTAATATTCGGTGATTGTAGAGTGTTATTGGTTTTAAAAATCTCGACAGCATAATTAATTTGTTCAACGCTAGAAAGAATTCTTAAACTTAGTTATTTATAGGAGTGTGTTAATGAAAAAAATAGTATTTGCCCTTTTAGTTTTAGCCATCATTTCGATGAATTTTGCACAAGACCTTAATTCAGCTAAAAATCTTCTGCAAAACAATAAGCTGAACGAAGCTAAATCAATACTTGAAAAACTGATTAGTAACGATAAGAACAATGCAGAAGCCCATTTTTATTTAGGGAAAACGCTGTTGCGTATGAAGGAATATGAGGACGCTTCAGATGAATTTGAAACAGCTATTAAAATTAATTACAATAACGCCGATTATCATTTTTGGTTTGCGCAGGCTATGGGTGCGGATGCGGTTAACTCAAGTATCTTCACAAAAATAAAGCTCGCCCCAAAGATAAAAGATGAATACATGAAAACGGTTAAGATTAACCCATCACATATCGATGGCAGAGTTGGCTTAATAAATTTTTATCGCATGGCTCCCGGCATAATGGGAGGCAGTATGGAAAAAGCGTATAGTGAAGCTAAAATATTAATCGGGTATGACGAAAAGGTTGGACATTCACAGCTTGCTGCCTTATATGTTGCAGATAAAAACAACGCAAAAGCCGAAGAAGAATTTAAATTTCTTGAAAATAAATATGGTAATCAAAAGGACTTTAGCGGTTTTTATAATGCTTACGGTTACTTTTTAGTAAGTATCTCCCGAAATGAAGAAGCGATCGTGAAATTTAAAAAGCAAATTGAACTTGACCCAAAGAATCCTAACTCATACGACAGTTTGGGTGATGGATATTTAGCGGCGGGAAATAAAAATGAAGCTATTGCGCAATTTAAAAAAGCACTTGAAATTGATCAGAATTTCACGGCATCACAAAAAAAACTGAAAGATTTGACTAAGTGAATATAGGAATTTTAGATATAAACATTGTGAGTTAATACCTAACCTGGCAGAGCAAGAACCAAAAAAGGAATAATGAATATCGAATAAGGAATTTCGAATTTTGAAGGGGGAAAACCTCATCATTCATTATTCCTTGTTCATTATTCGATATTTAAATTCAAATATAACATTCTGCCAAAAATTACACGAACTTAAATACATCACAACCCTGAAGGGATTGTGCTGCACGAACAAATTCCGCTGAAGCGGTATATTTTAACTCATCATCGTTTACGATGATTTTTTCGACCAGCTCTATCCTTCAGGATATAGCTGATTTACTGGTACAAGTTTTAAATATTTGTTTTTCTCTTGCGTATCTAAAAAATCTTTTTTAGGTTGTGTACCACAATAAACAAGCAATAGGGTGTTGTGATTATTTTGTTGGTTCTTACAAGCGCTCATTTTCCCGAAGGGGTAAAAAATTCTTTACACTCCCCTTTCACATTAAATCAATTCTCAGGGAATTCTTCCCGATATTTTAAAATATTCAGCAAACATTTTAGCAATCTAATCGATCTGGTTAGTAATGTCACCGACTTTTCCAGTAAACACATCGAACTTTCCAGTAAATTGACCGATCGTTCTAGTAATGGGACGATTTTTCCAGTAATGAGACAAAAAATCTTGGTTTTCTTCTTGATGAATCAAAAGCAATCTTAAAAAACCAGATAGACGGCTTCGCTGAAACATTAAAAGAAAATCACCTCGATTTTTACAACCAATATAGAGTAGTCCGAGATGTTATTAATTACGGCGCATCGCATACAAAACCGGGTGAGGAAAACCAAACTCCACCTCCTCCCCCACCGGATACGACAACTCCACCGGTGCAGTAAATATACCCGTAGAGACATGCTATGGCATGTCTCTACATTATTATTAAATTTGTTTAGAGATAAAACAACAATTGGGAATTGAAGATGACTGGTTTTGATTCGGCTTTTGAACAAGCAAAAATTCTTGTTGATAATTTTAGCGAGAATGAAAAAAGGACGTAAATTAAAAAAATTTCTCGGGTAGGTTTGCCCACATCATCTCTCTATAAGTTGAAAATGCTTTAAACTATGATTTTAAAGACCATCTTTCTGCAATAAAAGAATTTACTTCGATGCCGGGAAGAAATATTTCACTCAGTTATCAATTCCTGTTTTAAGTTTGAAGAAAATTCGTTAATTTTTCAACTCAAAAATTTCAATTTCCTACGGAGAGGTGTGTGAGTGGCTGAATCCCGAAGTAATCGGGATTGCTAAATCGCCGTGAGTGTTTTTTAGGGTTAATTTCATAGACTTGGAAAGATTGATGAGTGGCTGAATCCCGAAGTAATCGGGATTGCTAAACCGCCGTAAGGGTTTTTTAGGGTTAATTTCATAGACTTGGAAAGGTTGATGAGTGGCTGAATCCCGATGTAATCGGGATTGCTAAATCGTGTTAAGGGTTTTAAAGGGTTAATTTCATAGACTTGGAAAGATTGATGAGTGGCTGAATCCCGATGTAATCGGGATTGCTAAATCGCCGTAAGGGTTTTTTAGGGTTAATTTCATAGACTTGGAGAGGTGGGTGAGTGGCTGAAACCAACGGTTTGCTAAACCGTCGTACGGGTTAAACTGTACCCC
>JAUYAB010000010.1 GCA_030693705.1 Ignavibacteria bacterium | reverse complement strand
GAGTAAGAGAAGTCCCAAAATCTTAAACCGCTGAACGCGGAACAGATTGTTTCTGTTTTTGCGGGATCAGACTCTCGCTCCTTTCCGTTTGCTTCATCTCAAACTTAAGGAAATGTATTCAATATGTCAATGAACTTTTTGAGAATATAACTTCTCAGAAGAAATACTTGGGATAACTTAGCCCAAGTATTTCTTCTTGACTTTTAACGGAATAACTCTACATTAAATCACTTTTTTACTTGAGCAATAACATTTTTTTAGTTGAAGTATAATCGTTTGCGCGTAATTGGTAAACGTACATACCGCTTGCAAGTGAACTGGCATCGAACTGAACCGTGTATCTGCCCATTTCTTTCTGCTCGTTTACAAGTGTTTTTACTTCGTTACCGAGAATATCAAATATCTTTAAGGTAACACTGCCGCTCTTCGGTAATTGATACGTTATTGTTGTTACCGGGTTAAAAGGGTTTGGATAGTTTTGTGCAAGAGCGTAATCCTTTATTACGACAGTTGATTTGTAAGAAATCTCTTTCACATTTTTCTTTGCTATGATATTCTGATTGTCTAGCAAATTGGCGAGTGAGAAAGAAAAACCTTCAGTTGCGGTTGTTATTAGACGCAAGTAAACCGTTCTGTTTCCAATTCCTTCGGTTGCTACTTGATAAGAAATGTTTTCATACGGTACGGCTTGTTGTTTTGTGAAACTTACGTTATCAAAAAGACCAAGCACAACATTTGTCGCTTCATCAACAAGTTCAACGCGGAAAGAAACGACATCATTTACCGATAGAGAATTAACTACTTCGGCTGAATCTGTAATTCCGTATTGTACGCTATAGTTAAACTGCGAATTATCACTTATTGCAAAGGGAGTGGTTCGCACATTATTGTTTATATCATTTATTGAATTGACAGAGAATGAATCGGGAAGAGTTTTAAACGAAATATTTTCTCCGTTTACATTTACATCTCCGATGGTAAAGTAAAGTTCACCACTCCCTTTGGCTACTACACCTTCTCTGCCTTTATTAATGCCTAAACTGTTTGCTTTTGATATGCTATAAAAACTCTGAATATTATTCGACTGAGTTAAAAAGTAAGGCATACCGCTATTGTTAAAAGACATCGCATACATTGAGTTCTTATCTGTACCGTTACTAAGCTGTAAATCCTTCCCCGTAGTATTTAGGTGCAATATTAACGACAGATATTCATCTGTAAAGCAATTATCGGCACCATTGTTCTCGCTCCAGCCAAGGACAAAAGCAGTGCTATAATCATTTCTGCTAAGCACGGGGGAATTGACATCTGAACCGAAATTTGAGAAAACCGAAAGATTCCCGGCTTGAGATATTTCTCTATACGTGACGCGTTGTTCGTACCCAACATTGAGTATTTTTCGACTACCTTTCCATGCGATTTTTGCGGCGCCGTTATATTCAATTATGGTTGGAGAGAGGTTGGAGCTATTGCCAGAACCAAACGAAATGGCTGAAATACTTCCAAAGGCTAAACTGCTGAGATTAACTTTTATTTTTCGATACGCTATATAAGAACTTTGCTGCCAGCCTAAATGAAAAGAAATATCATTTATAGCCGCTGCAAGAGTCGGGTTATGGCTATTTTGATCTGTCCCCGATATTCTTCCGCTATAATTTTCGAAGTTGGAGTTGCCATAATAATAATACAATCCTCCGGGATTATTTACTCCATAGTCCGCTTCTTCCCAAACCACTAAATAGGTATCATGGTAATTAGGGTACCCGTCATTTTTTCTTGCAATTACCGGATAGGCGTTTTCGGCAAATGATTTACCGCCCCTATCGGCAACAAGGAGAGAATCAACTATTTTATCTAAGTAGAGGCTATAGGTATATGCTTTTATGTAATACCCTCCAGTCGGTCGTTCTGTTTGGCAAACTATCAGAAGTCCATCGTTAATCGCCGCTACTGCGGGTAGTTTTGCGGTACTGTTTGTTAAAGATTTACCGCCGTTAGCTATTCCCCATGTTGTACCATTGTCGCTGCTTTTTTCCATCCATATTTTATTCATACTTGAATAAACATAATAGAGTCTATTATTCCCGAGATTGATAAACTTTCTCTGGCTATTGTTAGTAAAGGCAGTAGAAGTGTTTGAAAGTTGCGTACCTTTATAGTTTGCACTTACCACGGCGTTATCCGCTTTAAAAACTACACCGGTTGTAAGTGAATCTGAATATTTAAATTCTGCACTACCAACGGGATTTGCATTCCAGTTTTGAAAATAAAACGCGCGCGTACCCAAAGCGCCACCTAAATTTATGTTTTTGGTTTGTGAAGCTTTGACGGAGTAGTTAAGTATGTTTGGCTGGAATTGCGGGTTTTGGTTCAAGAATACGCCTTTGTAAAGAGTATCCGGAGTAGAAATAGTAAAGGGTGTTTGCTTTGTATAAAACGTTGCGTTAACACCTCTGTTTCTTTTCCCTGCGGTACTTGAATAATCATCAATTAACCACGGATCTTTAAGCGAAATTGAATCACTAATAGTCATAATATTTTCTGCGCTTGCTGAGAAGCCTGTGTTATATGCTGTTTTGAAATGGGCAATAATTTGAGTTGGAGGAGTAGAGTTCCATCCAATATTCGCAAAATTAATCCAATAGGGAGTTACATCAGACTGCCAAACATTCCATTTTTCCGTTGTATTTGGTTTATAATCTTGATGTGCCTTAACAACTATCGAATTACCATCCAAACCAAATACAGTTGGATTAGGAAAACCGTAATAAAATCTTCCATACTGCAAAATACCATAGACACCAAATTCAGTTCCATTCTCACCAACTTGCGCTATTTTTGTGCCGGATTTTTTCACGAAAATAGCCGGTGGCGTTGTCATACTCAGCACATAACCGCTTTTAAAAGCTTTTGCTTTTAAAGTTTTTGTACTATTTAATACAATAGGAGTCTGATCATTATATAAAATACTGGTTTGATTAGGTTCATCGAGGTTGTCGGTATATCTTATTTCAGCTCCAACGGTAGCACAAGAAATTCTTACTTGCTGTGTTGAATTAAACTCACCGCCATTTGGTAAAAATAGTGGCGTGGCAACTTGGTCCTGATCGGAAATAATAAACATACTGGTCAAGCCGAATTGGTCATTTCCATTACTTATTTTAATACGATATTTACCATTTGGTAAGGAAGTAGGGACTGTCCACACATAATTGTTCAGCCCATCATTGCAATTGCCTGAGAGACAAACATCATTACATAATTATCTAAAGAATCCAATAAATCCAGCCTGTAGGCACCTCCATCGGTATCGAACCACTTTATTGTATCAAGCGTACCTTTTTTTAACGCAACGTCAAAGCTGGGATGCGTGAAAGTGGCAAGTCGATTTATTGACCAGCCTAAATCTTTTAATACAGCCAACCCTACTTCCCCGGGTGAATGAATAACTTCGGCCATATCCGTTTTGGGTGTCATTAATGAATTCCGATTTCCTGATGGATAACTATCTTCATCCAGATGTGCAATACTTGAACCCGGCTCCCAGCTTGTAGGGGCATATAATTTAGGAAGAGAATCGTATCCGTTTTGCACCCACGCATTTTCACCGGAAAAATAAATATTATTGCTTATAAGGTTGGTTTTCAACTGTGTTGAACCATTAGGATCATTAATTAAAAAATTAGTTGCGGGATGGTGCCCACCTGATGCCACAAAAATATCATAAATTGTAGGATGCGAGGCTGCATCAATAGGGTAACCGCTAAAACCTTTATACCCGTTATCTCCGGCTACAGAATAGGAATCAAAATATCCAAGACCGTGCGCTATTTCATGTAGTACGGTTGTGACCAGATCCGGTTGATCTTCATGTGGAATACCGTCTGTTCCGTAATACCAGTTAATACTGTCATGACAGTTTATCGTAAGCTGTATATCATAACCATCCCCATTCAGATTCGATTCCAAAAGACGTTCTGCAAGCGCAATAGGGTATTGTACGTTACTTGGCAGTGATGGGGAATTATAAAAAGTATCCGGACCGCATTGCGCTAATGTATAAGCATCCGTACTACTGTAACCTAAATTTTTGTTCATTACATTTATCTTGATAGTTTGCCCTACCGCCGTGTTAATTATAAACTTCCAAATATTTACGGCATATTCTATGGCTCCTTTTTTCCCGGGATCAAGGGGAAGGGAATCATTATCATCATAATGGATATCAAAACTTGCAGTTGCAACTTTTCCTAACACTTGCCTATTTGAAAAAGTAGAAGGTGGTTCAACTTTTGTATAAGCGTTTTTGTGTGAACCTTGAGAACGGGGTAACATATACTGAGAAAACAACATATCACTGCACAAGAAAAACAACACTAAAAGGACGAGAGAGTAGATCTTCATTTTTCACTCCTAAGTTTGATTATTAGGTTTATTAAAAAGAATAAAATTATTTATTATCTTTAATGAGCAAAAAAAAGGTGATGGCAGCTTGCCAAGCTGTTAAAATATGACTCGTTACCTTTCTTTGCGCATTAACCCGCCTATTAATGCAATAATAGGCGGGACTTTTTTTTATTGGCGATGTATCTCCTTAAATTTTTGTAATTAATTCCTTTTACCTATTTCTATAATAGCTTTACTGTTTTTTTCACCTACTGTAACTATTGTTTTCCCTTTTATATCAGATGACCAGAATGATGCATTTACTTCAACTAATTGGTTCTGCCAGTTTACTCCGTTGAAATGCGTTATTAAGCCGGAACCTCCAACCGCAAAAATATTATTAACGGCATCTCCCCGTATACGGGTAACTAAATTTGCATCAATGTTAACCCTAGACCATACATTATTTGCGTATTTAAATAATCCATGCCCACCTGCATACAATTGATTTGTATTGTGTGCCCAAGCGGTATAAATATTCCCAAAAATATTTGAGGTTAGTGTCTTTAGTGTATTATTTGAAATTTCAAGAACTCCTTTGAGGGTAGTTTCGAAATCTGAGACAGCACAAAAAACTTTTTGATTCCCATCTTTCCCGGTTATACCATAGACATCATAAATATTTGTTGTTGTTCCGCTTTCTATCTTCTTCCAATAATTTCCATTGTAGTGTACAATAGTTCCTTTTCTCCCAACAAAATAGAGATCATTGATAGATGTTCCCCAAATTTTGCTTACACCACCGTCATCTTGATTCAAAACACCCATATCCCAAAGATGATATAATTTCCAACCATCGGTTTGAGGTAAATATGGTAAACCACTTGAGAAAATAATTTCGCCTGTAGGGAGTGCAAAAACTCCTTCTAACGGTGCGACCGTTTGATTACCATTATATAACACCGAAATTTTTTTTACTTCCCACTTACTTCCGTTCCAATGGGCGGCATTATATGCTATCGGATCTGGTTTGCCGAGAGAATCGTTCATATATATTTCACCAACCGCCCAGATATTGTTTTCATCTATTATTGCAACATCGTAAAGTGTGCTGCTGCTATGCTCACCAAAGGTAAAGGTTTGCCAGGTAAAGTTGTGGTTAGTGGTATCCATCGTTGTGGCAACTACTTCGTTAGTGGTTTGTTGCTGGTTGTTGGCGGCAAAGGCTGCTTTTATTTTATAACTTTGGTTTGGGCGGAGAGAGTCAACGTAAAGCAACGTATCATTGCTTACAAGCGTAATGTTTTGGTCAGCTTTGTCGTTTACAAAAAGGGTTAGTGTATTTGGTGTTTGGTAATTGGTAGTTGTAATTTTTACCCATGCTTCGGTGCAAGAGACATCTTCCACAGATAAAGTAGCTGTTGTGTTTGGTTCTGTTGGAGATTTTTTACAGCCAAGGTTAAATAGCAGCAATGCTATTACAACCAAAGGGAAGAAGGAAGAAGAAAAAAGGAAAACGGATTTATCTGGTTTCATTAGTTACTCTAATTTTTAGGTGTTATAGTAAAAACAACAAGATTTATTTTTGCCTTATAAAAACACGGAAATAAAATAACAATTAAGGGTGTTTTAACACAATAATTTTTACACCCGCAATAAAAGGAAATAAAGTGATAAAAAACAGTAGGGATATCCCTAATAATGAGTAGGGAAACCCCTAAAAATTAGTAGGGATATCCCTACTGCGGGTAGGGAAACCCCTACTATAAGTAGGGATATCCCTACTAATTTAGATCAGTTTTTTTATCACAGTGCGTTTTTAGGCTTAAAAAACGGGTTTTAGCGGTAGTGCGGTTATAAGTTTTTATGTGTTTCAGTTTTTCATAAATAAACGCCAGGGTTTTGGAGGGAAGTGAAAAATATTTTTGTTGCATCTCGTCATCGTAAACGATGATGTTACCGGTTTGTTTTTGTGTAAAATTAGTTGTCCTTCCTGTTACTACTATGCACAAAAATTGACCTCTCCCTTAGTCCCTCTCCTTATAAAGGAGAGGGAAACAGGATGAGGTTGTTTGCAGCTCTTAGCGCCGTTCCATCCACCATCTTCACTTTTCAACAGTTGGACAATAATAACCACTCCTTTTAGGTAAAACGATTGATAAACCGAAAAATTTTAAGTTTTGCCGTGGCACTACAATTGATTCTGATGAAGTAAAAAAATTGAAAGAACCATGGCAAAAGAAGAAAAACTCGAAGATGTCTTAAAAGACGATATAGTTCCTCCGGTAAAGGAACCGGGAAAGGGACTTAACAGCAAGGTCTTTATTATCGGAATACCGGCTTTTATTGTGCAGTTGATCGTAATCTACTTTATCATGGGATACGTGATTACAAATAAAGTTCAAGAGCATCCCATTCCCGAGTCCGCAAAAACAAAACAGGCTACTTCCGGAAAAGCGGAGAAGGTAGTTGATGAATCGCAGAATGCCAATTTTATTTATACCATTGAAGATATTGTTGTAAACCCGGCAGAAACAGACGGCAAAAGATTATTACTGCTTTCGCTTGGCATAACGGTAAAATCAGAAGAAGATAAAGTTGAGATGCAAGCCAAAGACATTTTAGTTAAAGATGCGATCATCTCAACAATTTCAAGCAAAAATTTATTCCAGTTAAACAGCAGCGGCTACAAAGATACGTTAAAGGTGGAATTGACCGGAAGAATAAAAAAGATCTTTCCGAAAGTTCATTTAAATCAAGTTTATTTCAGTAAATATATTTTACAATAAATATGGCAGAAGTATTATCACAGCAAGAGATCGATCTCCTCTTAAATCAAGTTAAAGGGGGAGAAGAGACCGTCACTCATGAACCGCAGGAACATCAAGCGCTCCCGTTTGATTTCCGGCTGCCGAATAGAATTTCAAAAAATCAGCTCCGGACAATAAAAAACATTTTCGAAAACTTTTCGGAAAGTTTAAGTTCGTTTATGCTTGCAAAGCTGCAATCAATGGTTTCGGTAACGGTAACATCGGTCGATCAAATTTATTATTCGGAATATATTTTATCCGTCTCCAACCCCGCTTGCCTCTACACTTTTGATATTAAAGGAACAGACATAAAAGGCATTTTGGAATTAAGTTCGGATTTTGCACTGTGTTTAGTAGATAGATTGTTGGGCGGAAACGGGCTTGGCACAAAACAATCAAAAATTATCACGGCAATTGAACAGAAGGTTCTTAATGTTATTGTTGACCGGATAATGATGGATATGAGAAAAGCCTGGCAGGTTGTAGATAATTTTGAGTTTATAATGGAGAGATTTGAAGCCGACATTGATTTTGCTCAAATTACTTCGCATAGCGAATCGGTGCTGCTTATTTCATTTGAAGTGCTCGTTGGCGAGCAATCATTTATGATGAATATCTGCTTTGCAACTTTTGCTTTTGATACGATCCTTTCCAAGATGACTTCGAAAAAGTTGACGACGATCCGCCCCGGAAATTATAACGGAGTAAAAGCTCATACGATTATTTCAAATCACCTGCTGAAAACGTACTTACCTGTGCGGGTTGAATTTGGCGCGGCAAAAATATCTGTTGACGAACTGATGAATTTGGAAGAGGGAGATATAATAAGACTACAAACAAGAATTGGTGACGATCTTCTTATTCATATAGCGGATAAAACATGGTTTACCGGTAGGGTTGGCGTGGTAAACAAACACAAAGCAATAAAAATAGTACAAAATATTTTACATAATGAAAATCACAGTAAGGTGTAACAATGGCTGATAATTTTAATAACAACGACTTTATGAACAACGATGGCGAACAAAGCTCCGCAAACCATAACAACGGAGAAGATGTATTTTCCGGCAAGCCAAAGAACGACCCTTCCTCTAAAGAAGTTGATGTGCTTGATTTCGAAGATTTCGACGAAACGTTTAACCAGAAAAATACTGCAAATAATAAATTAGATATGCTTAGAGACCTTCATCTTAATGTTTACATTGAACTGGGAAGAACCCAGATGTTGGTAAAGGACGTTCTTGAACTTGAACGCGGTTATGTGATTGAACTCGATAAACTTGCAAGCGAACCGGTTGATATTTTTGTTAATAATAAAAAAATTGCCGAAGGTGAAGTTGTGGTTATCGATAAACATTTCGGAATACGAATAACAAATCTTAATGAACAGAACAAAGCGCTGAAGGGATTAGCATAATGGGATTTGTTGATGTGTTGAAAGCGCTTTTCCCGCTTGTGTTAGTGATAGGACTGCTTTATGCAGTCCTTATTTTTATCAAACGAAAAGGGATTACCGTAACCGGCAGAAAATCAAAAATATTTCACATCGATGTTCTTAGCACACAATCAATCATGCCGAAAAAATATATTTCGGTGGTGAGAGTTGAAAATAAATATTTGGTGCTTGGCGTCAGCGATCAATCCATCAATTTATTAAAGGAATTGGATGTTGATGAAAGTATAGTTGATGAACCTCTTGAGGATGAATCGTCCAAAAATAATTTTTTGGATATCCTAAAAAAGAATTTGGGGATGAAATGAAATTAAAAACCTTGGCGCTCGTAATTCTCTTAGGCATAATGTTAGCATCCGAGATCCTTCCGCAAGCAAAAACAACGCTGCCCTTACCTAAAATCGGGATTGATGTCGGAACTTCAGATTCCCCCCAAGATGTTTCCGTAACCTTACAGCTTTTACTTTTGATGACCGTGCTTTCACTGGCGCCTTCATTGATGATAATGACAACTTCGTATTTACGCATTATCATCGTATTTCATTTTTTGAAAAGCGCGCTCGGCACGCAGCAGATGCCGCCGGGGCAGTTGTTAGCCGGTATTGCTCTTTTCATAACGTTTTTTGTTATGGCTCCCACATGGGGCAAGGTGAATGACATCGCGCTAAAACCTTTGATGGACGGCAAAATGAGCGTAAACGAAGCTTATGATAAAGGCATCGAGCCGATAAGAGAGTTCATGTTTAGAAACGTACGCGAAGCCGATCTCGAATTATTCATCGGTCTTTCAAACATGAAACGTCCGAACAACAGAAGCGAACTTCCAACTTACATCGTGGTGCCCGCATTTGCACTTAGCGAACTTCGCGCCGGATTTATCATCGGATTTTTTATGTTCATTCCTTTTTTAATGGTTGATATGATCGTTGCAAGTATTCTCATGTCAATGGGAATGATGATGCTTCCGCCGATGCTTATTTCTTTACCATTTAAAATTTTACTTTTCGTGCTTGTAGACGGATGGAATTTAATTGTCGGATCTTTAGTAAGGAGTTTTGCCTGAGATGACCGAAGAATTAGTAATTGAAGTTTTAAAAGAAGTATTCTACACAACTTTTTTGATCTTGCTGCCGATTCTGGGAGTCGCGCTTATTGTCGGTATTGCCATTTCAATCTTTCAAGCGGCTACTTCCATTCAGGAAATGACGTTGACTTTTGTTCCTAAAATTTTAGTTACAACGGTTGTTATCATTTTTATGTTCCCATGGATATTGGACAAAATGATCGCTATAACACACAAGCTCTTTTCGATGTTCTCGACGGTAATTAGATGACCGATATTTTAGTAACGGATTTTATTCTAATCCTGCTAATCTTTGTACGGATTGCTACGGCCTTTTTTGCTGCGCCGGTTATGGGGCATACCTCCTTGCCAACGCTTGTAAAAATATTTCTCGCACTTACAATTTCGTACATGGTGTTCTTATCGATTGATAAGTCGGGACTGAAAATAGAAGTTAGTCTCTGGTTCCTCGCTACAAACGCCGTGAAAGAAATTCTTTCCGGATTGATGATAGGTTTTATGCTGCACATAGTTTTTTTCGGAATTTCATTTGCCGGTTCGTTGATTGGTTTTGACATGGGATTATCTATGGCGGAAACCTTTAACCCGATGGGAGAAACACAAGGAAATGTAATTGGCGAATTGATTTACTTTGCGGCAATTCTTCTCTTCTTTTTAATTGATGGCCACCACTATTTAATCAGAGGATTGGTTTATTCCTTTCACGTAATTCCCATCGGAAAATTTACCGTTACGGCATCTGTCTTTCAGTTGCTGATCAAGTACTCCTCTTTAGTTTTTGTTATAGCGGTTAAAATTGCTTCTCCAATTTTAGTTTCATTCTTCCTCATCGGCATTGCCGAAGGAATTATTGCAAGAGTAATTCCGCAGATGCAGGTTTTTTTCGTTACACAGCCGCTAAAGATCGGCATCGGATTAATATTTCTTTCTACGCTCATTCCCATTTACGTTTATGCAATTAAAGGGTTGTTAAAAGGATTTGAAGACAACCTGTTCACATTAATTAAAGCGATGGGCTCTTAACAATGGCTGAATCCGAAGGTCAGGAAAAAACCGAACAGGCATCCGGGAAGAAACTTTCGGATGCCAGGGACAAAGGGCAGGCTGCTAAAAGTCAGGAGCTTAATTCCTTAGCTTTATTTGGCGCCGGAATGCTGCTGATCTTTATGCTTCAGCAATTTTTAAGCGGAAGAATTTCTTCACTTGCTATAAAAACTTTCACCACTCTCGATACATTAACCATCAACGTTAACACAGTACAGCAGATTCTCTTTGAGGATGCATATTTTTTGCTTTCAACGCTTGCCCCAATTTTAGGCGGATTGGTTGTTATTGCATTTGTGGTTAATGTTGCGCAGGTGGGATTCAAATTCAGCCCTAAAGCAATGATGCCTTCTGCCGGGAAATTCAATTTCTTCAAAAAAGCAAAAGATATGTTCTTTTCTTCCCGCTCTTTTGTTGAAGTATCAAAATCGTTACTTAAACTGATCATCATTGGTTTGTTCACCTATTTTGTTCTTGCTGATTTAATTACAAAATCCACCGCATTAGTTGAACTTTCCTTAACAGAGATAATGCGCTTTATGATGGATTCGGCATATACACTCCTCTGGAAAATTTCAATGGTCTATGCAGTTATTGCCGGGGTTGATTTTATTTTCCAGCGTTACAAGTTCAAAAAAGATATGATGATGACGAAACAAGAAGTTAAAGAAGAGAATAAACAAAGCGAAGGCGATCCGCTGATTAAATCCCGCATCAAAAGAATGCAGTACCAGGCTGCTAAAAATCGTATGATGGGAGATGTTCCCAAAGCTGATGTTGTCATCACAAACCCGACTCACTACGCCATTGCAATAAAATATGATATGGATAAAGATTCCGCTCCGAGAGTTTTAGCAAAAGGAGTTGATTCATTAGCGCAAAGAATTAAAGAAGTTGCCGTGAAAAACAATATTCCTTTACATGAAGATCGAGTATTAGCGAGAGCATTGTACAAGCTTTGCGATGTTGGAGATCAGATTCCGCAAACTTTATTTAAAGCTGTGGCACAGATATTGGCGCATATTTTTCAACTTAAGAACTACCGTAAGAAGACTATAGTGTAAAGTGAAAAATTTCGGAAAAAATAGCGACATCTTTTTAGCCATCGGGTTGATCCTCATCCTCGGATTAATGATTATTCCGCTTCCTGCCGGGATATTGGATTTTCTCCTTGCCCTCAATATTACGGCGGCGGTTTTAATTCTTGTCGTTTCGCTTTACATCCAATCTCCGCTCGATAT
Organism: Ignavibacteria bacterium; assembly: GCA_030693705.1. Classification (GTDB taxonomy): domain Bacteria; phylum Bacteroidota; class Ignavibacteria; order Ignavibacteriales; family Ignavibacteriaceae; genus UBA1563. The sequence goes on along the minus strand of JAUYAB010000010.1, from coordinate 4,327 downwards.
TTCAATTTTCCCCGGGTTATTATTAGTCCTAACTCTTTTCAGACTTGCGCTTAATATCAGTTCAACCCGATTGATCCTTATTGAAGGTTACGCCGGAAAAGTAATTGAAACGTTCGGGCAATTTGTTGTCAGCGGAAATTATGTTGTTGGATTTATCATCTTTATTATTTTGGTGATCATTCAATTCATCGTTATCATCAAAGGATCGGGAAGAATTTCTGAAGTTGCCGCACGTTTTACTTTGGATGCAATGCCCGGAAAACAAATGGCGATTGATGCCGACCTTAATACCGGTTTGATCAATGATAAAGAAGCAAGAGTAAGAAGAGACAATATCAGCCGCGAAGCTGAATTTTACGGAGCGATGGACGGCGCAAGCAAGTTTGTTAAAGGAGATGCGATTGCCGGACTTTTAATAAACGGAATTAATATCATAGCCGGATTCATTATCGGTGTTGCAGAAAAGGGAATGACCTTTACCGATGCTTTGCACAACTACACTATTCTAACGATCGGTGATGGTTTGGTTTCGCAAATTCCGGCGCTTATTATTGCAACTGCTGCCGGACTTGTAGTAACACGCAGCGCTTCGGGCAGCGCGCTTGATATGCAGATGAAAACACAATTGTTGGCAAATCCGAGAGTTCTTGGAACGGTTGCCGGCGCGGTTTTGCTTTTTGCTTTAGTTCCCGGTATGCCGTTTTTCCCGTTTCTTGTTTTGGGTGCGGGACTCGGAGTCGGTTCTTATCTTACCAAAAAGAAAATAAAAGAGACAAAAACTCTTCCATCCGAAGAAGAAATAATCCCGGAACCGACCGAAGAAAAAGTTGAACAATATTTGCAAGTTGATCCGATCGAAATTGAAATTGGTTACGGTTTGATAAGTTTAGTTGATGAAAAGCAGGGAGGAAATCTTTTCCAGAAAATTTCTTCTACCAGAAAATTTATTGCGCTCGAATATGGAATTCTTATTCCACCGGTAAGAGTGCGCGATAATCTACAACTCGATCCGAACGAATATATCATCAAAATAAAAGGGAACGTTGTCGCTTCTTTTGAAATATACACAGACCGTTACCTGGCTATGAATCCCGGCAATGTTCGAGATGAATTAACCGGAATCCCAACCCGCGATCCGGCATTTAATCTGGAAAGTTTTTGGATTACCGAAGCGGAGAAAGATAAAGCAGAACTTCTTGAGTTCACCGTTGTTGATAGTATCTCTGTTCTTTCAACGCATCTTCAAGAAACCTTGAAGAAAAACTTTGACAAAATTTTGACGAGACAAGCGGTAAAACAACTTCTCGAAAATTTAAAGAAAGAATACCCGGCGGTCATCGAAGATATTAATCAAGATGTTTTAACACTCGGAACCATTCAGAAAGTTCTTCAAAATCTTTTAAGAGAATTTATCCCGATAAAAGATCTGGTGCAGATATTGGAAGCGCTTGTAGATTATTCCAAAGTAACGAAGAACGTTGATGTGCTAACCGAGTACGTCCGCCATACTATCGGCGACACAATTGCAAACTTGTACAAAGATAATAACAATATCATTCGTGCAATGGCGCTCGGAGATCAGTTGGAAACTTTGATAACAAAATCGTTGCAAAATCAAAAAGAAGCGGTGCAGTCTTTGGGCTTAAGTCCTGTTTTCTTAAAAGAAATAAATTCGGATATTCAGGTTGGACTTGATAAATTTAAGCAAGTTGGTTATACACCGATCATTCTAACTTCGGCAACCATCCGCCCATATTTTTATCGTCTAATTAACTCAAGTTTCCCGGAAGTTGCCGTGCTTTCTTATTCGGAACTTCCGCCAAACATTGAAATAGAATTTGTAGACCGAGTAGAGGTAACCTATGCAAATTAAAAAATACACTGCCCCAACTTTAAAAGAAGCTACTGCAAAAATGAAGCTGGAACTTGGCAGCGAAGCAATCATTTTGAGTACAAGGATCATCGAACCCGATCTCAAACAGAACAGAAAAAAAATGTTTGAGCTGACTGTCGGCATCGAGAATGTTGCTGTTCAGCAGAAAAAATCTACTCCCTCTTCAGTAAAAGTGAACGAAGCAAAAAAAAGTTTGTATGATGAGTTGAAAAGCATTTCGGAAAAAGTTTATCCCAAAATGGAAGTGCCGTCAAAGCAACCTGTTACAGAAAAATCGGCTCCCAAAAAATCAAAAGCCCAGCCCGCGCAAGAAACCGTTCTTGGAAAAGAACTGAAAGAAATAGTTGATACGCTTATTTATCGCGAAGTTAATAAACCGATAATTACCTCGGTGCTCGGGCAATTGGAAAAGCAAAAGAGTTTTCTGCATCCTTCAACTATTGATAGTTACGTGCTTCAAAGTATCGCCTCGATGATTCCGGTTAAAAATTTTGAATTACGAAAAAAAGGAAAACCAACGGTAATTTCATTGGTTGGTCCAACCGGAGTTGGAAAAACAACATGCATCGCAAAGCTTGCGGTCATATCAAAAATATTGCACAATCTCGATGTCGGACTGATCTCCAGCGATACTTACCGGCTCGGCGCAATTGACCAGTTAAAAATATTTTCTGAAATAAGCAACATTGATTTCCTTGTTGCGTATGAGCCCGAAGACATGCCAAAGCTGATCGACAGTTTTAAGAAAAAAGATGTGATCTTTATTGATACCGCCGGAAGAAGTCAAAAGAGTCTCGATCAACTGAAAAAAACAAAAGAGTTTTTAGACGCGGTAAAAGTTGATGAAACTTATTTAGTGCTTAGCTCAACCGGGAATTCTAAAAATCTCTTTGACACCGCCGAGAAATTTAAATTGTTCAACTACAACGCGTTGATCTTTACAAAATTAGATGAAGCGGTTGTTTACGGAAATATTTTGAATGTTGCGGTCAATTTCAACTCGCCGATAACCTTTTTATCAAACGGACAAGTGATCCCTGACGACATCATCGCTGCCGATAAAGAGTTTATCGCTAAAATTGTTTACACCGGAAAGATGCACAAATGAACGGGCAAGCGGGAAGGGTGTTTGAACTTCGTAGATTAGAAAAAAAGAGTGCGAGAATAAATCTCCCGCAAAACGGTAAAATCTTTGCATTCACTTCCGGCAAAGGGGGAACCGGGAAAACTTTTCTGGCAGTGAACATTGCTGCCGCACTCGCAAACAAAGGGAAGAAAGTACTGCTCATCGATTTTGATTACAATCTTTCCAACGTTCATATTTTAGTTGATGTTCTGCCGGAAAAAACTCTTTCTTATTTTTTTCTTAACAAAAATTTATTGCCTGATCTAATTACAGAAGTTGAACCAAATTTGTATTTCATCTTTGGAGATTCCGGTTTAGAAGATTCTCCTAAATTAAGTGATGGCGCAATTGCTCATTTTTTTGAGCAGTTGAGAAGAATTGAACATTTGTATGATTTTATTTTTATCGATACCGCGTCGGGAACAAGCAGGGAGATGATGGAAGTTCTTTCGCATGTAGATCAAACTATTCTTATTACAACCCCCGAACCGACATCGGTGATGGACGCTTACGCAGTGCTTAAACTTCTTAACGGAACCGGCTTTACCGGAAGGAAAAATATTATCGTCAATAAATCGGAAGATAAAAATACTGCCGACATCACCTTCCTAAACTTAAAAACCGCAGTTGATCACTTCTTAAAAATCGAAATAAAATTTTTAGGATTCGCGAACAACGATGCAGCCGTAAGCCGCTCTATTATGGCTCAAGTTCCATTGGTTAAACAATCAGCCGACTCCCGCATTGCTAAACAAATTAACGATCTGGCTGCAAATCTTACCAAAAACATCCAAGTGGCTAATATTCAACAAGCCGGGTAAAATCAGCCTGAACTTTTCTTCGCAAATCTGAACTAAACAGCCTTTTTAAAATCTTTTCTCTAAATAGTGAAGTGGTATAGTATTTGTCTCTTTTGATTCAAAAAAAGAGTAAAAACAATGAACAAAATAGTACTTCAAATTGGTCTTCTGATATTTTCTGTTTCTATCATTTATTATAGCAGTAGAAACATCCCGTTAGAAGATATTCTTCTTAGATCAATAATCATTTTTTTTGCTTTTACACTATTAACGGGATTAATCGTGCTGATGTTTATGAAATCAATTAATAAAGTTTCGTTCGAAAAGAACAAAGAAACAAATTTACATTAATAGAAGAAAGTATATCAAAATGGCAGACTCAAATTTATGGACGGAATATAAAACCGCTCCAACAGACGCACTCAAAAAGAAGATCGTTCTGAGTTACATAAAATTGGTTTACTATGTAATTCATCACTCTAAATTCATCAACATTAATATCCTTGA
>JAUYAB010000110.1 GCA_030693705.1 Ignavibacteria bacterium | reverse complement strand
TCCTTCCAGGATGGCTCTTTGCCATACATTAAAATTGAAAGTGAGAAAATTTTTCCGGCTGCTTTCCGTAAATACCAGATGGATATTATTAGTAGGATCAAAGAAAGTAATATCTCTATAAATGGCACATCTGTTAAAACCAGTCTTGCTGATAGTACCGGCGAAGAAGTGAGCGGAAACAAAGATAATATTTTCATCACTAACGAATCCGGATTTCCAATAGCATAAAATGCAATCGCAACCGGTATGACCGGCACCATCATTAAAGAACTTCTCGCTGAAGTATTCGGGTCGTTAATTGTGGCAGCTATTGCCGAAAAAAAAGTGTTCCATAAGAGAAAACCGCTAATGGATAGAATAAATAATACAATTATTAATAATGGATTGGTTAATGAAAGTGGTATAGACCAACCACTGCCGAACATCGAAGAAACCATAATAAACACAACCGTGCTTAAAGCACTTGTTATAAGCAAAACAATTGATAACAATGATATACCTAAAATCTTTCCATCTATCCAAGTTTTTGGACTAATAGCAGAAGCTATTACTTCAGTTATTCTAAGTTGTTTCTCCCCAGTTATGGCTACAAATTGATATGACAATCCAAAGAATACTCCAAGCAGCATTAATCCAATAAATATTCCGGCTGAAACCTTCTCGCCGGTACTACTTTCTTCTCTTTTAGTTTCGGTGTAGTTCATTTTTATTTGAGCTTGCTGAAAAATATTTGTTAGCTGCTCTTGAGAAATATTTGATTGCTTAAGTTTGATTTGTTGCCGTGCCGAAGTAAGAGCTTTTTGCAATTCTCCTAACCAGGCAGGTTCATTATTTACGGTTAGCTCAATATTATCAATATCGTTTAATATTAGTATTCCACCTATTTTTTTTCTAGCCAATAACTTTTTCTGCTCATCTGTCTCAGTAAATTCTTTTTTTATTAGTTTGATTTTACTTTCATTACTTAATTTGATAGGAAGAACGTCGCTGTTGATAACGACTAATTCTACTTTATCGTCACTGAATTTTTCTATGAGAGCTTTTCCGCCAAAAATTAAAAGACTAATCAATGCACTAATCAACAGAGTGATTATCTGATCTTTTAATTTGAACCATCTGTTGAATTCCCATTTAGTAACTTCAAGAGTTAATTTGATCTTTGAGCTTCTCCCACTATTCATTACTTTCACCTTTGTCCTTACTAATTCTATCGATAAATATATCGTGTAAAGATATATGTTCAGTCTTTACTGAAGTTATTATATAGTTTGAAGCAGCTTTGTTAAGCAATCCCGATAATGATTTATTTTGCTTCAAGAATATTTTCACTTCAGTATCATTTATAGATTCAACTTTTTCCACAGCATCATCATTTTGAAGCAAAGATAAATCCGGTATGCTCTCTACATTTATTATTAATTTATCTCCGCTAGAAAAGTCTTTCTTTATTTCAGCAACGGTTCCATAAGCAATTTTTTTTCCGTTGTTTAAGAGTAAAACACGGTCGGCAATACGTTCGACTAAGTGCATTTGGTGTGCGCTTAATAGTATTGTGGTTCCTTTATCGCGAAGCTCTTTGATTATCATTAAAAATGCTTCTTGATTAATAGGATCGAAACCAGCAAAAGGTTCGTCAAGTACCGCAAATGATGGATTGTGAAGAACAGAGGAAATAAACTGAACTTTCTGTTGATTCCCTTTTGAAAGCGTGTTTAGTTTTTCGTTTTTTCTATCGTATAATTCAAGTTTTTCAAGCCATTCTTCGGCAGACTTCTCAGCTTGCTTTTTGATCATACCTCTGATGACACCCATAAAAACTAAAGTCTTAATGATTGGAATTTCTTGATATAATCCACGCTCTTCGGGTAAATAACCAAGTTCTGATGCAAGAGGAATCCGGGAATTTCTATTTTCGTTTAAGTAAAATTCAATTATTCCTTCGTCGGGTTTAATTATGTCCATCAACATACGCACTATTGTTGTTTTCCCTGCACCATTAGGACCAAGCAACGCAAAAATTTCTCCTCTATTTATATCGAAGGAAAGATTATTTACTGCAGTAATTTTTCCAAATTGTTTTAGTATTGAATCTACCTTCAGTATCTCATCTGATTTTTTCATTAAACTCCTTTTTCTAATGAGAGAAAATTTATTGCAATATCAACGACGTTGCCGCTAACCGGTTTACCTACCAAAGGTAGGCATCCCAGAACAAGAATGCCAATTAGTTACAACAACTTTTTATTTACCTGCCCGGCGTTTTTTGTCGGGTAAAAATATTTCTTAGAATTCAGGGCGTGAGATAATATTTACAATAATCTCATTCTCTTTTTATTTCAACAATATTTCTTCAATGAACAAAACTTTCTTTTCTATCTCACGCCCCAAACTACCTTAAAGAGCAACTTATCCGCCGCGGCGGATTGCAAACTCAACTTATAATTACACAAACCTGCCCGGCTTTGACGGGTGCTGCACTGAAAAACAGTTTACCCGCCTCTGGCGGGCTGTCCGTGTTGAGCGGCGGGTTATATGGCGTTTTCTATTTTAATAGTATCATCGATTTTGTCTGGGTATAACTTCTATTGATTAACTGATAATAATAAATTCCAGATGATAAATAATCAGCATTGAATAATACTTTATAACTTCCGGCATTTTTATACTCATTAAGAATTGATTTTACTTCTCTTCCAAGTACGTCATAAAGTACTATTCTAACATTATCAGATTTTGCAATAATGTATTCAATTGTGGTAGTTGGATTAAAGGGATTTGGATAGTTCTGAAACAACTTATATGAGGTATTTATTTTATTGTCATAATTTTCGTCTATAGATGTTAGAATTGAATATGTGTTAAGAAGAAAATTATTTATACCAACAATATATTCTGCGACATATTTCACTTTTCCAATACCTTTTGCAAACCAGGTGTCGTGTATACCGGCATCCATACAATATATTCCATGGTCAAAATGATAACAGTTATAAAAGGTACCGGCGGGAGTAATTATTGTGTCGCTTTTACTTACAAGAAATATTTTACGGCCAAATGAACACTCATAACCCGAAGGTAATTCTATACTATCACCAATATTGATTGTAAAGTCAAATAAGATAAATTCTGTGCTATCTGTTAAATTAAGGTAATAAACTCTGTTACCATATTCACGAAGCCAATATTCTGGTTCCGTCACGGACCGAGTAAACCCATAATATAAAACTCCATTCTTTCGTAAGGTGTCAACAATTATTTCTGAATGAGGATCATAATTTGAATAATATCCCCATTCGTTTCCAATGGACATTGGGAAATAAGATGAATCAGCAAGTGGCGAAGAATATAAATAAGAGGATGAAATGAACAAACATAACCAAAATAACTTATTTAACTTTTCCATTTTTTACCTCATAAATTAAAGCCATATAACGGCGTGTTATGTTAAAACCCAACACTGCCGTATTAATTATTTAAATATTTACAATTCCATTTTATCTTAGCGCCCGCATTTGCGGAATGTCAGCGGAATTTCCGCCAAAGGTGGATACGCCTCTGGTGTATATTTTTCTCTTGTTTCCCCCGTTTTGCGGGGACTCTTTACTTATTTATCCGCCTCTGGCGGACCTGTCCGCCTTTGGTGGATTAAAGAGGTTAGGCAGTTTTTTACTTTTTTATTTCACGCCCAAAGTATTTATAGAAACAAACCAAATGCTTTGGATTTACTCAAGTTCCAGTGGGCTAGGCAGTTTTTTATTATTTGGTAGATAAACATTATTAAGATTACTTTTTAATTCAAATAAAATATCCAGTTGTTTTTGAATTATGGTTGAATATGAAGATTTTTTTTCTTCATTCTTTGAAATTGTTTTATTATTTGAAATGAACAATTTATTTATAGCCCCAAAGACTGAGCCAAGCAATAAACCGATTAAAGCACCGAGTGCTGCAGGGATTAAACTTAGCAAAAGCCAAAATATACCAGCTAATATTTGCAATATTGTAACCTCAATGCCTCTTACCATAGAATCATAAGATGTTGCTAATCCAATTATATAACCCGCTATTCCTCCAGTAACAGGACCGCCCCCCAACCATTTATGAAAAGCTTTATCTTTTTTCTCGTCCATATCAAATTCGCTCATTCTATTTTCATGTTCAATCATCCATATATTATGTTCTTTGTCTGAATTCAGGGAAGATATTTTAAGAGCTACATTATCTTTTATACTCTGAAAATACCATAAGAGTTGCTTTTGAAAATCTTTTGCATATTTTAAATAGTCGATAGAATCAAAAAATGTATTCTTAGAAAATAAAGAAGATAGATTATTCAATTCATTTTGAAAATTATTTATTATAATATTTATTAAAACTTTTTCATTGTTATAGTTTTTACTATTATGATTAGATACAAGGGAATTAAATTTAGTAATAAGAGGAATTAGGTTCTCATAAATTTCCCTAGCTATTTTATAATTTTCATCTCTTAACCTTGTTATTAGATTTTGTATATGTTTTCTAATTGGATCAAATAATTTATCATTATCTGCTTTTACTGAATAAAATTTATCCTTTTTTATAACATTTTCTAAATTCTTTATTGCCTTATCAACTCTTCCAAGCTGAGCATTGTATTGAGCATTTTGATAATATGCTTCTAAGAAGTTTGGAGATAAGTTAATAGCTTCTTGTGTATATTCTTCTGCTTTTTCAAGTTCATGCATATCAAATTTTATAAGAGCATAATACAATAAGGAATAGCTTGCATAGTATGAAGATTTTGGTTTTGAATACTTAATAGCTTTTGCAAAATAATCCAAAGCTTTTATTTTGTCTATTTTGTTAAATAGATAAATCATTCCAAGGCTAATATGAATTGAGAAATCATATTTATTCAATTTTTCCGACTCTATGAATTCCTCTTCAGCATCGTCAATCCAATCATTAGAATATGCTTCAATTGCTCTTTTTTTCCTTTCCTTGGCTTGAGTATCCAGTGGTGCCATTAATATTTCTAAAATATCCTTTAACACTTTTCTATTCTGTTCCAATTGCCAGACGACTTCAGAAATTCCCCATTCAAAAGTGGACTTTAAATCATAAACACTGTCAACTACATTATCTAATTTATTTGAAAGATTACTCATTCCAAAAGAAATATTCTCTAGATATGATGAAACCCTATCTTGTGAAGCAATAATTTTATCGGTATGAGAAAGTTGGCTAATCACTTGTTGTTTTGCTGCTTGAGAAAGTAATTCATTTTGCTTTTTGATATCATTTCTCAATTGTATTGTATTATAGTATTCTTTCTTCCTTTCCCAAGGCGCTAATTCATTTAAATATAATTGCATAATTTTCTCCTAATTTTTACTGCCTAACGACATTGTGCCTAAGCCGAAGCCCAGAACAACAATGCCGCATTTATTAAATAACTTTTATTTAGAACTAACTTTCATTTACAAACTACGCTAAACAACAAAGCCGAAACGGAAAAACAAACTTTTAAACTGCACAAATACCAAGTGCGAAAACGCTTTCGGCTTGAGGAACAGGTTATATTGCATTCTCACATATCTCGAAAATTTATCTTTTTATTTCCTTGATTCTCTAAACCATTTGGATATTTCCTTCCAGGATGGCTCTTTGCCATACATTAAAATTGAAAGTGAGAAAATTTTTCCGGCTGCTTTCCGTAAATACCAGATGGATATTATTAGTAGGATCAAAGAAAGTAATATCT
>JAUYAB010000106.1 GCA_030693705.1 Ignavibacteria bacterium | reverse complement strand
TCGCATCCTGGGGCTGAAGAAGGTCCCAAGGGTTTGGCTGTTCGCCATTTAAAGCGGTACGTGTGCTGGGTTCAGAACGTCGTGAGACAGTTCGGTCCCTATCCTATGCGGGCGCTGGATACTTGAGAAGGGTCGCTTCTAGTACGAGAGGACCGAAGCGAACGAACCTCTAGTGCACCAATTATCACGCCAGTGGTACAGTTGGGTAGCTACGTTCGGTTGTGATAAGCGCTGAAAGCATCTAAGCGCGAAGCACGCTTCAAGATGAGGTATCCCTTAGCTTTAAGCTAACTAAAGACTCCTCGGAGATGACGAGGTTGATAGGCTGCAAGTGTAAGTCCGGTAACGGATTCAGCTGAGCAGTACTAATAAGTCGTGCGGCTTAGCCATTATTTTTTATCAAGATATGGTTGTTTTTTTTACTTACTCTTTCTTCTTTCATTTTTATTTTTTTCTGGTGATTATAGCTAAAGGGTTCCACCTCTTCCCATTCCGAACAGAGAAGTTAAGCCTTTATACGCCGATGGTACTGCATGCGCAGGTGTGTGGGAGAGTAGGTAGTCGCCAGATTTTATTTTAAGCCCTATCGATCTTCGGTAGGGTTTTTTTTTGCTCTTTTATGATCTTTAAGAAACCGATATTTGTGACATGAAGATCGAATAACGAATAATGAACGTGGAATGATGGATCTCGAAGTGAATTCATTTTGCATTTTAACTTCATCATTCGAAATTCCCCGTCTGAGCCGGGCAGGCTTGTTCGATATTCAACATTTTCTTTGATTCTAACTTATTACTTCTTTCCACTCCGATTATGAGGACTTTCGGGATAAAATTCAGTAACCGCCGAATTTTATTTGATTATCCCAATCATTTTTTGGTGAAGGTAATTTTTATCATCTCTCCTCTTTTCACTTCTCAGATTTAGTTTCACCAATTGTTCATCTTGCGGCAAGAAGTATTTTTGATTTAGTCCCTTTTTACTTTTTCATTTCTTTTCTTATTCACTGCCACTTTGCTAAATTGTGTTACCATTTTCAAATTTTTATCGAGTGATATAAAATGAAACTTTCAGATTTATTAAATGAATCCTTTATCATCCCTGAATTAACGAGTGACTCTAAAGAAGGCGTAATTAACGAATTAATTGATTTGTTTATCGACGATCCGAGAGTTAAAGATATTGAAAAAGTTCGGCAGTCCGTTTTAGAGCGGGAGAAAATAATGTCAACCGGCGTTGGAAAAGGATTCGCAATACCTCATGGGAAAACTGAATTAGTAACTGAAATTCTTTGTGCGTTTGGAAAATCTTCAACACCAATTGAATATCAGGCATTGGATGCTCAACCGGTTTATTTAATTTTTCTTTTAATTGGAAAAGACAATCTAGTAAGCCTACACATAAAACTTTTAAGTAGAATTTCCAGAATGATGACTAAAGACACCTTGCGTGAAAAGCTTGTTGCCGCAACAACAAAGGCTGAGATCATGCACGTCTTTAAAGAGGAAGAAGAGACATATTTTGATTTATAATTTGTAGGATTGTCTTAATGTTAAAATCAATTTATGGTACAAAAGATATTTTACCTAAAGATATCGGGAAATGGAATCATGTTGAAACTATTGTAAAAAACATTTTTACAGCCTTTAACTACAAAGAAATTCGCACACCGTTATTTGAAGAAACCGCCTTATTTTCTAGAAGCATTGGTGAAGAGACGGACATCGTTAGCAAAGAGATGTACACGTTTTTTGATAGAAGTGAAACCAGCGTAACCCTTCGCCCGGAAATGACTGCCTCTGTTGTCCGTGCATTTATAGAACATTCATTAGCCACTCAATTTTCTCTTAACAAATTATTTTACATTGCCCCCATGTTCCGGCAAGAAAGACCGCAAGCGGGAAGGCTTCGTCAGTTCCATCAGTTTGGAGCTGAAGTTTTGGGCAGCGCTTCTCCTGTTCTGGATGCGGAAATAATTATTCTTGCTTTTACTATTCTTAAATCTCTTGGGCTAAAAGATATTACGGTAAAAATTAATTCTCTTGGGATTGCTTCTTCGAGAAAGACTTACCTTGAAGTTCTAAAAAAATATTTAGAACCTCACTTAAATGAATTGTCTGAAGAGAGTAAAAAAAGATTTGAAAAGAATATCCTTAGAATTTTTGACAGCAAATCAGAAAATGATATTCTAATAATGCATGATGCTCCAAAGCTAATAGATTATTTGGATGAGGCGAGCAAAGATGAATTTGAAACAGTACAAAATATTTTGCAAAAAGAACATATTCCGTTTGTTATTGATTCATCTTTAGTTAGAGGTTTAGATTATTATTCGAAAACTACTTTTGAAATTGTTAGCGGAAAAGTTGGAGCGCAAAGTGCGCTGTGCGGAGGCGGTAGATACGACGGATTAATTGAACTGCTTGGCGGAGCCCCAAATTATGGAGTTGGTTTCGCAGCTGGAATTGAAAGAATTATCCTTGCTCTTCAGAATGAAGAAACAGCATTGCCGGAAATTACGCCTCTTGATGTCTACGTAGTTCTCTTAAATAAAGATTTATTAAATGAATATTATTTATTCGCAAACACTTTGCGGAAAAAGCATTTTAAGGTGGAGATTGATTATCTTTCACGGAGCGTTAAAGCGCAAATGCGTGAAGCAAATAAATTGCAAGCGAAATACGTAGCGCTGTTTGGCGGAGAAGAATTCTCGGAAAATAAAATTGTTATAAAAAATATGACGACAAGTTCGCAACAAGTAGTACCGCTGGAAAAGGCGGGTGAAGAAATTTTATTATCGGTGGGAGGATAAATGCCTTTACGGAAACTTGCCAGCATGCCGGCAAGGCAGGAAGAAATGCCAAAGATTTCAAAATCGCGAAAGAAAACTATTCCGAACCTAAAACATGCCACTCCACAAAAAAAAGATAGCCTTGTTGAATATGTCGTAAATGTGCTATTTAAATATGACCCGGCATTGAAAAAACAATTCTCCGTTGTTACCCTATCGACCGTCAAACTGTTTACAAGTTTATCTTATGAAATATCGGTGGATGTTCAAAAAGGGAAAAATGCTATTGACATTAGCATTCTTGGCTTAAATACCCGTCAATCTTATTATGTCTCTCCCAATCCGGCAACAACCGAATTATTATTTGATGACCTTTTCGGGAAATATTCCATTAATGTTATCAAACAAGATGGAAGTATTAACAGCGCAATGTTTGATTTTAATATTTATAAAAAAGAAATCAAATTGAGTGAGATCAGTCTACCGAAGAAAAAAAATAACCGGATATTTACCAGGTTTGAAGTCCCAACCGAATCTTTTTCATTTAAATAAAAGAATTATATGTATCCTGAATTATTAAAACTTGGACCGCTTACCGTTTACAGTTACGGCTTTATGCTTGCCGTTTCTTTTATTGTATCGAGTTATATTTTAACCAAAGAAGTTGAAAGAAAAGGACTCGACGCAAACATCGCATCGCAAGTAACACTGCTGGCAATTATTTTCGGAATAGCGGGAAGTAAACTTTTTAGCTTACTTGAGAATTGGAACGACTTTCTTGCCGATCCGTTCGGGCAGATTTTTTCTGCCGGCGGATTAACTTTCTACGGCGGATTGATTCTTTCGATAATTGCAATAGCGATTTATTTAAGGCGGCACAAAATACCTTTCCTCTATATTGCTGATGCCGCTTCTCCTTCGCTTGCACTTGCGTATGGAATCGGAAGAATAGGATGTCATTTAGCGGGTGACGGAGATTATGGAATTCCAACTTCTTTACCCTGGGGCGTGAATTATGAAAACGGAATTGTAAAACCTTCATTGATGTTTCAAGGAAGTGACATTGCTAAAAGTTTTCCAAACGGAATTGTTCCAAACAATACTCCGCTTCATCCAACCCCGATTTATGAATTCATCGTTGGAGTAATAATCTTTTACATCCTCTGGCGGCTTAGAAAAAAAGAATATCCTACCGGTATTTTATTCATGATTTATCTTATTCTTTCAGGCTTCGCAAGATTTTTTGTTGAATTTATCCGGCTCAATCCGCTGATCCTTTTTGGATTATCAGAGGCTCAAGTTATTTCTATTGTTTTGATTGTTGTTGGGATAATTGGAATTTATTTGATTAACAAATTCCCCGACAAAGTTAAATTTGATCCGGCGACAATAAAACAATCTTCACCGAAACAAAAAACAAAATGAAATTGATCGTTGGGCGTAAACCTGTTCTTGACGCAATAAACTCAGATGAAAAACTTGAGAGTGTTTTTATTCTTTTCGGTCAACAAGGACCGATCATTGATGCAATACGCATTGCTTGTACAAAGCGGGATATAAAATGTTCGCAGATTAAGTTGGAAAAATATCAATCGCTGGTAAAAGATGTGAACGCGCAAGGCGTTGTTGCCGTAGGAGCCGAAGTTTCCTATTTCGGTATTAAAGAAATTATTGATCTGGCGAAAAAAAATCCATCGAACAAATTTCCTTTGCTACTCATAATTGATTCGATTCAAGACACCCACAATCTTGGTGCAATTTTACGAACTGCAGAATGCGCAGGTGTTGACGGTATTATTCTTACCAAATTTAATTCCGCACCGATAAATGAAACCGTGATGAAAACTTCAGCCGGTGCGGTTAATCATTTAAAGATTTGTCAGGTTGGAAATGTTGTGCAAGCAATTCAAGAGTTGAAGGAGAACGGATTCTGGATCATCGGCTCAACGTTGAACAATTCAAAGTTTTATGATGAGATCGATTATTCATTTCCTTCTGCGTTGATAGTAGGGAATGAAGAAAAAGGAATGCGAAAACTTGTAGCGGATCAGTGTGACTTTCTTGTAAAGATTCCGATGAAGGGAAAAGTGCAATCGCTGAATGTTTCTGTGGCAACGGGTGTGTTGTTGTTTAGTATTTTAAAATCAAATGCAAAATAAATGGATTTAAATTGTAAAGAATTTAAATTCAGTTCGCACGCGTTAAAACAGATGTTTGCAAGAAAAATCTCTACAACAGAAGCAATTTCAGTTGCAAGAGAGGGTGGTATAGTTGCAGAATATCCGGAAGACAATCCATTTCCAAGTTTCCTTTTATTCAAGATGATTAATAATCGTCCTATTCATGCAGTTCTTGCAGTGGATAGTGAAAACAAATTTTGTATTTTTGTAACACTTTATGAACCTACTTTGGATATTTGGATGAACGATTATAAAACGAAGAGAAAATTATGAAATGTGTGATTTGTAAAAATGGCGAAACAAAAAACGGTTTAACTTCCGTATCGTTTCAAAGAGAAGAAGTAATTATCGTTGTAAAAAATATTCCCGCAGAAATTTGTGAAAATTGTGGAGAGAGTTACATCAGCGAAGAAATTTCAGCAAAAGTTTTACAAGAAGCTGAGCAAAGCATAAAAAAGAATTCTCAAGTTGAAGTTCTTAATTTTGCGGCATAATTAAATTTTAAACCAAGAAAGTATTTAAATGTCATCAAAAATAATCCCTGCCAAACGAACAGAAAATATAACCTACGCAGTTAGAGACATTGTTGTTCTTGCAAATGAAGTAGCAAAAACCGGGAAGGAAATGCTCTACCTAAATATCGGCGATCCGAATCTTTTTGATTTTGAACCGCCGAAACATCTTGTTGAAGCAACTTACCAGGCGATGCTAAGAAATAAAAACGGTTACTCTCCTTCTTCCGGAATTAAAGAAGCCGTTGAAGCAATTAGAAAAGAAGGAAACAAAAAAGGAATTGATAATATTCTCGATATTTTTGTAACTACCGGAGCAAGCGAAGCAATTGATATTTGTTTAACCGCGTTGGTTAACGAAGGCGAAAACGTTTTAACACCAACACCCGGTTATCCATTGTACACAGCAATTCAAAGCAAACTGCAGGCGTATGAAAATCCTTATTATCTTGATGAAGAAAATAATTGGCAGCCGGATATCAACGACATTAAGAAAAAAATTAATGATAAAACAAAAGCGATCGTGCTGATTAACCCGAATAATCCTACCGGTTCGCTTTACTCAACAGAAATATTGGAAGAAATTGTAAAGCTTGCACTTGAGCATAATCTTGTGATCTTTGCCGATGAAATCTACGATAAACTTTTGTTCGACGGAAAGAAGCATGTTTCAATCGGATCGCTTAATAAAGAAGTTTCATGCATTACGTTCGGCGGACTATCGAAAAATTATATGGTTCCCGGTTTCCGTATCGGCTGGGGAATCATCAGCGGGAAAGATGAAAACCTTCGCGAATATATCGAAGCGATAAATAAAATTCTTCGTGCAAGACTTTCTGCAAATCATCCTGAGCAATACGGATTAGTTGCTGCGTTGGAACAAGATCAATCTCATTTAACTATCGCGATGGCTAAACTTG
Source organism: Ignavibacteria bacterium (assembly GCA_030693705.1). Classification (GTDB taxonomy): domain Bacteria; phylum Bacteroidota; class Ignavibacteria; order Ignavibacteriales; family Ignavibacteriaceae; genus UBA1563. The sequence goes on along the minus strand of JAUYAB010000106.1, from coordinate 39,608 downwards.
CCAAGCGAAGAGACCTTACTTTTGAAATGTTGAATGCAATTCCCGGAATCTCATGTGTAAAACCGGAAGGAGCTTTTTATGCTTTCCCACGGTTGCATACGAATAAACCCGACTTCGATTTTGTGAAAGGTTTACTAAAAGAAACCGGAGTAGTTGTTGTGCACGGAAGCGGATTCGGGCAGCTGCCGGGTACGCAGCACTTTAGAGTCGTCTTCCTGCCGAATGAAGAAATTCTGACGAAAGCGTATAATAATATCGGTGCGTTTTATAAGAAGTTTTTGGGTGAATAATTCAGAAACATTAAAATTTAATTTGGTCTAAATTCTGTAGCGCATCCCGAGTTGTCGGGACGGACTTCGATTTTAAACTATTTTATTAATCCCATCTAAATAATTTTCCTTCTCCAAAAATTGAATTCCCCAAAAGAAAAGAATAGTCTCCAAGGGGGAAATGAAAATCCCTTAAGGGAAAATCAAAATACCCAACGAGCAAAATGGTTTGCCTTAAGTAGAAAGTACTTTTCCTTAAGGAGGAGGAGAAATTCCCTAAGGAAAAAATGAAAACCCTTAAAAGAAAATGATTTTACCAAGGGGAAATGAAAATACCTTAAGAGAAAAAGAAAATCCCCGAAGGGAAAAACAGTTTGCCTTACATGAAAAAACGTTTCCCCAACATGAAAAATGAAATCCCCAACATCCAAAGTAATTTTCCTTAAGGGGTAAGAAAAATCCCTTAAGGGAAAAAGAGTTTTCCTTAAGGAGAAAAGGGAATTCTTCTAGGGAAAATGATTTTCCCCGAAGGGAAAGTGCGAAAAACGGGCAAAAGCGAAACAATTAGTGAAAATGAGAGGGAAATGAAGACAAAATGCTGTAGATGTGATACTATAAAACTGCTTATTCAACTGAATATTAAAACAATTAACACTAACAACTTAAAAGTTGATACTCTTAGGCTGGTTACTATTCAATAAATAGGAACTCGTAAGAAAAAATGAAGTTCCTAAATTTCGGTGATTGAGATTTTTTACGATTGTTTTAAAAACTATACAGTAGTCAAAAGTAAATCCAAAATTAACACACAGGACAGTAAAGGAAATAAACGAAAACGCTCGCAATAAATTGCAGAGCGTGTAAAAATAAGCGCACGAAGAAAAAGACAAAACAAAATCATTGTTGTGACCACAAACTAACCGTCGCACTAAATGTAACAAATGATTAAAAACATATATTTTAAACTTGACAAGAAAACCTTTTGTGATTATATTTGAAAAGAAAATAGGAGATATTATGAAATTAAAATTTATTGACGGTAGCAAATACAATCTGAACGTGAAGTGTTCTATACATTTAACTGGGAAGCTAGGGTTTTCACAATCTGCAATAGATTCTTTGCAATTAGATAATAATAAATATGTTGCATTTGCCACAAATGAAGAAGATAAGAAAGATTTAACTCTTTATATGGTGGTTTACAACGAAAAGAAAGAAGGTGCTTTTAAAATTGTTAAAGCGGGGAACTATTATTATTTAAATACTAAAAAAATGTTTGACGAACTTGGGATTGATTATAAGAAAAAAACTATTATTTATGATATTTCTAACTGTGATTATGAAGGAGAGAAAATTTATAAACTTATAAGAAGAGAGTACGACAGAAAACAAAAAGAATAATAAATAAAAAAGCCGAAAGTCCGGCCAGACTCTCGGCTACATGGAAAACCTACTTTTTTTGCGAAACAGTGATAAGGACTTGTCATCCTTAGAGTTTTCCTTTTTTTGTGAACAAATATAAACACAAAAACTTAACTAGTCAACACCAAATTTGGCCAACTTGGTAATGATTAGAAAGGAATAAAAATAATGCGACATCAAATTAGATGCATTAATAAAGATGATCGATACAACCCATACGAGAGAATAACTCATGTTGGTGGTATAAATGGGAACAATGAGCGATGGAAAATATCCCAGAAAGAAGCCATTGAAGGTATAGAAAGTGGGAAGTGGTCTTTTTTCGTAAGAGTGGACTATCGTGAAGTAGACGTCATGGTTGCAATCAGTCCATTTGGGAATAAATATCTCAAAACTGAACCTGATAAATATGAACCAAATAATCTACTTAGTTTACCAGAATGTCCATAATGAACAAGGCAGTTGTTAATAACAACTGCCGATTTTTTTTAATTTAATTAGGAAAAAAACATGTTAAAAACACATCATATCGTACACAATCCCAAAGGGGGATGGGATGTAAAAAAGGGTGGCGCTGAACGAGCATCCGCTCATGTTAACAATAAAACCGAGGCTATTTCTGTTGGTCGTGAAATAAGTCGTAATCAAAAGACAGAACTAAAAATTCACAATCTGAATGGAAAAATAGCCAGATCTGATAGTCATGGGAACGATCCAAATTCACCTAAAGATAAGAAATAAGTAATATCAAAGAAATAAAAAAAAAGGCGCCTGGTATTTCTACCAAACGCCTTTTGTTCTATTTTACCTAACCGGATTACTGAATTTTAAAATTTACCATTTTAACAATTTCTGCAACACCCACAAAATTCTTACTGCTTACCGTCTTCAATGTGTATTTATATTTTGCAACTTGCAAAATTGCATTTCCAGACATCGAGTTGAGCTGACTTGAGGGAATTGAATAACTTCCTGTTATATTACTAGTTGTTGCTGTAAAAGTGGAGCTTCCGGCACTTAATACAATCAGTACAGAATCAGTTGAAGCATTAGAGTAGTTTGACCAAGTAACATTCATGTTACTACTTTTTGATGCAACTGTAGATTCTGTTGGGTATGAGACAATAAAAGCTGTTGGACTTGTAACATCAATGGTAAAAGCCGGAGTGCTTCCAGCGCCGCTTACACTCCAATGATGCGGATTACCATCCCAATTTAAATCTAACGGAGTAAAAGAAGTAAAAGAATTATAATCATTTGTTGTTGTCTTTGCAATGTTTTTGCTATTTAATGTAACTGTTCCGGCATCTGTACCAGTTCCTGATATTTCTCCGAATTTAGCGTAACCCATATCCACAGAAAAGGAGTTGTAAGGTGCAGGAACATTTGGATCCGTGTAAGTAAATTGAAATGCGATAACAACCCCATCAACTGTTCCACTAAATGTCGGCATTGGTTGATTAGGCCCTGTAGTTGTTTGTGGTGTGCCGTTTGAATCGGTTGGATTACTGTCGGATTTTTTACATCCGACAAAAAAAATGGTAACTGCAAGAAACGCAGTTAAAAAAAATAAAAAAGATTTCTTCATTTTTGAAGTCCTTATAGTTACTAAAATAGTTTGCCTCTTTGTTATCATTCCACTTAAATAGAATGATAACCGGTGCAAAATAAGCGAATTCCCATCTGATTGGCAACGAAACTCTGCCGTATTTTTTTCGTATTTATCTTGAATCACAAATTGTGAAAAACTCAGTTTTAGTTCATAAAAGCTGATTGCTATTCTCCTTCCTTGTTTCGCTAAATGCATTTCAATATATTTACAAAGCTAAAAATCAACCTTCGGTATAAAATTTTTTGAAAAATATTACGGTTTCCCGCCTTGAAAATGGGATTACGGTCGTCTCGGAATTCATTCCCTATGTAAAATCATTTTCGTTGGGATTTTGGTTCAATATCGGTTCACGCGATGAAAGCAAAGAGAACAATGGAATCGCTCATTTTATAGAACACATGGTTTTTAAGGGAACTAAAAAAAGAAGTTCCAAAAAAATCTCGGAAGAAATTGAATCGTGCGGAGGCTACCTAAACGCTTTTACTTCCAAAGAGCATACTTGTTTTTACGGTAGAGGATTGGCGCAGCATTTTGAAAAAACTTTTGACGTTCTTGCGGATATGGTGCAGAACCCGATGTTCAAACAAGAACATGTTGTTAAAGAAGCCGGTGTTATTTTAGATGAACTTCGTGACATAAACGATAATCCCGAAGAATTAGTATTTGACGAATTTGAAAAACATCTTTTTGAAAAGAACGGACTCGCGCTTCCGATAATCGGGAATGAAAAAAATGTTCTTTCGTTCAATTCGGCTTCGATAAGAAATTATTTTAAGAAAAAATATTTCAACTCATTAACTATTGTTTGTTCCGGCGCTATTAAGCATAACGAAGTTCTTCAAATAGCGCAAAAATATTTATTGAAAGATTATCATCCGGCGAAAGATGAAAGAAGCGCCGCAGTTGAAAATATTGTAAAGCACAGTAAACTCGAAAAAGATTTTCAGCAAGTGCACGTTATTTTAGGAAGAAAGTCATACGGCTATAAAGAGAAAGAACGCATTCCGCTAAACTTGTTGACGAATATTCTCGGTGAAGGAAGCAGTTCACGTTTATTTCAAGCGATACGGGAAAAGCTCGGGATCACGTATCAAATAAATACGTTCATCAATTCATATCTTGATATTTCTTCGTTTGGCGTTTACTTTTCAACCGGAGAAAAGCAAGCCGAAAAAGTTCTTTCAATTTTATCGAAGGAATTTAAGAAACTGCAAACGACAAAAGTTTCTGAAAAAGAATTGAAGCGCGTAAAAGAATATTTAAAAGGAAGCATGCTGCTCAGTTTAGAAAATACAACGAACAGAATGATCCGGATTGCAAATTCATATTTATATTTTAACAGGATTATTCCGGTAGACGAAATTATTAGCGATGTAGAAAAAGTTACGCCGGAAGAGATTCATCAATTAGCAAAAAAAATGTTGAACGAAGAAGATTTCTCGAAGATCGAAATTCGTTCCAAGAAAAAGATTCAGAAAGCAGCCGCTTAGCAAGGAAAAAAGGATAGCCTTATGCCTAAAATTATTATTGACGGAAAAGAAATTGAATTCAAACCCGGTCAAACAGTCATTCAAGCCGCACGAGAGAACGGAATAGAGATTCCTCATTTTTGCTGGCATCCGTCACTTTCGGTTTCCGGAAATTGCCGTCTCTGTTTAGTTGAAATTGAAAAAATGCCGAAGTTAGTTATTTCCTGCTCAACAACTGCAACGGAAGGAATGGTTGTTCAAACTCAATCTGAAAAAGTTATTGCTGCACGTAATGCGGTTATGGAATTTATTTTGATTAATCATCCGCTTGACTGCCCGATCTGCGATGAAGCCGGTGAGTGCAAACTTCAAGATTACACGTATCAACACAGCGTTGGCGAAAGCAGATTTACCGAAGAAAAAAATCATAAAGAGAAACGTATTGAGCTTGGACCAAATGTAATGTTCGACGGTGAACGTTGTATTTCATGTTCGCGCTGCATCCGCTTCTGTGATGAAATAGTGGGGGAAAAAGAATTAACTTTCATCAAACGCGGCGACCGTGTAACCATTACTACTTTCCCCGGAAAGAAATTAGAAAATCCTTACTCAATGAATGTTACCGATATTTGTCCCGTTGGCGCATTAACGAATAGAGATTTTCGTTTTAAATCCCGTGTATGGGAAATGGCTCCTACTAAAACCATTTGTTCCGGCTGCGCACGCGGCTGCAACATTGATCTGTGGACGCGCAACAACGAAGTGCTTCGCATAACTCCCCGGCAAAATGAAGATGTAAATAGTTTCTGGATGTGCGACAACGGAAGATTGAATACTTTCAAACATGTTAACGCGAATGACAGAGTAAGCGGTCCGCATCTTAGAAAAGAAGGGCAGTTGATTAAATGCGGCTGGGATGAAGCGTACGCAAAAACGTTATCCGAACTAAAAAGTTTTGCTAAAGATGAAATTGCCGCATTAGCTTCCTCTTCATTAACCGTTGAAGACACTTATCTCGTTTCAAAATTTGTTCGTTCAACTTTAAATATGAAAAATTTTGACTTCGTTCGTAAAGTTGTTGCGGGAAGCGGCGACGCAATTTTAATTCGAGAAGATAAAGCAACAAACGCAAAAGGCTTTGAGTTGATGGGCGTTGAACCGGGGAAGTCCGCCTCCGGCGGAGGATTAAAGTTCGATGAAATTATCTCACACATCGAGTCCGGAAGAATTAAAGCGCTTATTTTAATTGAAGAAGATTTGATCGGCTGGAATCCTGCTTTTGAAAAGATCCTCTCTAAATTAGATTTTCTTGTTACCATCTCAACAAACTTTGATGCGTCAACTTCATTTGCGAATGTTGTTTTTCCGGCTTCAACGTATGCCGAGAAGAACGGAACGTGGATAAATTTTCAAGGAAGAATCCAACGCATTCGTCCTGCTGTTACAACTATTGAAATGGAAAGAAGTCTTGATGGTATGTCGCAAAGCCGCTGGGATAAATTTGGAACCGACTTTGACAGTTGGGGAAAAGCTAAAAAGAACGACGCAAGACCAACCTGGAAAATTATTTCCGGTTTAGCGAGTGCCTTCGGAACAAAATATAAGTTCACGATGGCTGAAGAAATCTTTAATGAGATCGCTCATACAAATCCTTTGTTCACCGGTTTAGATTATGATGTTGTCGGTGAAAACGGAGTTCAATTAAAAACAGAAACCGTTAAGAAAAAAGTGACAATTTAAAGGAAGACTTTTTTATGGGAATTTTAGAATTAATAATTGTTTCGCTAATTAAGATAATTGTTATCGCAGTGGTAATGCTGTTAACGGTTTCTTACTTAGTTTATTTTGAAAGAAAAATTGCCGCATGGGCGCAGAACAGAATTGGTCCAAACCGCGTTGGTCCAGCCGGAATTTTTCAACCGTTTGCAGATGTTTTAAAACTTCTTTTAAAAGAAGATATCGTTCCAACCGCTGCAAATAAACAAATGCACACACTCGCACCGATGATAGCGTTGTTTGTAGCGTTCAGCACGTTTGCGGTGTTGCCGGTCGGTCCTTCGTTCACGGCTTTTGGAAAAGTGTTTTCTTTTGTTGTCGCCGATGTAAACATCGGGATACTTTATGTTTTAGCATTAACCTCTGTCGGAGTTTACGCAATTACTTTTTCAGGCTGGTCGTCCGGCAGTAAATATTCTTTGTTAGGCGGAATCCGTTCTTCTGCGCAAATGATCTCGTACGAAATTTCAATGGGATTTTCGGTAGCCGGAGTAATTCTTTTAGCTGAGTCGCTTCGCCCGATAGCAATTGTAAATGCACAGTCCGGCTGGATGTGGAATATCATTCTTCAACCAATTGGATTTATAACATTTCTTGTTTCTGCATTTGCTGAAACCAACCGCCTACCTTTTGATTTACCTGAAGCCGAGCCTGAACTTGTCGGAGGTTATCACACAGAATACAGCAGCATGAAATTCGCAGCATTCTTTTTATCCGAATACGCGAACATGATTATTTCGAGTGCGCTTATTGTTACGTTGTATCTTGGCGGCTGGCAAATTCCTTATTTGGAATTATTAAATCTTTCAGCCGGATGGGTTGTAATTCTGCAAGTTGGTGCATTCATTTTCAAATTAGTATTCATTATGTTCTTCTTTATTTGGGTGCGCTGGTCAATCCCGCGTTTCCGTTATGATCAATTGATGAATATCGGCTGGAAAGTAATGTTCCCGCTTTCACTTTTAAATTTGCTCTGGGTAGCAATTTTAGCAATGATTTTATAAAGATTCGGAGACAGCATGGCTAAGAAAAATAGACTAAAAGATTTATCCTTCGGACAAAGAATTTACATAACCGAAATTGCAAAAGGTTTAGGACTGACTTTAAAGAATATGTTCAAACCGAAGTTTACGATGCAATATCCCGAAGTAAAATTTGATCCACCGGCGTCTTATCGCGGCAGACCGGTTTTAGCCGTGGAAGAAAACGGTCAAGAACGGTGTGTGGCTTGCGGATTGTGTTCGCGTGTGTGTCCCGCTCTTGCAATTGAAGTTCAAGCAGCGGAAACGGAGAATGAAAAAGAACGTTATCCCGAAAAATTTGAGATAAATATGCTGCGATGTATTTTCTGCGGCTTCTGCGAAGAGGTTTGTCCCGAAGAAGCTATATTGATGAGTAAAGATTACGAACTTGCTTTCACAAATAGAGCAGATGCAATTTACGGGAAAGACAAACTGCTAACGCCCGTAAGCAGGCTGCAAGACAGAATAAATTTTGTACGACAGTTCAAATAATAAAATAAAAGGTTCACAAGTAAAACGTGAACCTTTTGCATTTTAAACGAAAGAGGGAAATTATGCTTTCAAAAGTTTTCTCATCAGCGACAATCGGAATTGATGCTTACTTAGTTGAAGTTGAAACACACAGTGAGCGGGGCATTCCGGGATTTATCATTGTCGGTCTTCCCGACAGTGCAATAAAAGAAAGCCGCGAGCGGGTTATCTCGGCGATAAAGAATTCCGGTTTCGAGTTCCCCATCAAAAAAATCACCATCAACTTAGCTCCCGCAGATATTAAAAAGGAAGGAAGTTCATTCGACCTACCTATTGCCATCGGCATTTTAACTTCGTTAGAAAAAGTTGAACCAACACTGCTTGATGAAACCGTAATCCTTGGAGAGTTAGCGCTTGACGGTTCGCTTCGTCCAATTAAAGGCGCGCTGCCGATAACCGTTGAAGCAAAAAAACAAGGGAAGAAAAAGATCATTCTTCCTTTAGATTCCGTTAAAGAGGCTTCAATAGTGAATGGAATTGATGTGTACGGAATGGAAAATCTTTTTGAGGTTGTGCAGTTCTTGAATGGAGAATCTGATAGGAAACCAATTTACACAAGCAAGGAAGAAGTCTTCTCGAAAGTAAATCATTACCAACTCGATTTTTCCGATGTGAAGGGACAAGAAAATGTTAAACGCGCGTTGGAAGTTGCGGCAGCCGGAGCGCACAATATCATAATGATCGGTCCTCCCGGTTCCGGCAAAAGTATGCTTGCTAAAAGAATTCCCTCTATCCTTCCGCCGCTTACGTTTAACGAAGCGCTTGAGACTACAAAAATTCATTCGGTGGCGGGAATACTGAACAAAGAATTTGCGTTGATAACGGAGCGACCATTCCGCAGCCCACACCACACGGTTTCCGATGCGGCGTTGGTTGGCGGCGGTTCGTTCCCGCGTCCGGGTGAAATATCATTTGCGCATCACGGAGTTTTGTTTTTGGATGAACTTCCAGAATTCCCTAAAAATGTTTTGGAAGTAATGCGCCAGCCTTTGGAAGACGCGAAAGTTACTGTCAGCCGTTCTAAAATGTCGCTGGAGTTTCCGGCAAATTTTATGTTGGCGGCGGCGATGAACCCGTGTCCATGCGGTTATTACACCGATCCGAATAAAGAATGCACGTGCGGACAGCAGCAAATACAAAAATATATGGCGAAAATCTCCGGTCCGTTGTTGGATAGAATTGATATTCACATCGAAGTGCCCGCTGTAAAATACCGCGAACTTTCTTCCACACATAACGGAGAATGTTCGAAAGAAATTAGAGACAGAGTAATTGCTGCACGCGATGTGCAGTTAAAACGCTTTGCGGGATTAAAGGGAATTTACAACAACGCCGATATGGGTTCAAAGGAAGTGCGGCAGTTTTGTAAATTGGATACTGCTAGCGCCGAGTTATTAAAAATGGCGATGACAAAACTTGGACTCTCCGCCCGCGCTTATGATAGAATCCTAAAAGTAAGCCGCACTATCGCTGACCTTGAAAAGTCTGAAAACATTTTACCGCAGCACGTAAGCGAAGCGATACAATACAGAAGTCTGGATAGAGAGTTGTGGAAGCATTGAAAGTGTGTAACCATTAGAGAAAGATTTACGAACAAGGAATAACGAATAGCGATTTTTGATTTTTCAAAACTTCTAAAATCAAAAATCGTTAATCCTTTCCACCAGAGGCGGATTGAGATCAAAAAAGTTTTGGTTATCTATAAAAACCTTTCTAATTTCGATTGTCGTAATTATTAAGAAAAAAGGAATCTTTTTCAAAGATGGAGATGATATGATGGAGACTCAATTGATTCAAACTAAATTAGAAGAATTATCGGAAGAATTAAAAAAAGAAGTGTTTGACTACATTGATTTTTTAATTATGAAACAGTATAAGGGAGGAAAGAAGGAAAAATTAAAATTTGATTGGGAGGGTGGATTATCCGATTTAAAAGAAAAATATACTTCGGTTGAATTGCAGCATAAAGCGATGGAATGGCGATGATGTACCTCGTGGATACTAATATATTTTTAGAGGTGCTGCTATCTCAAGAAAAAAAAGATATTTGTAAGCAAACTTTAGATGCAAATGTTGGCAGTCTCTATCTTTCGGATTTTTCATTACACTCTATTGGAGTTATTTTATTTAGAAATGGTAAAGAAGATATTTTTCAAAAGTTTTCAGTTGATGTAGTTCCTAAAGTTGAAATTATTACATTATCAAAAGATAGTTATAAAAATTTGGCGGATGCCAAATTGAATACAGGTTTAGATTTTGATGATGTTTACCAGTTTAAGATTGCTGAAGAACATGGATTGGAAATAATCACGATGGATAAGGATTTTAATAAAGTAAAAGATAAAATAAAAGTTACATTTATTTGAAACACTACTTAACAAATCAATCCAGCCTATCATAAATATTCTAAAAGTAAGCCGCACCATCGCTGATCTTGAAAAGTCTGAAAACATTTTACCGCAGCACGTAAGCGAAGCGATACAGTACAGAAGTTTGGATAGGGAGTTGTGGAAGCATTGAGATTTCTTGACCACAGAAAAAACACTTTCTTGAAATAAAATATGTTGTATAGCCAGATTGAACCATAACTAAAATTTTCTCAAAAGTAAAAGAGGTAAAAATGGAAATTGTGAAATTTCAAAATGAATCAAGAAGAAAAATATTTACTTATTTTTCAATTATTTTTGGAATAATTCTATTTTATTTTATGTCACAGGGCCATATTCCTTTGGTATTATCATTTATAATGATAATAGTTGGTGTATATGTAGTTTCTATTTAATCAAACTTGCGACTAAGGAAATAGAAGAACTAATAATTTCTCCCGAGCAAATACAAATTTATGTATTCAACAAAAAGATAAAACCAATTAAAATGAAAAAGAACGAACTATTGTTTGTGACGGAAATCGACAAAATTAGTTTTATCGATTCTAAGACGAAGAAAACAATTGCGATTGCAAATAAAAATCAACTAATGGAAATTGATCAATGGAAAATCATTTGTGATTATGTTAAACAGTAACAAGCGAACTGTAAACAGTCTTAGCGTGTTAATTAGCATACAAGGTTGATATTTAATAAACAAATTCATAAAGATGAATAAGGAAGGCATTATGTATCTAAAAAAAAGAATTTGGTTTTTATTTTGGTTATTGTGTTGTCTCAGTTTTAACGTCCCTTTTCTTAACAAAGAAAGGTGACAATACTATTACTGTCTTTTCGGGGTAGTGGTAACCCAAAAGCGAGATAAAAAACATACCACAAAACTAATTTGAACTTCACTTTCCAGTTTATTCATAACTCAATTCATTAAAAACCCCTTTCTTTCATCCATTTTACAAACTAACTGAGCAAAAAGTTTAATTCACTCACCTCAAATATGAATCGATTCAGTTGCAAGACGAATGAGTTCGACAAAATGGTGAGTTAATTCGGGTCAAAGTAGAGTTAATTCACCAAAAAGCTGAACTCATTCGATAAAATGGGAAACTCATTCGGTAAAAAGGAGGGTCAATTCACCCGAAAGGCGAACTCATTCGGCAAGAAGATAAGTTAATTCACTTCCGGGCTGAATGAATTCGGCAAAAAGGGAAACTCATTGAGCAAAAAGGTGAATTAACCCGGTAATCAAGTGGGAGGGGGTACTTCAAAATTGAGTTATCTCGGCAAAAAGATGAGTCATCTCTAGAAAAAGGTGAGTTGTCTCAGTAAAAAAGTGAGTTGTCCCAGCAAAAAGGTAAGACGTCTCGACAAAAAGGTGAGATCGCGCACTAAATTACTCCGAACGAGGAGCAATTTACTCGGACATCGCAGCAAAAAGCTCCGGCATCTTTATTTTGAAGTGGGTGAATTATCTAATATATCTCTTTTTTTAGCTATCCAGAACCACAACGGAAATTGTATAACTTATTATCAGAGCATTCTTCAAATTTATACGGGAATGAGTCCGGTTTATTTAGCAATGGTCAAGGAATGATCCTTGACCACAGAAAAATTTTTCACAAAGAAAGATAACAATCAATAATATCTTCGACAGCCTGAATCTGATTACTAGAACAATTAAGCATTACTACATTATGGTATTTTTCCCCTTAAAAAAACAATCTCAATTCGGTTATTTATTTATACGGAGTTAAGATGTCAATGAATGATGCAAATACATTGTCTGCGGGCAAGCCGTCGTTCGAATTCGTATTTATAATAATTGTGATTTTCTTTACCGGATTGTACCATGCCTCGCTGTTATAGCCAAATATAGAACCAGACTTTCCAATCCAATCAAAAACCTTTTCAACTCCAAAACCAGAGTATTTAATTCCTGGGATATCATCAATCCATGCAAATCTTTCACTCTTCATTTTATCTGAAAGCAGTTTTCTATCATACAATTCTTTAGTCCATATTTTCATGTCGGAGATATTGGAAATAAGAATACCTGCGGCATCTGCCCATGATGTGTTCCAATTTGTTGATTCGATTAAAGAGCCTGTTAAAAGAGATGTATAACCGTGATTATATGGATAAGGCAAGTAGTTCGTAATAGGCCAGAACGTGTTTTTCATTCCTAATGGTTGAAGAATTTTTTCACTAAAAACATCTCTTACTTCTTTTCCTGTTACTTTTTTAATTAATAATCCCAATAAAACAGTATTGGCATTACAGTAATTGTATTCCGTACCGGGTTCAAAAAGCAGAGGATGACTGAAAGAGAGAACTAATAATTCTTCCGGTGTGAAAACTTTTTCCTCGTTTGAATTTATGTACGGAGTCCATAAATTCATATCACTGCTATAGTCGAATAAACCGCTGCTCATATTTGCGAGCATCGGAATTGTAATTTTATCACCACTTGGAATGTTTAATTCGGGCAAATAAAAAGAGATTGGTTTATTCAAATCAATTTTGCCTTCGTCTACCAATATTAAAACTGCCTCGGTAGTAAATGTTTTAGTAATGCTTCCTATTCTAAAATAATTATTAATATTCATCGGTTCGCTGGTAGTTAGATTGCTTACGCCCCGCGTGATGTATATCCCTTCACCTTCTCCATCGACACTTATATAAGCCATCATGCCCGGTGTTTGGTTTTCCATCATTACTTTATCTGCGGCAGCTTGTAGCTTTTCGATGGTCTCTGCATTTAAAATTTTGTTTGTTGATTCGGTAGGTATTGAAGATTCTTTACATGAGATAGCGATAAAAGCAAAGAGGCAAACAATTAGTAAACTGAACTGATTTGTGGATTTCCAGAATTTCATTTTATTTCCTTCATTTAGTATTTAATGATCTTTCAGCAAGTCGGTTTATTTAGTCGGAGTTAAGATGTCAACAAAAGAAAAAAATGTTGTGAGTGCAGGATCGCCATCCCATGAATTCGAATTAATAATCATTGTAATTTTTTTACTTGGATAGTACCATACTTCGGCGTTATAACCAGGAATTGAGCCATCCTTTCCCACCCATTCATTGTACTTTTCGAGACCAAATCCCGAGTCAAAGCCTGGAAATGTAGTAGCAATCCACGCAATTCTTTCATTTTTCATTTTATTTGAAAGCAGGTTCCTTTCGTTCAATTCTTTAGCCCATATTTTCAGGTCGGAGAAATTCGAGATAAGTATACCCGCTGCGCCTCCACCTGACGGGCTCCAGTTTGTAACATCCACTAAAGAGACATAGCCATGATTATATGGATAAGGCAGGTAACTTGTATTTGGCCATAATGTGTTTTTCATTCCCAACGGTTGAAACATTTTTTCATTAAAAACATCTACTACCTCTTTCCCGGTTACTTTTTTGATTAATAAACCCAACAAAATATAATTGGTATTGCAGTAATTGTATTTTGTGCCCGGTTCAAACTGTATGGGGTGAGCGAAGGAAATATCCAGTAGTTGTTCCGGAGTGAAGATTGCCTGTCCATTCGAATTATTTAAAGCATTCCAAAAATTCATATCACTTGTGTAGTCGAACAATCCGCTGGTCATATTCCCGAGCATTCGAATAGTGATTTTATCGCCGCTTGGAATTTTTAGATCGGGCAGATAAGAAGAGATTGATTTGTCCAGATCAATTCTGCCTTCGTCTGCCAATATAAGCACAGCTTCCGAAGTAAATGTTTTTGTAATGCTTCCAATTCTAAAATAGGCATTAACATTCATCGGTTCGCTTGTAACTAAATTTGAGACGCCGCGAGTTATATATAATTCACCTTCCCCTTCTACGCTGATATATGCCATTATGCCGGGTGTTTGCTTGTTCATCATTATTTTATCGGCGGCAGCTTGCAGCTTTTCAATGGTCTCTGCATTTAATATTTTGTTTTGTGGTGCGGTAGGTGATGAATTTTCTTCTTTACATGAGATAGCGATAAATGCAAAGAGACAAACAATTAGTAAACTGAATAGATTTGTAAATTTTCTGAATTTCATTTTATCATCCTTAATAAATATTTAACTAGTTTTATTAAATATAATCTAGAACTCGTAGTTGATTCCATTGAAAACTGATGAACTCAAGTTAGTTGTTTTTTGTATGTCTTCAAATAGTTCACGACAAAAGTTGTGTTTTTTTAAGAGATAGTTTTGATGTTTCCAGATCGTTAATCAATTTGCCCGGACATCGAAGCAAAAAGCTCCGGCATCTCTGTTTTAGAGTGGGTGGGTGTACTTCAGAGGTAGGGTGATTAGTTTGAAACTTTAGAAATGCCCATTAATAAGCGGCAACCATTTTAGTCCTACCGGATTATTCCCCGCGTAATTTAATATTCCTAATTGAACGCCGTGAAGTTCGTTTGAGCTATTGAATAATGCAATAGATAATCCATTCATTTTAGTGGTTTTCGAATAACCGGCAAGTGCTATTCCGTGAAATGCAGAAGATTCTAGATATCCTGCAGTAACCGCTATCCCTATAAAATTCTTTTCACTTGAAACGTATGCCAGACTGGAAGCAACTCCGTTTATATCTCCATCAGTACCAACAGCTAATCCTGCAACAGCCAAACCATTGATAGCTTTTCTTGCTCCAATGCCTAAACCCGATAAAGCGATCCCGTTTATAGAAGATTCGGGACCATCAGCCATTGTTAATAAGCCGCTGATTGTCAATCCGTTCATATAGCCGCTTCCGCCAACTACAATTCCGCTGAGATTAAATCCATATAAATCATGTGCACCACCTACGCCAAGCAGTCCAATATTAACACCTCGCATAGTTCCGCCGGTTGGGATTACTCCGACGCTGATGCCGTTAACAACAGACTCTTTGTTCCGGAACATCTTAAACCAAAGAGTTAAATTCAAACCATTGATCATTTCAACATTTTCATCGGCAAAATTTATTCGAATGCCATTAAAGCGATACGAGTTGCCAAAACTGATCCCGTAATTATGGGAGGGGAAATTCAATGATGTTGCATTTCTTACCGTATCCTGAGCGAACAGATCGTTTAAATAATTAAGCTGTAAGAGAAGAAAAAGCAGAAGTAATTTTTTCATAGAAGTAACCGTAGTTTTGAGTTATAAAAATTCTTTGGAGCAGGTGAAAAATAAATTTATATGGAAAGTCTTTTTTCGCTGCTCCATTGATCATGTTCGCAAATTTCAAATCAGGAAACTTCTCGTTAATCATTGATTAGAAAAGCATCTTTTAATGGTTCAGATTCCATAATCTCTTTCATCATTGATTTTATTTTTTCGTTTGGCTCAAAGAAATCAACGATCTTTTCAGTTACATCAATCGAAACAACATCGGCACTGCTGAAAACCAATTCCCACTTTGAAACGATGACGGAAAGGTTTTCACTTTTTGCAAGTTGAGCCAATTTATCTTTTATAGCCCCAGTGACATTATTGATGGACCCTCTCCCGAAGCCTTGCTCATGCATCATTACTTGCCGCAGAGACGCCTCTCGCTCAATTTTGGCAATGGCATCCTTATCGTCTTTTTCTTTTGCTTCTTTCATCCGCGTACCTAAGGAAGCAAAAATTTGTTGATTGGTTGAGAATTTAGAATTGTAAAAAGCTACTGCAACCGCTCTCGAATCAAAAACTCCGATGCGAAGTTTTGTTTGGGCATTCGTTTGTATCCCTGAACTAAAGAAAAATCCCAGAAGAAGTACACCGAAAAAAGAAATTAAACATGAACTTTTTAGAGAAGACATAACTACTCCATTTATAATTTTGAAATTAACAACTAAAGAATTATTCAAGAACATCAGCATTTGGATCTATATCAATCCTATCACCAACAATAAGACTAACCCCGGCAGTTACTAATGGAACCGTTACAACAACCGCTGTAATAATTTGCCCTATGATAAAACCTTTTGAAAGAATTAAAATTAAAAGTATGACCGTTATTCCGAGCACCACTCCGCCGATTGCTCGCGGAAATTTTTTGGATAACCATCCAATTCCTACAATTCCCCAAAACGGAGCTGATTCAATTAACATCCCAACTGAAAATCCATTTTCTAATGAAACAAACAATACCAACATCAAACCGACCCCCATAATTATTTTTGTTCCCGATTCACGGTAATTGCCGATTAAAAATACATTCGACAATGCTTTTGCCGCCAAACCGATAATTACAATTGAATTGAATAACTCCCAGCTATGATCACCTTTATTGCTTTGGTAAACCGACATAATGATGCAACCAATTATCATTACCGCAAATGCAATATTTCCGGAGCGGTATTGAATGCTCATTTGGCGTTCATCAACAAGAGATTTTGCAATGTTAAGTGAAGCCAGAGTTGGTCTAAGTAAATATGATCCAACCAATAAAAAAAGCCATAACTGATTTTGTGTTACACCAAAAATGATAACTCCTACAATGAAAATAGAAGTTGCGAACCAAAAGATGGGATCTTTTTTAAGCATGGTCTTTCTCCTCAAGTTGAAATAAATTTTCTACAGTTGTATTTAATTTGCGGGCTAATTGCAAAGCAAGTTTAACAGACAGGTTATAATCACCTCTCTCTATGGCTACGATGGTTTGCCTGGAAACTTTTACGGTATCAGCAAGCTGCTGCTGGCTAAGCTCTCCATTTTCAAAGCGATATTTTCTTAAAGAAGTTTTGATAGTGGACTCTTTTAAATAATTCGACAAAATTTTACACAGCAAATGTAAGGTAAACTTGACATATTGTCAAGTATTATTTACCTATTGGACGGTTTTTCCTTAGCTGAATTGAAATAAGATGCTGATTAAAAAGTTTTTTGTAATTTTAAATGTACCTTAAATGGAAAATTATAAACTTCATTTATAAACAAATCATTGATGTTCCTGATGAAAAAAATATTTTTATATGGAATACTTTCGCTGTTTGTTATCATTCTCGGTTACTATTTCTTCCCTGAAAAAAAATTGGACACCTCAAAAAAGATCGATAAAATTTTGGTGGTTAAACACAAAAGAGAATTAACGGTATTTTCAAAAGGGGAAGCGTTAAAAACCTATAAAATATCACTCGGCGGTGTTCCAGTTGGCAAAAAAGAATTTGAAGGAGACAACAAAACTCCCGAAGGCGTTTATACCATAAACGATCGAAATCCAAACAGCGACTATCATTTGAACCTTGCGGTTTCTTATCCAAATGAAGCAGATAGTCTTTATGCGACGAAGCTTGGGAAATCACCCGGCGGAGAAATTAAAATTCACGGATTGCCGAATGGGTACGGATTCATCGGCAAATTTCAACGTTTCAAAGATTGGACTGCTGGATGCATGGCTCTTACAAATTCGGAGATCGAAGAACTTTTTTATAATGTTCCGATGGGGACGGAGATTGAAATTGTGCCTTAGAGAGAAATTAAAAATTAGGAATTAGGAATTAGGAATAAAAGCAATCATATCATCCCAATCTTGCAAGCGCTGCTTGTAACCTTTCTCTGGTCAACTTCGTTTATAATTATCAAATGGGGATTGGTCGATATCCCGCCGGTAACGTATGCCGGGCTCCGCTATATTATTGCGTTCATTATCTTCATTCCATTTGTCTTGAAGAAAAAGTATCTAACCGAGATAAAAAAGTTGAGTACTTCTCAATGGAAAAAACTCACTCTTCTCGGCTTAGTTTTTTACACCTTTACTCAAGGGGCGCAGTTTTTAGGTTTGTCTCTGCTGCCTTCCGTTACCGTGAGTTTATTGCTCAACTTCACACCTATTATCGTGGCAATTGCGGGCATCTTTCTTTTAAAGGAAAAGCCATCCATACTTCAGTGGATTGGTTCAGCATTATTTATTGTAGGAATTGTAACTTACTTTTTCCCCGTAGCATTAATTGGAAACAAAGGACTTGGTTTGGTGATTATGCTTGGTGGCGTGTTGGCTAATGCCGGGTCTGCAATTATCGGGCGCGATATAAACCGGAAGAAAGATATTAGTCCATTAGTGATAACTTTTATCAGCATGGGAATCGGAGCAATCATTTTGATCCTGACCGGTTTTGGACTTAATGGATTTCCAGCGCTTAGTTTGAAAAATTGGCTTTTCTTATTTTGGCTTGCGGGAATCAATACGGCTTTTGCATTCACGTTGTGGAATTTAACTCTTCGCTCACTCACGGCAATGGAATCGAGCATTATCAACGGAACAATGCTTATCCAAATTGCCGGACTTGCCTGGTTTTTTTTAGGAGAAGCCATAACGATTCAAGAGGGAATCGGAATGGGAATAGCTGCAATTGGTGCGGTACTGGTGCAGATGAGAAGATCGTTGCAAAAGTAGGGCGATCCTTCCAAATCGTCCATCCGGCTTCTATATAAATTTTTCTTTTGGTCGAAACAGAGTTTCGACCTACAAACTTTGGTTTTTAATCTTTTCTTGTTAAAATTGCAGCATCTTTCACCAAACATTTAACGCATATGAAACCTTGGGCAAAAATTCTTTTAGGTTCTGTCGTTTCTCTTGTCATTATTCTTCTTATTGCAGGTTATTTCTTCCGGCAAATGTTATACGCTTCACTTCCCGAATATAACGGAGAATACCAGGCAGAAAAAATTCGAAGTGATGTAGAAATTTATTTTGATTCGTTAGCGACTCCCTACATTGTTACCGATAGCGAAGAAAGCGCAGCGTTCGCACTTGGTTTTCTTCATGCGCGCGAAAGGTTGTTCCAGATGGATTTCATTCGCCGTGCAGGCGCCGGAAGATTGAGCGAAGTTTTCGGAAGCAAAACTTTGGCGTTCGATAAAATGTTTTTAACTGTGGGGATTAAACAAACCGCGGAAAAAATGTTTCAAGCCGCTCATCCCGAGACAAAGAAAATGCTTTCCGCTTATGCAGACGGCGTAAATTATTTCATAAAGAAATTCCATAAAAAACTTCCCATCGAATTTGATGTTTTAAAATATGATCCATACGAATGGAAGCCGGTTCATAGTCTGATGATCATTCGTTTAATGGCCTGGGAATTAAATATCAGTTGGTGGACGGATATAATATTTACGAAACTTGTCCAACAGCTTGGCGAAGCAAAAGCAAAATTTATCTTACCCGACTTTCCCGAGAATGCACCGACGATTATTCCCTCTTCTCTTTCAAAAGAACCGAAAATAAATATGGCGTTCGTGGATGTTAATCGCGCCTACAAAGATTTTACCGGTTTCACGGGAACACACATCGGTTCAAATAATTGGGTGGTGAATAAAGAAAAATCGCAAAGCGGTAAAACAATTATCGCCAACGATCCTCATCTCGCATTCACGGCTCCGGGCAAGTGGTATGCGGCAGTTATCCGAGCCGGAGACTTCCATGTTGATGGTGTTACGCTTCCCGGTGTTCCGGCTGTGGTGATCGGAAAGAATAAAAATATTTCGTGGGTGCTCACCAACGTTATGGCTGATGATGCCGATTTCTATTTTGAAAAACTTGACCCGACCGGAAAGAAATATTTCTGCGATAATGTATGGCGCAATTTAAAGTTCAGAACTGAAAAAATAAAAGTAAAAGATGAACCGGATGCTTCGGTTGAAATAAAAGAAACTCACCGTGGTCCGATAATCTCCAATATTCACGCCTTCAATGCGATGTATCCAAATTCGCTCGATAAAAATTTGAACATCAGCATGCGGTGGACAGGCAATGAGGTAAGCGATGAGTTTTATGCTTTTTACTCCGTGAACAAAGCTGCGGATTGGTCAACTTTTAAAACTGCAGTGTCAAACTTTACGGTGCCGGGGCAAAATTTTGTTTACGCCGATGTGAAAGGGAACATTGGTTATCTTTGCGCTGCTAAACTTCCCATTCGTTCTTCAAATTCTCCAACCTTTGTTTTTGATGGAACGACTTCCGAGCATGATTGGAAAGGTTTTGTTCCTTTTGAACAAATGCCGTCGCTATTTAATCCGCCGCAAAATTTTATTGCCTCCGCAAATAACAAAACGATAAAGAACTTTCCGTATCATATTTCGAATTTGTGGGAGCCTTCCTCTCGTATTGAACGGATTACCGAATTGTTGACCGCGAAAGAAAGGCATTCAACTGAAGACTTTGAACATTATCAAACTGATTTTATTTCTCCATACGCAAAAAACATTACAAAATATATTCTACAGGCATTCGAGGGGAAAAAAGTTAAAGATAAAAATCTTACTGAAGCGCTTCAGCTATTTAAAGAATGGGACGGCAAGTTCGATGCGTTCTATCAAGCTCCGGCTATCTACGCCGTTTTTCTCACTCATCTTTTAAAAAATACTTTTGAAGACGATCTCGGGTACGATTTGTATAATGAATTTCTTTTCGTACCGAATGTTCCGTATAGAGTTGTGCAAAGAATTATAACTGAAAACACTTCAACAATTTATGATAATAAAACAACTACGAAAATTGAAACGCGCGATGAGATCATTAGAAAAAGTTTGAGCGACGCTTTAACTGATCTTGAAACGAAAATGGGAACCGATATCAATCAATGGCAGTGGGGAAAACTCCACACGTTAACATTTAAACATTTTTTTAGCGGTGAGAATAAGTTTATTGACGGCATCGTTGATATTGGTCCTTTTGGAATTGGCGGTGACGGGACAACCTTGTTTAACACTGAATATACTTTTAATGATTACCGCGGAAATGTTAGAGCGTTTCAACACAAAGAGTACGAAAATCATCTTGGACCATCGATGCGGTACATTTATGATTTTGCTTATCCGGATGAATTTTATTTGGTTCTGCCAACCGGTGAATCCGGTCATCCGCTTAGCAAGCATTATCAAGATCAAACGCAGTTGTGGCTGCGCGGAAAGTATGTGAAAATAAAAACGGATCAGGCATCAATCAGTAAACTAAAGAACAAAATTACTTTGGTGAGGTAATTGAGATTAAAAACGGATTATTTTTTTGATCAAGTTTTAACAAATCACTCCGCCGCCAAGGCAATATTCGCCGTCGTAGAATACGGCAAATTGTCCTGTAGCGATCCCTCTGTCCGGGCGGTCAATCGTTACTTCGGCAAGATTATCATTTTGAAATTTAAGCGAACAATTGAAAAAATGTTCGCCATGCCTAATTTTTACTAAAAGATTTTCTTTCGCGGGAACTTCATTTATCCAATTAAAATTAGTTACTGTAAAATGATTTTTTTCTTTTTCAATTAACTCGACATTTTTTGAAATAAGGATTTTATTCTCCGCAATATTCTTTTCAACAACAAACCAGGGACCACCGCTTAATCCCAACCCGCTTCGCTGTCCAATTGTAAAATAATAATAACCGGGATGTTTGCCGAGAACTTTTCCCGTTTCCATTTCAATAATGTCTCCGGGAAGTTCGCCAAGATGATGCTTAATAAATTCGGAAAATTTTATTTGTCCAAGGAAGCAAATTCCCTGGCTGTCTTTCCGTGTTTGATTAGCAAGATCGTATTCGGCGGCGATTTTCCGGATTTCTTTTTTCTCATATTTGCCAATTGGAAAGAGCGCTCGCGATAGTTGCTGTTGAGTCAAGTATGCGAGAAAATAAGTTTGATCTTTGATTGGATCAGGAGAGCGTTTTAAATGATACTTTTCGTGCTCGTACGAAATATTCGCATAATGCCCGGAAGCGACTTTCTCAAAACTTTTATCGATCTTGTCGTAAAACTCACCGAACTTAATTAACCGGTTGCAAAACATATCGGGGTTTGGTGTGCGTCCTTCTTTTATTTCGCTAATGGTGTACGAAACAACTTTATCCCAATATTCATTTTGAAGTGAGAGAACTTCAAGCGGAACATCTGTCTGTTCGCAGACTTTACGCACAAATTCCAGGTCTTCTTCCCAGGGACAATCGCCAAGGAAAGAGAACTCATCCTGGAGCCAGATTTTTAAATAGAAAGCGGTAACATCGTGTCCTTCATTCTTTAATAATTGAAGCGCAACAGAGCTATCAACGCCGCCGGAAACCAATACTGCTATTTTCATAATTTCATTTTTTATTGATGCAAATTTACTAACACAACCAAGTTTATCCTATTCAAGTCGTTTATCCAGGATTCCAGCAATCTGTGCGCTGGAGAAACTAATAATTTCTTTTTCTTGACATGTGCCATTAATTTCTTTAATTTTGCATTGCCACTGCTAAAAGCGGTGGCAATTTTTTTTAAATGTTTCAACTAAAGCGAGAATGTCCCCATGGCGGAAGCGAATTTTGTCTATTTAACTCAAGAAAGATTGATAGAACTTGAGAAAGAATTAAAAGAATTGAAAACATCCGGCAGAAAAGAAATTGCCGGTAAAATTTCAGAAGCACGGTCGCATGGTGACCTTTCTGAAAATGCCGAATATGATGCCGCCAAAGAGGAACAGGGAATGTTCGAACTCCGCATCAGCAAATTGCAAAATGTTCTTTCGCGCGCGCGCGTTGTTGATGAATCTAAATTTGAAGAAGGTGTTGTACACATTCTTTCTCACGTTGAAGTAAAAAATTTAAAGACAAATAAAACTTTTGCCTATCATTTGGTTTCTCCCGAAGAAGCAGATTTTCAAACAGGAAAGATTGCAGTTGTTTCACCGGTTGGCCAAGGTTTAATGGGGAAGAAGGTTGGCGAAGTTGTAAAAATTAATGCTCCCGCCGGGTTAATGGAGTTTCAGATTCTTTCAGTTAAATAAAAGTAAACTTGTGACCGATGAATCCTACATAAAACTAACGCTCGAAATTGCTAAAAAAGGAATTGGCTCGGTCAGTCCCAATCCTTTAGTAGGAGCCGTTTTAGTAAAAGAAGGAAAAATTATCGGTGCGGGGTATCATCAAAAGTACGGTGAAGCGCATGCAGAGATAAATGCAGTAAACAGCGCTTCGGAAAACGTAGAAGGGGCAACGCTTTTTGTAAATTTAGAACCCTGTTCCCATTTCGGTAAAACTCCTCCTTGTGTTGATGCACTCCTTGAAAGAAAAATTAAAAAAGTTGTAATTGGCACACTCGATATGAATCCCATTGTTTGCGGAAAAGGGATCCAAAAGTTGAAAGAGCATGGAGTGGAAGTTAAAGTCGGCATTCTTGAAAACGAATGTGTTGAATTAAATAAGTTCTTTTTCAAAAATGTCACTAAAAAAACTCCTTACGTTACGTTAAAGTCAGCGATTACACTTGACGGGAAAATTGCCGATGAATCCTATCAATCTAAATGGATAACTTCAACAGCGTCAAGAAAACAAGTACACAAGCTCCGTGCGGAATACGATTCGGTTTTGATCGGTGCGAATACCGTAAATAAAGACGATCCGCAATTAACAGTTCGACTTGTGGAAGGAAGAAATCCGAAGAGAATTATTCTTGATCCGCAATTGAAATCATGTATAGAACGGAAAATTTTTCATTCTGAAAAAAATGTTTTGCTCGTTTCTTCAGTAGAAAAAAAGAACTCGCCGAAAGCAAAAGCTTTGCAAGAACTTGGAGTAAAACTTTTATTCGCAAGAACTGATGAACAGAGGCATTTCCGGTTAAAAACGGTTTTGAAAAAAATTGGTGATGAAAAAATTACTTCAATTCTTGTTGAAGGGGGAGCCAAAGTTTATAATTCTTTCATAAAAGAAAATTTGTTCGACGAAATGCAGATCTTTATTGCGCCAAAGCTACTCGGGAGCGGTATTCAATTTCTCTCGGATTTTGGAATAAAAGAAATGAGCAAAGCAAGAAAATTGATCATTCATTCTTTTGAAAAATATGATGACGATCTTTTACTCAATTTAAGGAAATAATATGTTTACCGGTTTAGTTGAAGAAGTTGGCATCTTAAAACAAAAAACTCAGTTTGGAGATGGACTGAGATTGACAATTGAAGCAGAAAAAATTTCTCCCGAATTAACCATCGGTGAAAGCGTGAACATTAACGGCGCTTGCCAAACCGTAACGCACACCACAAAAAATAGTTTTACTGTTGAAACGATTGAAGAAACACTGAAGAAAACAACACTCGGTTTTTTGCGGAATGGTGAGCGTATTAATCTCGAACGTTCTCTGCAAGCCAACGCCAGACTCGGCGGGCATTTTGTGCTTGGTCATGTTGATACTCCCGGCGAAATAATTGAACTCACAACTCTTTCCGCAAGCCATGAAGTAAGAATTAAAATTCCGGAAAACTTTTCTAAATATATTGTTCGCGTTGGCTCAATTGCCGTTGAAGGAATTAGTCTTACTCTTGCCGAAGTTCGCGAAAATACATTTGCGGTAGCCATTATTCCTCACACATGGAAGGAGACAAATTTTTCGGGAAAGAGAGTGGGCGATTTGGTCAATATTGAGTTTGATATTCTCGGCAAATACGTTGCAAAATTTTTAGGTATTGAAAGTGAATCGAAGTTGACCGAAGAATGGCTGAAAGAACTTGGATATTGAATGAAATCAGTTGAAGAAAAAGTTCTTTTGTTCATTGCTGCAGAAAAATTAATTTCGAAAAACGATAAAATCTTAGTTGGATTCAGCGGTGGTGCAGACTCCGTTTTTCTTCTTTCATTCTTAAATAAATTCCAAAAGAAATTTAATCTTTCTCTTCTGGCAGTGCACCTTAACCATAATTTACGCGGTAAAGAGGCGGATGCTGATGAATCCTTTTGCAGGAAGTTCTGTGCTGATCTGAACACTCAAATTGTTATCAAAAAGAAAAATGTTAAAGCGTTCGCGCAGAAAAATAAACTCTCGTTGGAAGAAGCGGGAAGGGAAATCCGTTACAAACTTTTCGCCGATGTTGCTAAAAAAGAAAATTGCACAAAAATCGCCACGGCGCATCATCAATCGGACAATACCGAAACGGTTCTTTTGAATTTGATCAAAGGGAGCGGACTAAACGGCGCTTCCGGTATCCCGGCAAAACGGGGAAACCTCATTCGTCCTTTGCTTGGAATTACGAAAGATGAAATTCTATCTTATTTAAAAAATAAAAAAATCCTTTCTCAAATTGATTCGTCTAACGAGCAGAACGATTTTCAGCGGAATTATTTGCGGAATAAAATTGTTAAAAATCTGAAAGAAGAGATCAATCCCAAATTAGATGAAAAAATCTTCAATTTTTCTTCGGCGGTAAAAGATGTTCTGCGTTTTGTGGATTCAATTTTAGAAGAAAGTTTTAAACTCATTCAATTTGATAAAAAAGGGGATTGTAAAATCCCGCTTTCTCTTTTTGAAACGAAGCATCTTTTTTTGCAGAAAGCCATTATCGCACACGCACTCGGAAAAGTTGTTGAGGTTAATGCTCATTCGATCGAAGGGGTTCTCGGACTTCTTAACAAAAAAACCGGTGCAACCTTTCAATTAAGCGGTAATCTAATTGCTTTGCGTGATAGGTCTTTTATCAGCATAAAAAAAAAGCAAACAGAGATTGACAAAGAAATTTTTATAGAAAAAGATGGAACAAAATCGGTTGCGGGAACAACAATCATCATAAAAGAAGTTTCTAAAAAAAGTTTAGTTTTTTCTTCCGAACCGGGAGTTGAATATCTTTCGGCAGACAATTTGAGTTTTCCTCTTTCTATCAGAAAATGGAAAAATGCAGATTCCTTTTATCCGTTCGGACATTCAAAGCCGAAACGTGTTTCAAAATTCTTGACCGATTTGAAATTAACAACGGAAGAAAAAGAAAATCAGCTTCTGCTTTTGAACAAATCGGAAGTTGTTTGGGTTATTAAAAGAAGATTAGACAATCGTTATGCAATTACAAAAGACACAAAAAAAATTATCAAAGTAAGGTGTAAATAAAATAATGGAAAATATCCAGGTTGGAAATGAAACATTTGTTCCTTTTTTAACAGAAGAACAAATCCAGAAACGCGTAAAAGATGTTGCCGCCGAATTGATGCAAGATTATCAGGGTAAAACTCCCATCTTTCTCGGCATTCTAAACGGAGCGTTCATGTTTATGGGCGATCTCCTGAAGCATTATACAAACCCGTGTGAGGTTGATTTCATGCGACTATCAAGCTACGGCGACGAGAAAATCACTTCCGGTAAAGTAAAAATGTTAAAAGATTTGGCATGCGATGTAAACGGACGCGACTTAATTATTGTCGAAGACATCGTCGATTCCGGGCTTTCAATAAGATTTATGGAGCAGCTTATCGAAGAGCATCATCCGGCTTCTATGAAGGTGGTAACGCTTTTGTTGAAGCCGAACAGCCTAAAATATAATGTCAAAATTGATTATATTGGCTTCGAAATTCCTTCCAAGTTTGTGATTGGATATGGATTGGATTATGCCCAAAAATATAGAAATTTAAGTTCTATCTTTGTTTTAAAAGAAGAAAATCAGTAACAAAAAAAGTTTAACAATGGACGAAAATAAAGAAAATAAAAATTTGAAAATTCCCAAAAACACGGGACCCAATAAACCGGACGATAACTTCGACTGGTCAAAAATTATCCGCATGGTTTTCGGATGGGGAGCCGTAATTGTTGCTGCCGTTATCGTTATGCAGCTTCTAAAAACCGGTACGGCAAACTCTGTTGAGATCCACTATCCTCAATACTTACAACTGCTCGATGGAGAAAAAATTCTTCGCGCCTCTATCACCAAAGTTGATATCAACGACTACTATTTCAAGGGTGAATTGAAAGCCGAAGAGATGGTGAAAGTTGGCGAAAAAGAAGTAAAAGTAAGAAACTTCTCTGTCTATTTACCGGAGCCGATTGTAAAAGATCAGGAAGTGATTTGGAAAGCAAAAGGAGTTGATTATTCTTTTGAAAAACAATCCAGCGAATGGCTTAATATGCTTGTTGGAATGATCCCATGGGTGCTCATCATCGTTGTATGGATTTTCTTTATGAAGAGAATGCAAGGCGGCGGCGGTATGGGCGGTGGTAAAGGAATTTTCAGCTTCGGTAAAAGCAAAGCAAAACTTATCGGACAATCGCAAAACAGTGTTACATTCAAAGACGTAGCAGGCGCCGATGAAGCCAAAGTTGAATTACTTGAAATTATTGAATTTCTTAAAGAACCGGCAAAGTTTCAAAAACTCGGCGGAAAAATTCCACGCGGTGTTCTTTTGTTGGGTCCTCCCGGAACCGGAAAAACTTTGCTCGCAAGAGCTGTTGCCGGTGAAGCCGGTGTTCCTTTCTTCTCAATCAGCGGCGCTGACTTCGTTGAAATGTTCGTCGGCGTTGGCGCAAGCCGTGTGCGCGATCTTTTTGAACAAGGGAAGAAGAACGCTCCTTGTATTATTTTTATTGATGAAATTGATGCTGTAGGTAGACAACGCGGCGCCGGACTTGGCGGCGGACATGATGAACGTGAACAAACTTTAAATCAACTTTTAGTTGAAATGGATGGCTTTGAGCAGAACAGTGGTGTTATCATTATTGCTGCTACAAACCGACCGGATGTTTTAGACCCGGCGTTGCTTCGTCCGGGAAGATTTGACAGACAAATTGTTGTTGATAGACCCGATGTAAAAGGAAGAGAAGGAATTCTAAAAGTTCATACAAGAAAAATTCCTTTAAAGAGTGATGTTGATCTGCAGGTGCTTGCCAAAGGAACACCCGGATTAGCCGGCGCTGAAATTGCTAATCTTGTAAACGAAGCTGCTTTACTCGCAGCCCGTAAAGACAAAACAAAAGTTGATATGGAAGACTTTGAGGAAGCAAAAGACAAAGTGATGATGGGAATGGAAAGAAAGAGTATGATCATTTCTGAAAAAGAAAAGAAGACTACCGCTTACCACGAAATAGGTCACGTGCTTGTTGCTAAAAGAATGCCGGAAGCTGATCCGGTTCATAAAGTAACGATCATTCCTCGCGGAAGAGCGTTGGGTGTTACAAGTTATCTTCCTGTAGATGAGAAACATACCTATTCAAGAGAATATTTGGAAGCGGTCATCACTTACGCTTTAGGTGGTAGAGCCGCAGAAAAATTGATCTTCAATCATTATACAACCGGCGCCGGAAACGATATCGAAAAGTCAACATCTATCGCGCGCAAAATGGTGTGCGAATGGGGCATGAGCGAAAAACTCGGTCCTTTAAGTTACGGCGCAAAAGAAGAAGAAATTTTCTTAGGTAGAGAAATTCAACGGCATAAAGATTACAGCGAAAGTACAGCGGTAGAAATTGATGTTGAAGTTCGCGCAATAATAACAGCGTGTATGGCTCGCGCTACTGAAATTCTAAAAGAAGATGAAGAACTGCTTCATCGTCTCTCGGCAGAATTGCTCGAACGAGAAATTCTTGATTCAGAAGAAATTGATAAGATCATGCGTGGAGAAGTTCTTCCTCCGCAAAAGAAAAACGGAACCAATGGAGACGAGGTTCCCGATCATGTAAAAAAATTAATGGAACAACGCCAACAAACTCCTTCTCCGGCTGAAGATGACGCAAATTGATCATGGAACAATTCAATACAGAGATGAACTCATCAGGAAAATGATTCATCTCTGTTCTCTTTCTTTCCCAATTATTTATTATTTCATTTCCCGTTACGATGCTATTGTAATTCTTTCGGGACTCACACTTTTCTCATTGTCGATAGAACTTTTGAGATACATTTCTCCCAAAGCCGGAGAGATTTTTATTCGTCTGTTCGGATTCTTAATGCGCGAACATGAAATGGATAAAAAGAAGAAGAATCTCAGCGGCGCAACGTACGTTTTTCTTTCCGCTTTATTAAGCGTATTAATTTTTCCAAAGGTAATTTTTATTACCGCATTTTCGGTATTAATTATCAGCGACACATTTGCTGCGTTAATCGGGAGACGTTACGGTAAGCATCAATTTTTAGCAAAAAGTTTAGAAGGAACGCTGGCATTTTTTGTAACTGCGGTAGTTGTAGTTTTAGTAACACCCAAAATTCTTTACGTTCCGGCAGAATATTATTTTGGAATTTTAGCTGTAGCACTTGGAGCCATTGCAGAAAATATTTCCTACGGCTGGGCTGATGATAACATGACGATCCCATTAACCGTTGGCGGCGTAATCTGGATTTGTTATTTAATTTTTTACCCCAACGTTCCCTTAATTCTCTCACACGTTCCGCAGTAAAAATAAGTGTAATAAAGTTTATAAGAAAGGTTGAATGGATGCATGTATGAATGGATTGAATTTCAACTTGGATTGTCAAAGACATTATTTTCGTTCTGTTATTAAAAACTTTTTTCTTCCATTCAACCGTTCAACCATTCACTCATTCTCTCCCGTTTTATATGCTACTTGATCGAATAACCCTATATCATATCAAAATGGAATTGGTCACTCCTTTTGTAACTTCTATGGGAACGGAGAAAGAGGAAGAACACATCATCATTAAAGTTGATGGCGACGGTATTACCGGCTGGGGTGAATGTGTCGCTGCTGCAAATCCGTTTTACACATACGAAACGGTTCAAACCGCATGGCATATTTTATCTGATTTTTTAATCCCAGGAATTATAGGAAAGAATTTTAATACTGTTGATGAAGCAATTTCATCATGGCGGAAAGTTCGCGGACACAACATGGCGAAAGCCGGTTTGGAAGCGGCGTTGTGGGATAAACTGGCAAAGTCAAAAAACATTTCGCTTTCAAAAATGCTTGGCGGCGTGAAAGAAAAAATTGATGTCGGCGTTAGTATTGGAATTCAATCTTCTGATAACGAGCTTATTAAAAAGGTCGAAGGTTATTTAGAGGAAGGTTACAAAAGAATAAAAATTAAAATTGCTCCGGGGAATGATATTCAACCTGTCAAAGCATTGAGAAAGGAATTTCCAAATATTCTTCTCCAAGTTGATGCCAACTCAGCTTACACTTTAAAGGATGTTAAAATCTTCAAAGCGATGGAAGAATTTAATCTTTTAATGATCGAACAGCCGCTTGGTTATGAAGATATTTATGAACACTCCAAACTTCAACGTGAGATCAAAACTCCAATTTGTCTTGATGAAAGTATTCGCACGCTTGCCGATACCCGCGCGGCTATTGAGTTGGAAAGCTGTAAAATAATTAACATTAAACCTGGACGAGTTGGAGGATTTACTGAAGCAAAATTAATTCACGATTACTGCGCTTCTAAAAATATTCCCGTATGGCACGGCGGTATGTTAGAATCGGGAATCGGTAGAGCGGGAAATGTTGCCCTCGCCTCTCTGCCAAACTTTACTTTGCCGGGAGATATTTCTGCAAGTAAAAGATATTATAAAAAAGATATTGTTGAACCGGAATTCGTAATAAATAAAGATGGAACGATGAACGTTCCATCCAAAACGGGCATTGGGGTTGAAGTGAATATAGAAAGGTTAGAACAAGTAACTGTACAAAAACTTTTCTTTTCTGTATAAAGCTTTTTACTTTGAGTTTTCCTTCATTAAATTAATATACCAAGTCCGACTTTTAACCGTAACGTTTTCCAACTGTACTCAGATTTATCATTGCTATAATAGTAAGGCGGATAAGAGTAGGAATATTCTCTTTGCCATGATTGAATTCTATAATTGGCTTCACATCGAATATATACTTTTTCTCCCACGAAAAATTTTACACCGGTACCAAGATTTAAGATCGTGACGTCAAATTTATTGGAAACTCGAACTAAAAATTCATCTGCCATTGGTAACGCATATGCATTGCCGAGACCGTATCCGGCTTTGATAAAAAAGGCATTTGACGAATATGGGAACATGAATGTATAACTTAAGTTCGCTATTAAGTTATAAGAGGGTTTTTCATCTTTTATTGCGAAAAATCCAAATTCAGGTTCAATTGAAAATCCGTCAAGAAGATAGTAACCCGGCAACAATGAAATATCGAAGAAATCCGTATCAATTGAGTTATCGTAAGAACCGGAAGTTCCGCTTGATTTTGATGACTGGGTGGTGCTTCCAACGCTACCGGTAAAACCTAATTCCCATTGCCCCTTTTTATATTGGGCAAACTGCGTTGAGCTTAAAAGAATAACTGCTGCGATTATCATTTTTACGTTTCTCATTTCATCACCTTTATGATTTATTTTAATAATAACATTGATTTAGTTAAAAACTTCCCGTTTGCTTGTAACCGATAAAAATAAACGCCGCTTGCTAATGATTTATTTTTTATTCCGAATTGAACAGAATGTTTTCCGGTAGTTTGGTATCCATTTATAAGAGTTTCAACTTCATTTCCGGTGATGTCATAGATTTTCAACGTAACAAATGAAGGTTGATCAATTGAGTAGCTTATGGTTGTTGTTGGATTAAAAGGATTTGGATAGTTCTGTTTTAAGTCAAATTTTTCCGGAAGGATTTCATTGTTATCGTTTAATTCAGTTGTTACTCTTCCCTCTTGACTTGGCGAAATGGGACTGTGGGCGGCAATATAACTTACAACGACCTGTAATTCAGCAGTTTCCGCCAGCAGTGAAAGGTTTGAAATTTCCACACCGAATTGAGGTAGAGCTGCTACAAAGAATTCATTTGCGGTAGCCGTATAAGTTGAATTTGGATCAATATCCACGCCGTTTATCTTGATCCAGCGTAATCTTAAATATGCCGGTAAATTAAGATCAAAAGAATATTCCATTCCCGAAACTTGCGGTAACATTTCATCATTATATTCAGCAGTTGCCAAACAAATTTCAAAACCTTTCCACAATTCAGCGCCGGTGATATTAAATGTTGCTAAGCGATATCCCAAACCATTTACTTCGTTAAAACCGTAACCGATCATGCGGAAAACATCTGCGGCAACAATTGGACCCTTGTAAAGTTTCTGTGCGGTAGAGCCGCCAAGTTGAACGGCAATCTGCGTTTTTGTAGCATCACGAAAAGCATCGGAAACCAAATTGCCGATTGGCGTATCAAATCTTCCCGGTTGAGTTAAGACTGCAACTTCATTAAAATCTTCGGTGGCTTCACCAATTTTTTCTGTAAAAACTTTCCAACTTAACGTCGTTTCAAGACCGGTTGTTAATTGATCAACAACCGCTTTTACCGTAGGTTCTTCCGGAATGTTTCCATCTAAAAGAATTGACTGATAATCAAGTAGAGAAACATTTTCACCTTCAACACCGATTTTCATTTTTCCAATGCGCGAGTAAAACGCATCAGCTTGAACAAACCATGTTTTGCCGCCGTAACTATTATCTATTACTACGGGACTTTCTGTTGTATAGTGGTCATGTCCGCCAACTATAATATTTATGCCGGGAATATTCTGCGCCATTGCCTCATCATAAAATCGCCCAAGATGTGAAAGCATTATTACCACATTGCATCCATTGGCTTTGAGAGTTTCCACCATCGTTGCGGCGCAAACGAAAACATTTGTATCGATCACTACTGGAGAGGGAAGTGAGAAGGTATTTGTTTCTGTGGTAGTCATTCCAAATATTCCAACTTTTATTTTTCCATATTCTTTTATTACATAAGGTTTGATGAAATCTTTTAATGCCGTAACTGAAGTATCTTCCATTATGGCGTTCGCTGAAAGAAGAGGAATTTTTTGAGCTAAAGACGGGAAAGCTGTTTTAAGCGCTGTGGTTAAAGTTGATGGCATCAAATCAAATTCATGATTCCCGACAGCAATTGCGTCAACACCGAGGCTTTGCAGTATTTGAAGTTCCGGAACGCCAAAGTAAAAATTGAACATTAAGTCACCGACGAAAAAATCACCAGCGTGTAGTGTGAGAACATTTAGTTCGGTCATTTTAGTTAAGCCGATAACCGAAGCGGCACGCGCGATTCCTCCCGTGGTTCCATCAAGTGTAGCGGTTCGAGGAGCGCTTGGGGCAAGGTTCGAGTGCGTATCGTTCAAGTGAAGAATGGTCAGCGTATCCTGTTGAGAAAAAAGAAGTGAGGATAACAAGAACAAGGTGATAAATAAAGTTTTCATTTTAGTCTCCATTTTTTTTATGATTTAATTATTTGTTATTGCTTTTTTCAATTGCGTATCCAAAGATGAAACTAACTCGATAGCCTTTTGGATTTGTAGTGACTGCGAGGTTAAGCGGAATGCTTACTCCTCCGTACTCGAAGCTTTTTCCAACAGCGAGCATTAAAGCGGACATTCCTCCTTTTTCCGTTGCAAGAATATTTGGTCCCATTCCAAATTCAATTCCATTTGGGAAGCGAATACCAAATCCAAGTGTTATTGAAGGGATGAGCGTTCCATATTCAACACCGGCAACTAGCGGAATTGCTTCGATGATAAAACATGGACCTTCAACATCGGGAACGATTTGGTACTCAAAATGCCAGCCGAATTGACTTAACAATGGACCGATTTTTTTATCTTTAAGTGTGGTAACTAATTCCCCATGACCCGGAATGTACGTGAAACCTAATCTCGGACCTCCAAGATTTCTTGAACCGAATTTTATCGGTGTGAACTTGTTCTCAGTTTGAGCAGAAACTTCTGAAACTGTGAAACTTAAAAAAATAACCAGCGTCAGAAAAAGATTAAAGATTTGTTTTGTTTTCATGATAGCACCTTTCGTTTTTAATTTCTGATGCAAAACTAAAGCGAGCTAATTAGAGAGTTGTCACGGAATTGTCAGTGGATTGTAAAAGTATTGTTTGTGGATAGTACACATTACTCTGCGGATTATGATTCTGCTTATTCTTATTCTTAATCTTAATCTTAATCCTATTCCTAATCTTAATCTTAATCTTAATCTTTGTTACTTGTTAGTTTCAAAGCAGAGTATGAAAAAGATTATGATTATGATTAAGAGGTTCTTTGAAAATCCGGGAAATAGGAATAGTCGAATAATAGAAATGAAGAATTGAGAGAGGAGAAAAATTTAAAAGATATGACCAAAATTTAGATAGAAACCGGAAGTCTCTTTACTAATTGAAAAATCAGCTCGAACAATAAAGTTATCCATGTAATAGCGAAGTCCGACGACAGGAGAATAGACCCAATCTGAAAGATCGATTTTTGAAACCGCATTCCATGTTTTGCCAAAGTCCAATCCGGCAATCCCACCTAAACGGTTATACAATTTGAAACGGAATTCTGCGTTGCAATAAAGAGCAGTGTTGTTTATAAATCTATCTTGCGGGTATCCGCGGAGTGTATTGTTTCCTCCCAGAGAGGGTAAGAGTAAAAAATTTAATGAGTCAGCCTTGCAATCCTTAAACGCAAAGTGAAATGCAGAAATCATTTTGTCTTTCCACACCGGAAAATAGTACATCATCTCGGCAATGCTTCTTACATACTTAATTGAAGAAATACCATATTCAAAATTCAAAGTGGTTTGGAATCCTTTGGTTGGATTTACGAAACTGTTTCTCGAATCATACCTTCCGCTAAAAGATAAAAAGGGGAGTGAAATAATATGATTTTCATTTTGCGAGAAGATGGTCAAAAGTGTTTTTTCCTTTTGGAAATTAGAAAGAGCATAATGCTTGAATCCGAATCCGCACTGCAACACGAATTCTTTTGTTAACCCAAAACTCGAGAGTAAACTCGTTTCAAAAATTCCTTTCCGGTAAAACTCTTTTTCGTTAGGTGAAAAATTACTCCAACCATAAAAGCCATTTTTTATCCAGACATCATAATCAACAATAAGATCAAGGGCGAAAGGATAAATAGTTCCCTGGCGGTATTCGAAATCGGGATAGGAAAAAACAAAACGAAGCCACCGCTCACCCTTGGTGCTCATAAAAAGAATTGCGTCGAAAGATTCGTTAGTTAAAACTTGATTAAAGAAAAAGGCTTTTCCACCAAAACCGAAACCGGCGTCAGTATCGTATGAAAGTATGGGAAGTATTTCAATAGACGATTTTTCATCTTTCGTTTGTGCAAAAACAGAGAGCGAAATTAGTAAGTAAAGAAAACAAAATATAAGTATTGTAAGGGAAGACCGCTTTATGTTTACAAATCCTTTCATCTTTTATTTCACGAATTTATAACCGGCTTTGTGAACAGTAAGTAGGTGTTTTGGTTCCGAAGGATTGTCTTCAATTTGTTTTCTGATAGAGAGAATAAAATTATCCACAGTTCTTGTGGTGGGGAATGACTCAAATCCCCAAACATTATTTAGCAGCAATTCACGTGAGATTACTTCTCCTTCATGCTCAACAAAAAATTTAAGAATCTTTAATTCCATTGAAGAAAAAGTTAATTGGGTTTTACCTTTTACGGCTTCATGTTTCTTAAAGTTTATATGAATATTTCCGAATGAAGTTTCGTCGATACCGCTGTGAGGAAGTTCAGTGCGGCGTAAATGCGCTTTAATCCTTGCTACAAGTTCTCTCACACTAAAAGGTTTTGTAACATAATCATCCGCACCGATTTCCAATCCAAGTATTTTGTCAATCTCTTCCGTTTTACTTGTTAGCATAATTATGGGTGTTCCTATGTTATCCCTTCTCAATTCACGGCAAATCTCAAAACCATTTTTTCCGGGAAGCATTAAATCCAGAATGATCAAATCGGGTTTGCCGGTTTTGATTAACGAAAATGCTTCATCTCCGTTGCCGTTAGAACTAACTTCATAATTCTCCATCTGCAACGATTCGACCAATCCTTTACGGATAGTTACATCATCTTCAACAACGAATATTTTTTTCATGCGCACTCCTTTTATCTGCATAATTTTGTTAATAGTTCTTCTAACTGCTCTTGAATTGATTTTAAGTCGTCATCATTATTCCGGGCAGTATTTAATTCTTTTCTTGCATATTCCAAATAACGTGAAAGCACTTCGTCTAATACGATTGCACTGTCTCTAATTTCAAGCGCAAGTTTATAGTGATCGGTATTAGTCAAATCTTCCACTAAAATTTCAGCATATCCTTTAATTGAGATCAGCGGTTTTTTCATGATATCACAAAGATACTTTCTAAGTTTTTCGCGCTCTTTTAATAACTCGGTTTCTTTAATCCTTTGAACTTTGTCTAACCGTAGTTTTACTTTTGCAAGAAGATCAGCAATGCGGAATGGTTTTGGGAGATAATCATCAGCTCCAAGTTGGAGTCCTTTGAACACATCTTTATTTTCTGCTTTTATAGAAAGAAAAATAAAGGGAATGGTTTTCGTTTCATCATTCTCTTGAAGTTTATTTATCAACCCGTATCCATCCATATTCGGCATATTTATATCGCTGATAATAAGATCGGGATTAAACGAAAGTGCGGCAGCCAATCCTTCTAATCCATCCGAAGCGGTTTCAACGGTATATTTTTCGTTCTGCAATGCTTCCTTAATTCCAGTGCGTATCGCAGCATCGTCTTCAACAATTAATATTTTTGTCATACATTCCTCACTAAATATTTGAAGAAAAATTTTCAAAAATGATCATAAATTCCGTTCCTTCTCCGGGCGCACTATTAATGCGTATCTCGGCATTATGCGCTTGCACGATATGTTTTACAACGGTTAAACCGATTCCGGTTCCGCTCTTACTTTTAACGTGCTCGTTGTTCAATCGTTCATACGGTTCAAATATTATTTGCAAATCTTCTGCTCCAATTCCGATCCCTTCATCTTTAACAGAAACTTTTGGTCCGGAATCTTCCATTGCTGTTGTAATGGTAATTTTTTTGTTTTCTTTAGAATATTTAATTGAGTTCGATATCAAATTTATCAGCGCTTCTTCAATGGCGTCTTTGTCTGCTATTATTGGCAATGCATCCGGAGACGTTGATACCACAAGTACAAACTCATTCATTTTAATTTGATATTCCATCATGCTAATTACAGAAGAAACAATGTCATTCAAGTCAGTCTTTTCCAAATGATAATCTTTTGTTCCTCGTTCAATCTTTGCCAGATCAAGTACATTATCGATCAAGCGGCTTAAGCGTGCCGTCTCTCCTTGAATTATTCTCAGATATTCATTCTTCTTTTCAGTTGTTATGTTTGGAGAATCCTCAATCAACTCTGCGAACATTTTAATTGAAGTAAGCGGAGTTTTAAGATCGTGAGTAACTGATGAGACAAAGAGTGATTTTAATTCGTTTAACTCAACTAATTTTTGTTTTTCGATCGCATCTAAGATTGCTTTTTGCTGAAGCAGAATCCGCTCATACATGATGCTTGTTTCTGCGGCGATTTGATAGAGCAGATCAAAATCTTCGTAACTAAATCTTTGCTCTGATTTTCTTTCTCCGATTAACAACATCGCGTGGATCTGATCAGCAGAATTTTTTAGCGGCAGAAGGATTGCAAAACCAAGTCGTTTAAATAATCTCGGGTCTCCCATGAACGAATTTATTTCTCCTTCAAACATCTCCTGCAATGCTACATGTTTCATCGTTAGTCGTTCAACCTTGTCCTTCTTAATCCAGAATTTATGTTTAAGAGAAAGCTTAACTCCTCTTTGGCTTAAAATTTCGCATACTCCGGTCTCTCTTTCAACTGAAGCGAAGGCGATATTTTTTACAGGAATAAAGTTAACGATGCCGTTTATACATGCAGCGGAAAGTTGTGGCAAGCTGGCGCAGTCGCTTAGTTCTTTTAGAACTTTTTTTACCGCAAAACGAAAATCATATTGCACCCGGAAGAATGTTTTATCTACGAATGTTTCAATTTTTCTTTTCAACGATTGAACAAACAAAGCGATGACCGCCACTGTAATTACTATCGGGAATGTCCCGCTCTCTTTTGCGGCAAAAGAGGAAACGAGAAACACTACAACAAAATATGCAGCAATTATTCCCGCCAATAAAATTGAATAGACAACGCTTCTGTTGATTACTCTGTCAATATCCCATAAATGATATTTAAGAATTGAGATTGAAAATGTGAAAGGAATAATTAAAAGAACGATCAATAAAAGTTCTTCCGGTATTAGTCCTCTTCCGATAAAAGCCAACGGTAAAACCCATAACAATGCAAAGGTTAAAGGACCGATAGTTAAACCAAACAGCAGCCATTTCAATTTCTTTTTATCAGCAACAGTTTTTGCCCGCCGGTAGGAAACCGCAAAGTTAAATACACCGAGCAATAAACATATGAGTACAAAATATCTGCTTACATTAAAAGCCAGGACATAGTTATGAATTGATCCGGATGATGGGTGAGCGATACTTACACCGAAAAAATGAAGTGTTGCAACAGAAAGTAAAAAAGAGAATCCGTACATGAAAAGTATTTTTCTCCTCCGCTGAAATATTTCGTTCGGAAAAACTAAAGTAAAATGGAGAAAAATAGAAGAGAAAAAAGCATAACCAACATGAAAAATGAACCGGGAGGCAAAACTGATTCCAAAGAAGGGAGAATTGTATGTTCCCCAGGTATTTAGAATAATCAATCCGCTTGCAACCATAACCCAGTGATAAGTTAAGGTTTGTACTGTTAATCCTTTTTTTAGAATGACGACAACCGGTACAAAAATAAAAAAGAATCCTGTTATGGCGGCGACGAAAACATAGAACATGGAATAGTAGGAGACGAGTTTAAGCGAAATTTCTTTTTCTGCTTTACCTAGCAGCAAACGCAAATCAACATTATCTCCAATTTTAAAAGCATCTAAGTAAGTTTCAATCTCTTCGTTTGAATCAAATTTTATTTTATTAATAGTTAGAAGAGTAGCATTTTGTAAAGACCAGAAGGGTGTAGAACTTCCCGAATGAATAAGAATTTTATCGGTAGATTGGATAGTAGTAAAAGGGAGAGCCGGTTTTAAATAAAAATTTCTTATCCCCCAAAGGGAAATAATGATTAAGAAGAGGTCGAGCAATAACAAATACTGTACTTTACGTAAAACATTCAGCATCTTAGTTACTCAGGTTTAGTTTAGAACCAATTACATAACAATGGCAAAAATAGTTTGTGGAAAGATATATTCAAAAAATAAAATGGGGGTTTTACAAAACTGTTCTTTCCCTTCGCGCAACTTCGTTTGTGCCGTGAAGTTAAAGAAATGCTCTTTAACATGCTGTAATAAAGATGATACAATCTCTCGAAAGTGCAACGAGAGACGAAGTATCGGTAACGCCGTACAGGCGGAGTTACCAAACCGCTCTGCGCTGCAAATTTATAAGCCTTTGACTTAAGCTGTAAAGTCGCTGTGGTGAACGGACAGAGAAAAGGTTCACAAAATGAATCAGGTAAGTCTTCAAGAGATGAATGTAAATGAATCGCTGATGAAGTAACGAAATCGCATAAGTTGTCGGGCAAAATCGCATCGTGCGAAGGA
>JAUYAB010000102.1 GCA_030693705.1 Ignavibacteria bacterium | reverse complement strand
GCAAACAAAAGAAGTTCACGAGAAATTAGATTTTCTTAAAAAGAAACTTTCGGGAATGTAATTGAAAAGGGAAGAGGAGATATTTTCTGTATCTCCTCTTTTCTTCCGCATCCTTTCTCATTCGTTTGTTTTCACACAAAGTTGAATTCTTTTCGCTTTTTTTAGCCCTCTAATTTCTCTATTTTTTCATGTCCTTTTTATTGAAACCTCAATTGGAGACCGTTATGAAGATTAGTTCTCTACCAAAAATATTTTTTCTTTTGTTATTTATTACAGTTGCAGAAGTATTGCCGCAAACAGTTCCTGTAACATTTCATTTTCGTCCCGAGTATACACAATTTCAGGTGTTGCGATTAACCGGTACTTTTAACGGCTGGAAGAACGCAGAGAACGATATGGTTATGACCGACAACAATAACGACGGTGAATACGAAATTACCATTCCCCTTGCCATTGGAGTTACTCACAATTATAAATTTGTTATGGATGCAAACTGGGATTTTGCCTACGGCGATCCCGATAATCCTACTATAAACATATCTGATGCCGGCAATTCAGTGCTTGAGGTTAAAGACCCAATGATAACCTATCTGCTTCCACGCGGAATGAATACAAAGAATGAATTTTTTGTTGATACGACTACTGCGGGACTTCCTATCCGTGCAATTTTTGCTTTCAAACCGGAGAATCCCATTAACTTAACAACTTTAAAAGTTACGATCGACGGAAATGAAGTTGTTAATCCGACTCAATATTATGATGCGGCAAAACGGGAATTTTTATACCAACCTGTCCCGGTGCTTGGTTCAGGTAACCACACGGTTTCTGTTTCGGTTTCATCTTCAGTCGGTGCAGCTTCAAAGCAATCAACATTTACACGGTTGCCGGGTTACGTTGTGTATTTAGTTCCTACTGATTTTTACTTTGATAATAATAGTTCGAAAGGATTTCTTACTCAAGAGGTAACCGCGGTTACCGTCTCAGGGGAGTTTAATAATTGGAACTCCATACAGAACCCGATGCTGGATACAAACCATGATGGATTGTGGGAGACTACTTTACTTATCAAAGAAGGAGTGTATCAATACAAAATGAGGATTAATAATGGATCCTGGGTAAACGATCCCGATGAACCAAGGTTTAATAGTTTGACAACCAATAATATTATTACGGTAAAAGCAGATTCAATCTCAAAGATAAAGTTGATTTCTCCTTCCGATGAAACTGTTTTTTCAGCAGACAATACTACAATAAATTTTAGGGCACTTTTGCATCCGGGAGTAAAATCAAAGGGAGTGAATCAATCGACCATTCAAGTAAAATTGGATGACGTTCTAACAACATCATCTTTTCAAAGTGATAGTTCAATCGTTAGTGTGAATTTAATTCTTACTGGAGAAGGAAGACATACCGTTACTGTTTCATTTTCAAATAAAGAAGGCGTAACGGCTGCGGAAAATTATTCATACGGAATTTATTTGGGTAAGACCGGAAAATATTTTGTCGATGCCATAAAAGATGAACCATATAAATATCCAGCTTCAGTAAAAGATGGTTCGTGCGATATTCTTTCGGTTAAAATTGATGAGACTTCTCAGCACGACTCATTGAAATTCACCATTCAAATGAGAGATGTTTCAGATCGAACTCGGTTAGGTTTAATCATCTCTAATCCGACAAAAACTTTAGTGAATGATCCAATCGGTTTGGACATTAAAACATTTGATTGGGAAGGAAGTGGAATCTTTGCATCTATCGGCGCTCCCGGAAACGCGTATGAAAGTAAATCAAAAGAAAACAGATTTATGATAAGCAGCGCCCCTTACACTGCGAGCGGCGAACTGATAAAATTGAACAATGATGTGCTGACGAAAAAAGAATTTGTCTTCAATGTTAGTCTTCAGTTTTTAGATAGTTTATTAACCGGTTGGATGCAGACAAGAAATATTTCTCTCTTCTCTTATCTTTCTGCGGAAGATACAAGCGGAAGCGCTTATGAAGTCGGAATGAATGAAGGTGGAACTTACATGGACGAAGACCCGGACATTTATGACGCCGCATTTATAAGAAGTGGAATGTGGCAAAAACGAATGTTCGCAAATTATATTCCCACCGGCTCGCCGAATGGTCCAAGTTTAGTAGCACTTGATGGAGAAGGAAGGGGAATGCTTCCTCTTAAAGCAAAAGATATTTCTGATAGTCTTGCAACCTACGGTCCGGTAGTAACAATGTTAACTCCCGGCGTAGAATACTGGTACAGAAATATTACTTTTCACGGGAAGTTAAGTGATTCCACAATTCAATCAATTTCATTTTTCTTTAATGGAGTTGAAAGCACACAACCTGTTGTAAACGGAAACTTTGCAATTCCCATTACACTTCTAGATGGCGCAAATAAAGTCTCAGTCCGGGCTGTTGATTCAAAAGGATTTGCAACGATCTCAAAAGAAGTGATATTATCAATTAATCCCGATTACACTCCCGATCTTTGGGTCAACGGAAGTTCTACAGGACGGCAAGTAACTTTGTGGGTGAATGGTTCATCACCAAGAGGATTAGCGTTATCTTATCTA
The DNA here is from genome assembly GCA_030693705.1 of Ignavibacteria bacterium. Classification (GTDB taxonomy): domain Bacteria; phylum Bacteroidota; class Ignavibacteria; order Ignavibacteriales; family Ignavibacteriaceae; genus UBA1563. Next base: position 50,122 of record JAUYAB010000102.1, on the reverse strand, counting down.
TGGTCGGCTGATTTAACAAATCCGGCTTCGTCAATAGGAATTGTGACCGATACGATCGTAACGTTTACCATGCCGACCCCACAAGGCGAATATTATTATAACGTTCGCGTAAAAGATTCACAGAATAGAATTAAGAACGCAAGAATTCTTGTAAAAGTTGTAGGCGATTCCGTTCATGTTGCCGGCATGAACGAACATGCCGCATGGATTGAAAAAGCAATCGTTTATGAAATTTATCCGAGAGCTTTTACCGAGCAGGGAGGATTTCTCGGAATCATCGATAGAATTCCTGATATGAAAGACCTTGGCATTAACACCCTCTGGCTCATGCCGATCTATAAAGGTCCGACAACTCACGGTTATGAAATTACCGACTACTACGGTTTTGAAGAAGATTACGGAACCGAAGCAGATTTTATTAAGTTGATGACAGAATTGAAGAAAGCCGGAATAAAAATTATTCTTGATTTCGTAGTAAATCATACTTCAATTCAACATCCGTTTATGCAGAATGTATTTGAGTACCGCGGATATTCTCCCTGGGCGAATTGGTATATTTGGAGTGGTGAACCGGGCAATTCAAATTACAAATATGAATTTGATTGGGCTTCTCTTCCTGATTTGAATCATAACGATGTTGAAGTCCGCAATTATTTTGCAAAAGTTTCAGAATATTGGGTTAAAAGATATGGCATCGACGGCTACCGCTGCGATGTTGCCTGGGGCGTTGAACAGCGCAATCAATTATTCTGGCAGGAATGGCGCAAAAAAATTAGAAACATTAAACCGGAAGTTTTTTTAGAAGCCGAAGCCTCCTCTTCCGATCCTACGTTCTATCAAAAAAGATTCGACTCCGCTAACGATTGGGATTTACGCACCAAACTTTTAAATACAATTAGCGGCACAGTTTCCATCAACGATATGCACACAGAAGCGATGCGGGCATACACAGACGGCAGACCGTTTAGATTTGTTGAGAATCATGATGAAGCCCGCGTTACTTACTCTTTTGACAGCAGAAGAAACAAATTGGCGCATACAATTTTGCTTACACTCAACGGCGTTCCGTTAATTTATTCCGGTGGAGAAGTTGGCGAACTTACAAACCGCGATAAAATAAATTGGTCGGATCCGGATAATACGAGACCGTATTTCAAAAAAATAATTGCCGTTAGAAACAAGTATCTTGTTAATCCAAAGATTACACGATTGACAAATACTGTTTCCGCAAAAATTTATACTTACGCTTCGCTTAGCGATACCAACATTGTTATTACCGCTGCGAACTTTAAGAATGAAATACTTAACGCGGATGTTGATTTGAGCGGTTTGCCATGGGATGGCGCAAGTAATTACTATCTAACCGATCTTATAAATGGAACGGTTTATACCGTAACGCCGCAACAGCACACCGCATTCCAAATTGCTTTAAATGAGTTCGAAGCAAGACTATTGTACTTCAGCAAATACCCGGTTGTGGTTGGTGTTGATGAGAAAAATAATTTAACGGTTACGGAATTTAAACTGCAACAAAATTATCCTAATCCGTTTAATCCTACAACTACAATTAAATTTCAACTGCCGGAACAAGAGCATGTTTCTTTAAAAATATTTGATATGCTCGGGAGGGAAGTGATTACTCTGGTTGATGATATTAAGAGTGCAGGAATTCATCAAGTTGAATTTAACGCCGGCGGTTATGCGTCCGGCGTTTATTTCTATCGGGTTAAAGCGGGTAGTTTTATTGAGACAAAGAAATTTGTGCTGATGAAGTAAGTTAATTCGTAGCCTTGCCATGGCAAGGCAACAATTTCTATGCCCAGGATTCTTTCAATCTTCGGAGAGTAGAAACAAAAAATCCAATAACCACAACTGCAACACCAATCCATACCAAACTTATGAAAGGTTTCGTGCTGGCATTAACCGCAAGAACTTCAGCAGGTTGGGTTGTTACAACCGGCATCGAAAGTTTACCAACAATAAGTTCGGCTTTTTTAGAAGTCGGATCAATTTTTGTTAATTCAATTCTAAGATCGGCATCTTTTAATTCTACCGGGACAAAGGTAACACCTTGTTCGGATTTCTTCATCAAAGCTTCAATGGTTTCGGTCTTACCGTTTTTGGTTACAGTAAGTTTCGCTCCCATTTGAAAGTTTCCACCGCCCATCATCACCGACATATCAGGTTTGATAAAATCAGTATAGGTTAACTGCGCCCCTTCAACCGAAGTTTTTTCATTTGGCATTAACGTTACAGCATTTCCTTGCGGTTTATTTTCAATATTTGAACCGTCTTCATATGAAAGAGGCGAGATATAAAAATCTTTTGTAAAGCCTTCAAGAATATCAGGTTCACGCATCAGACTATTATTAAAGGCGCTGATGAACATAATTGGTTTTATCACTCTGGCTTCGCCTTTGCCGTCACCGTCTTTTACACTAACATTAAATTCGTACTTTGTATTATTTTCAATTGGATTGTAACTTGTAAACTCCAATGTATGCCCCAAAATTTGAACCGGTTTTCCCTTTGTTAAATCAACTTCAACTTGCTTGGAGTAAGCCGATGAACCGACAACGCCAAGAATAAAAAGTGAAAACCCGATATGCGCGATGTACGCTCCCAGCATTTTTTTATTCCCGGTGAAGATTTTGTAAGCAATTTCCGCATTAACAAAAAAGGCAAACGCTGCAGAAACGGAAAGCAAGATCATCATAACGTCATAAACTTTTCCGAAGAGAATTATGAGCAGTGCAAAAACTCCCGTTGCAATAAGAGAGAATTTTGATTTCTTCAAAATATCTTCACCGGAAGAGTGTCTCCACTTTAATAAGAAACTGAAACCGTTGAGCAATCCGATAATAATTGCAAGCGGAACATGCATCTCGTTATAAAATCTTGTCTCAACCGATTGTTTGAAAATCGGTGCGGAAGTACCAACGGCAACGATCAACGCAGAAGCGCCCAAAGTAACCGTAGCGGTAAATAAAGCTAATTCGCGCGCAAGCAAACTTTCTTCGTCAACAATTTGAGATTCAAGATATCTCCAGCGGTAGATGATCATTCCAACGCCAAGGAGAAGGAACGTTCCGACAAAAATTATTAAGAACAAATAAACAATCGCACCGGGATCAACAAACGAATGTACGGAAGCATCGCCAAGCACTCCGCTTCTTGTTAAAAATGTTGAGTAGAGAACCATCACATAAGCCAGAATCGAAAGAAGTAAGTTGGTCTTTACAAACTTTCCCATTCCGCCTTTAGCTTGAGTTTTGCGCTGTACGATCATCGTATGAATTCCGGCAACACTGATAAGCCAGGGAACTAAACTTGCATTTTCAACCGGGTCCCAAGCCCAGTATCCACCCCAGCCGAGAACTCCGTATGCCCAATATCCGCCGAGCATAATGCCCAGACCAAGAATTCCGGAACCGGCTAAGATCCATGGGAAAGATTGACGAACCCAATCTTTATAATCATTTTTCAATAACGCTGCCATTGCAAAAGAGAAAGGAACGGTGGTCATCGCAAATCCGGCAAAAAGGATCGGCGGATGGATTTGCATCCAGAAATTTTGGAGAAGGGGATTTAATCCCTTTCCGTGAATAATAAATTGATTGACCGAAATTCCTGCGCCTTGTAAAGTTGCGTAAAGATCTTTGCTCATCTTAACAAAAGTCTGTCCCGAGTTTGGATCGTTGAACATAAAATTTTGCATAAAGGCTGAATTAAGGTAAATCGAATTTATTTTTGCCGTTTCGAGAAACATTGGTTCAGCCCAAATGTAAGCAAAAGGATTTTTCATCAAAGGAGAAACCATTGCTAGCAAAAAGGTTGTAGATAACGTGAAGAACATCATCACGCGAGGTTCAAGATCGTCTCGCTTCCCGGTGTATGATTGAAGAAAAACTCCGATCAGTGCGGTAACAAAAAGCCACAACATAAAACTTCCCTGCTGACCGGCCCAAAAAGTAGAAAGCAAAAATCCGAAGGGTAAATCGTCATTGCTGTAGCTGTAAACATATTCGTATTGATACTGATGCGTGATGATCAAATACATAAGAAATGCGGATGCAATAATTACAAGCATCGCCATTGCATGATAAGACATTCGTGCTATGTTGAGCGTATTTTTTGCGCCGCGGTAAGTAAAGAAATACATTACCATGGAAAAAATACTGAATGCAAGCGCAAGGGTAATTAATATACTGCCTGCCATATGAACTCCTTTAAGGGTTTAAATTCAAATTTAAGAGTTTGCCGCCGCACTCTGTTTGTCTTGATATTTTGAAGGACATTTCGTTAAAATATCTTTTGCATGGAAGTTTCCGTTTTTGTATTGCCCGGTAACTACAATGCTTTGTGCGGATTCAAAATTATTCGGAATTGTTCCGGCATAAATAACTTTCATCTCGTGCCCGGCGGCATCTTTCATATAAAAAGCAAAGGTTCTATCTGATTTATTAACCTCATAACTTTTTTCTTTTACCCAGCTTCCGGTAGCTTTTATCGTACGATCGCTTGACATCACCTTGTCGAAATCGCTTTCGTACTGAATATTGCTTTTTGTGAACAAGAAAATCATCATCCCAAGAAATACTACGGCAATTACACCGCCGAAGATATATTTGTTTTTCATTTCCCTTTATCTCCTTCTATTTCTTTTTCTATATGTTTAATCCGATTGTTTAGCGCGAATAAAAACCCGAAGACTCCCGCCCAAACGATAAGGACGATAATCATAACGATGTAAATTGCATTTTTTGAAAGGAACTCTTCCAACATTCACCTCAATGATATTGTTTATTTAATTTTTCTTTATAAAGCATTGATTTATAACCTACATACCACATCCAATAATATAAAATTGTAAACCCGATTAACGAAAGGAAGAAGATAAGCTGCATGTTTCCGTTCATTTTAAAATTAACTACCGTTCCGGCATTCGTATCATCGGCTGATCCGGGATGTAACCCTCTCATAATTCTCGGCATAATAAAAATAAAAAACGGAACCGTTACAAAAGCGATAATTGAATAAACAGCCGAAAGAGCCGCCCGTTTTTCTTCAACTTCAACAGCGGAACGAAGCGCGAACAACGCGCCGTAAATTAAAAGTAAGGCGAAGATACTTGTCTGGCGCGGATCCCAGCTCCAGTAAGAACCCCATGCAAACTTTGCCCAAACTGCGCCCGTTATTGTTGCTAAAATACAGAACACCATTCCTAGTTGAGCGGCGCTATGCGCTTTAATATCATCTACAAGGTCTTTGTTGCGAAGATATTTTATGCTGTAAACGGTTGACATGAGAAATGCGATTACGGTTAGCCACGCGGTAGGCACGTGGAAAAAAATAATTTTTGCGTTTTCGCCGAGTCCCATAATAAGCGGGAACTCATACCAATGTTCCGGTTTTGCAACAATCGGGAACGTTATTCCGGCGATTGATACAAAAGCAATTAAGAGAAAAAGGACTATCTTCCAAATCATAACAGTTTCTTATTTGTGATTGAAATAAACATTAATCTTTCCAGATAAAATCAAACAACATAAACGATACCGCGATCATCACTACATCGTAACAACCGAGAATTGCAAGTTCAACATAACTGCTGCTGAAAGTTGTAGTATCCATTGCCTGCTTTGTTAAATCGATAAGCGTTAACATAAGCGGCAGTAATATAGGAAACGATAAAACCGGGTAAAGCGTTCCCTTTGAACTTGCTTTGGCAATAATCGAAGCGATGAGCGTTGAAGCTATTGCAATACCGATATTTCCAAGAATAAAAGCATAAAGAAAAAGTGATAAATTTTTAATAACGAAAGCTTCAAACAAAGCTGAATAAAGCAGCGCAATTACAATATTCATCGCAAAAACAAGAATCAGATTGAACAACAATTTTCCGCTGAAAATGGTGGTCGGCGAAGCGATAAGCTGCAGCGTTAAGGTTGTGCCTCTTTCTTCTTCGGATACAAATGCACGCGATAATCCGGACATTGCCGAGAAAAAGATAACAACCCAAAATAGTCCGCCGGAAAGGAAATCGCTGATCTTTTCATTTCCGATCGAAAACAATATTACACTGATCGTTACCACTATAAACATTACAAGCGAGTTAATTGCGTAACGGGTGCGCAGTTCGGATGCTAAATCTTTTTTAAATAATGCGTAAGACGACATTTGGTTTTCTTGGCCAGAGGCTGATCCGCCTTTGGCGGAAGTTATTTGTTTTCAGATTGAACTGCAATCTTGAAATCATGCAATCCTTAAATTTTGTAATCTTGTAATTCTAAAACAGATGAACAAATCGCCAAATCGCTGTCTTCATTTGAAGCAATGATGACGATGTTGTTCTGCGATTCTTCTTTTACAGTTTGGTAAACTTTTTCTTTACCGGAATTATCTAAATTCGAAGTAGGTTCATCAAAGAAAAGGATTTTAGGCGAATGAATTAAGGCGAAAATAAATTTTAACCGCTGTTTCATTCCGGACGAATAACCTTTCACAAGGTCGTTTTTCCTGTCAAATATGCCAAAATGTTGAAAGAGAAAATCTAATTTTTCCTGGGTAAAGTTAATGCCTCTTATCTTTGAAAAAAAGTGAATATTTTCTACCGCGGTGAATTCGTCATACAAGATCACATAGGGAGCGACAAATCCAATATAATTGTGTAAATCTTCAGATTCGATGATCTTTCCATCAAAATAATGAATCACTTTTCCTTTGGTTGGAGAAATAATTCCGGTAATGATCTTTAAAAAAGTTGATTTCCCGGAACCGTTCGGACCGGAGATTCCGTAAATACCGTTGTTCTTACATGAAAAATTGACATCTTTAAAAATCAGTCTTCTTCCAAAAACTTTTGAAACATTTTCTGCTTGTAATTCAAAACTACTCATTTACGATCACTAATTTGCCCAAGGCTGTGCGCTCTTGTGATTTGATGAAATAAATGTAAACACCGCTGCCCAATTTTTCATTTTTGTTGTCCAATCCATTCCACTCAACCACCGCTTCACCTTTTATCGGATCGCGGTACAAGACTAATGTTCTATCAAAAACCATGTTCATCGAGATTGAAAAAATCTTCAAAGATACTTCCTCGTTAAAACTGCCGACAAACGGAATTTTAAGAAAATCACTTTTACCATACCGGAAAGGAGATGGAAAAGGATCTTTGGCGGCAGCATAAACTTTTTGGCTATCGCTGATAACAATATTATTTATTATTGAAGAATTTTTCCAAAGATACGGATTATCTGTAGTAAACAAATAATAATAACCGTCTGTTAGTTTTGTAAAACCATCTTGCTTAACATCGCTTAGTGTAATCGAAACCGGGAATGTTTTGTCTATATTATTAATTCCGCTTTCCAATTCAAAATTAGAGATAACAAAATAGAGTGTGTCTTTTGGATTGGTGGTTTGATTGACCAATCTTAAGTAACTATTTGAAGTAACAAATGGATTTATTTGAATCGGCGTTGCTGTACCCGAAAAATTTAGTGTCATAAAAGGTTTAATCAGCGGATATTTAGCTGCTTCATCAAAAAACAAACCGGGAACAGCGCGGTAATTTGTGTAGAAAGTCCATAAACCAAATTCTTTATACGCTTCAAGAAAAGAAGATTGTTCTTCGATCAAACTTCTGTTGATTGATTCGAGCGCCCGGTAGGTTTTCATCAGTTCCCATTGTTTCCTGATAACATTGTAATTGAATTTATCTTTCAAAAAGATGTTCCAAATTGCAAGATTATAACCCTCGTTAGATGCTAAAGCTTTGTCTGTGAAGTTAAAATAGCCGCCGGTCTTAAAGTAATAATAGTAGTCGTTGATTTCATCATACACAAATTCTTCCATCGAAGTAGAAGTTAATTCGTAAAAATAAAGATCAAAAATTTCGGTGTCGGATTCACGTAAAATATAATTCCCGATTTGAATTGCATGATGTAACTCGTGAGTGGCGGTAACTTTTGCGGCAAGAATTCCCGTTGTTGGATAACCGGGAAAACTGTTATCCATTTCAATATAAGAATAAAAAGTTCTTGAGCCGGGACTAATTTCACCTTCAGAATTTGTATTGCCATAAATTCCGCGGCTCATTTTATAAACATACACATCATACTTATCATCGCCGCCGTTGCCAAGATCCCGGGGCGGAGGAAGAAATCCCAAATAATCTACTTCAAACGAATAAGCCGAATCGAATGCAATTGCCAATTGATTGACATCATATGTTGGCGCATCGGTAACTTTATTAAAATGGATTCTGAAAAATCCCGACGGGGAAACGAGGCTTGTATCAAGCTCCGGACGAATGAACATTGTCTTTAAAACTTTTTGCTGCGCGGGAGAAAAAGATTTAATTCCAAGTCGAACCGCATTTTCAATTCCGAAGCTGCACTTAACAGGCGGCTCATCTGTTGTAGTTTGTCTAAGATTCTCAGGGCGGTCTTTCTGATGCAGTGAAAGGTATTTGTTGTAAAGGGAATCAATTTGCGATTGAGCAGATATTCCGATGGTAAAGATCAATATGGTAACAAAAAATTTCATAACTTTTTAAGACTCACACAATTTTCGTTTGTATTCGCATAAAGCAAATACCAATTGTTGGCGCTGAACTTATCAATAGAAAAATTCCCTACATCTTTAACTTCTGCAATTTTCTGAATGTTGAACAAACCCGTGTGCCCGTTAATTCCCGCCGAGAGAAAATCGTTACTTTTTGAAGAATACAAAAAGAATCGTTTCGAACCCTCTCCGGAATATTTCCCGAAGTAATCTATTCTCAAGTCGTTTGCTAAAAAGACTTTTGCGATACCCGGCTGTTTCAAAACTTTATGAAATTTGCTGTTCCCGATAAAAAAATAATTTGACTTGTTATTTGAAATAGCCGTAAAGATAAATTCTTCACCGGTGCTGTAAACATCTGCAAGATAATTTCTTGATTGAAAAAGAGAATCGTATTCTACACTTTGGATAGTTTTTACGAAGACAGGATTTTTAAAAGAAGCGTATGACAAATTGGCTTCGCCTTTTTCTTTTGACCAATAGTAAATATCTCCCTTAGTATCTATTTTTGCGTCAAGCAGCTTTCCGGTAGTTAATGATGCGGTTGCAAGCGAGTAGCGGAAATTTTTATATGTAAAGAAAGAGTAGAAAAGTTTGTCATCTACCGTATGAACAACAACAATGTTAGCTCTCGTTCCAGAAGCGCCTTTCATTAAACGGCAGTCCTTTATTCTGCCGTCAACGTACAAGTAATCTCTTTTAACCGAGAAAGAATTAAAATCGATTAACAAATATTCAATTACTCTTTCATCAAGGCTGAAAAAGTAAATTCCTTTCTGAGATTTTCCTTTATCATCGATCAACATGGATGAGTAAGCGCCGTTAATCTTTTGAGAAAATAAGGTTAACGGAAGTCCTTCTTTTCCACGCAGTACAAAAGTGCAAAGCCCTTTATCCGCGTTATACAAACAGAGATCGCTGATGCCGTCTTTTCCATTATCAAAAAGTGTGATTGTGGATGGCATATTCCCGAAAACCAAATCCGAAGTATCGCCAAACGAAGAAAGATTTAAGACGAAATAGATTTTTCCATCTTCGCTCAGCGCAGCAAAACCATAGACGAATTTACTGTAAAATGGAATGAGATCGGTGAGCCCTTTTTTCTGCAAGTAAGGTATTTCCGGATAAAATGAACCGTCATTCTTTTGGAATAATACTGAGACTTGTGAAGATTGTAATTCGTCTCCGGCGGATAAATAAGCGATGTCGAATTTTCCATCCTTGTTAAAATCGCCCCAGATAAATTTATCCGGTTTTAAATTTGTTCTGATATTCTCAACTCTCTGATAACCGGAAACGGAATCTCCAAAAATTACCCTCAACTCATTTCCGCAAATAAAGCAGAGATCGGAGTATGAATCAGAATTAAGATCAAATGCTTGCAGTGATGAAATGGGGTTTTGCAATTCAATGGTGCGGACTAACTTAAAATCACCGCGGCTGTTATTATAAAAAAACTGAAGTGAGTTGTTGTTGATATTAAACGCTGCAATATCGGGGTAGGAATCGCTATTTAAATCCACCGCAACCGATTGAGAAAAAGCCTTACCGGTTTGCATTTTTTTTTCTTCAATCTTTGCGTTATGATTTTTCAAAATAGAAATTCCATCAAAAGCAGCACCCGAGATAAGCAGATCATTTTTACCGTCGTCATTAAAATCAGCTTGATTAATAACATCAGGAAAGGAAGAGAAAGAAATTTGCCGCGCGATTGAAATAGTCCCCGGCGATGAAACGTTTAACCAGCCCGCTTTTTTCTTTTTACGGGATACAAAAGCATAGTAGGGGGATTTGTCATACTTTTCGATGTATGAAATAAAATTAGAAAGTTCAGGAGAAAAAGAAGAAGAAGTAGCTTTTGAAAAATTATCAATTCCTTTTCCGGCAATAGTTGTAAAAGAATTTTTCTCTCCACCGGTGAGTAATAGATCGGAATAGGAATCCTGGTTGAAGTTGAGCGCAAAGAGTTTTGTATATTTCCCGCCGGCAGTAAAAACCGAATATTTACAAAAACCATTAATTGGGATTTGAGCCGCACCGCTTTGGTAAAGCATAAAAACAATTAGAGAACCGTTAATGACTTTTCTTTTCAGCAAGTCTGGCTTCTCTCCTTTGTAAGGCTTTTTCAAATCTTTTCTTTTCATCATCGGTTTCGGGAATAACCTTCACGGCTTCAACCGGTTTGGCATCGTTATCAACACTTACAAAAGTAAGGTAGGCGGAATTTGTGTGTATTCTTTTCCCCTCTTTAAATGATTCGGCAAAAACTTTTACTCCAATTTCCAGCGAGGTTTTAAAAACTCTGTTCACCGATGCAACCAGAGTAACCGCATGCCCGAGTTTTATAGGGTGATGAAAACCAATGCTGTCAACCGAAGCAGTTACACAAACATGTTGCGAGTGTTTTGCGGCGCAGAGAGCGGCGCAAATGTCTATCCAATGCATCAGTTGTCCACCAAGCAAATTACCAAGTTGATTGGTATGCTGCGGAAGCACCAATTCCGTCATGGTCATTATTGAGTCGCTAACTTTTTTCGGACTCATTTTTTCGCGGTATCCTGATCCGATTTTTCAAGTTGCGTTTTCAGTTCTTCAACTTTAAGATAGTTTTCGTCCTGCGGATATTTAACAAGAAAATTTTCGATTTCTTTTAGGGCGTCGGCACTTCTTTTTAAACCGATCAAAACATTTATTTTTTTGTAGGAAGCCATCGGCGCATATTGGGTATCGTGATACATTGTTTCAACATTATCAAAATAAGCAACGGCTGCGTTGTCATAATCCATTTTTTCATAAATAACGGCGGCATTATAAGCTTTGTGGGCAAGCTTATCGTTTAATTCTTTTATTTTCGCTTCGGCATCGGGCACTTTGGAGTCAGTTGGGAAAAAATCTATAAAAGCTTGAAATTCCTCAACTCCTTTTTTAGTATAACGTTGGTCTAGCGGAAATGGTGGTGAAAGCTGATAGTAGCATTCGGCAAGATTGTATTGCGCTTCAGGCACGAAAGAACTTGCGGGCATATTACGTATCAATCTGCTGAACTCGGAAGCTGCTAAAATATATTCGGTTCTGGCTAAACGGCTTTTCGCCAAATAGAACTGTGCGTCATCAACGATTTCATTACCGGGGAATTGAAGCATAATAGCGTCAAACTCCTGGATAGCTTTGTCATATTCTTCATCGTTATAAAACTCCATCGCATACTTAAAACGCTGCTCGGAGGTCATGTTTGCAGTATCAACCGTAGAAGCGCAACCGATAAAAAATAATAATAGAAAAGGGAGGAAGATTAGTGTTTTTGTCATATTCTCTTTATGTGTTAAAATTAAAGTGCCATTCTGAATTAATCATTAAAACCGGTAATTATGCTCGTTTTAATCAATTGTAAAACCAATTTTCTTTTTAGCCGGTTCAGGTGGATTAATAAGTTGATTAATTACTTGAATAATCTGCAAGATCTTTTCGTCGTGATCTTTTAGGTTATTATCAATTTCTTTTAATTTTTCTTCAACCTTTTTGTGGGTTGAAATTATTTCTCGAAGCCTTACAAAAGCTCGTACGATTAAAATATTTACTTCAATAGCCCTTTCACTTTTTAATACTGATGAAAGCATTGCTACGCCTTGTTCGGTAAATGCAAAGGGTGCCGAACCACCAAAATAACTTTTAGATGGTATCACAGTTTGTGATACCATCTGTTCAATCTCTTTCTTGTTGAGAATAAACATAAAATCAGAAGGAAATCTTTTTTTGTTCCTATTAACCGCTTGTTTTAAGGTACGTGTCTCAACATTGTAAAGAACGGCAAGATCTCTATCAAGAATTACTTTCTGATTTCTAACAACCAGAATTATATTAATCACACTTTCCACCGGAAGCAGAGGTTTATCACTCATATAAACGCTGTTCTAAAATTGATTGTTTTTAACCTTCAATGTTGATTTCCTACCGAATTATCTTTGATTCCGGTTTCTAAAATGCTTTGTAATACCGGTTACAATAATAAGGAAAGCGGAAAAGCTTACCAAGATAAAAAAAATTACTTACTCCTTGCCGAAAAGAAGATATACACGGCGGCGGCGGCAGAACCAAGAGCAATTGCCGGTTCCAACAAACTTGAGAAAAAGGGTTCAACCGGAATTTTCCCCTGCGTGAAAGGAAATGAAGAATTTTCAACGATAGCAATATCCTCATAAGGAATTTCGTTGCTAATAGAAAAGTGGAAATCTTTTACGACAATTGTTGCAGAAACAATTGAATAGTTACCGGAAAAGCTGAGACTTCTTTTAACCACAAAAGAGCCAAACAAGTGTTTTCTTTCGGGTTCGCCATAATCAACTTTTGCTTCGGTAACAGTAAAATGCACAGATTTTTTTTCGCCGTCAGTGTTTCCCTCTTTATTCGGGAAATGAGCTAAAATTGAATTTTGAAAAACTTGATATTCTTTACCGAGAACAAAATCAATTTGAACGTTTCTTTCGTTGCCGATAACATGAGTTAACTCATTTGCCGATGAATCCGCAAGTTGAAAAAATAATTCAAGATTTGTCTTTGATTGTCCAAAAACGGATAAAGACAAAAGCGAAAACAGAAAAAGAAAACTTCCTCGTTTAAGTGCGGAGTAAAAAAAACGACACATTAATATTTCTTTGCTAATTCACGTAAACGCGCAATACGTTCCTCCGTTGAAGGATGCGTGGAAAAGAGTTTCATCAATCCGCCGCCTCTTAAAGGATTTACGATAAACATGTGCGCGGTCGCCGGTTTTGCGTCCATTATCGGATGCGCTTGATTTTGCATTGAAAGTTTTTCCAATGCAGAAGCTAACGCAAGAGGCACACCGGAAATTTCAGATCCACCTTCATCGGCAACATATTCTCTTGAACGTGAAATAGCCAACTGAAGAAGTGTCGCGGCTATCGGGGCAACGATCATTAAAACAAGAGAAGCTACACCGCTATCGTCATCGTCGCTGTTTCCGCGTCCAAACATGAAAGCCCAGCTTGCCATCTGTGCGACAAACGTAATTGTTCCCACAAAAGTTGAAGCAATAGTTCCTATCAAAATATCGCGGTGTTTTACGTGCGCTAATTCGTGTCCGATAACTCCGGCAAGTTCTTCGGTGTTTAGGATTTTCAAAATCCCGGTAGTAACGGCAACCGCTGCGTGCTGCGGGTCTCTTCCTGTTGCAAAAGCGTTTGGAGTAGGATTTTCAATTACATAAACGCGCGGCATTGGTAAAGTTGCGCGTTGAGAAAGCTCTTCTACCAAGCCGTACAATTTTGGCGCGGTTTCTCCATTTACTTCTTTTGCTTTATACATTGCAAGAACAACTTTATCGGAAAACCAGTAAGAGCCGAAGTTCATTGCCAGAGCAAACATAAATGCGATCGTCATTCCCGATCTTCCGCCGAGTAAATCTCCAACGAAGATGAAGAGCACCATCATCAGCGTCATTAAAAAAACAGTTTTAAGGGTATTCATAATTTTCCAAATAGTTTTTATATAAGACGATAGAAAATCTTATTTGTTTTGATGTAAAATTAGAATTAAAACGATTTGAAAAAAGGCAATTTGAAACCGAGAAAATGGGAAGCAGATTCGTTAAGATTGATTACGATCGGCGCCGATCATAACTGGTCATAAAAAATTTGCGTCCCATTGCTTTAAAAGCATCTCCTTTAACAATGCTTTTTACTCACAATGCCGAGCTGTTTATAGCAACGCGGTCTATGCTATGGTTCCCTACCATTTTTCAAAATCCGACCACCCAAGGCGGTTCTGTTAAATAGACCTATCGGCTAATCCTTGAGGCACCGAATACTATAACCGTAGATCTTGTAGGATTCTAACATGTAGAGATCGCTACCATCGCCCCACAAGTACATGTTGTAGGCGAGTAAGCCATCGGGCTCCGCATAACCCCAAAAGTTAGTGGAGTAGCCTAAAGTGCCGAAGCCACCATTGTCGGCCCGGCCGCCCGCTAACAACGCAGAGAAACCGCTTGTGTTTGTGCCTACTCCGCTTCCGGTTCCTTGGTCTTCTCTTTTTAATTTATTTCCATCGTTTCCTACAGTTGCCCTTAGTGTTTCAAATTCTGTTCTTGTTGGTATATGCCATCCCGTGGGGCAGATCCCCTTTGTGCCTGGTGTTGTACTATATGCCATTGCTTCATTCCAATCATACAATCCTCCGTATGTTCCACAATTTGCTTCATTATTTCCATAACAATATTTCTCTATTATTCCGTCATTTGTTACATCTGAATGAACATATTTAGTATGGGCTGATGGTTTATATACTCCTACATCAAGGTTCTCTTTTAACCAGCATTGGGTTCCAACTTGTACGGTGTTATATGTTTTACCTTCATACGTTACTGTGAGTGTGCCTGGACATGGCGTTCCATAAGAACCAATTGTAAAAGACCATATCGAAGACCATGAAGAAGTACCGCTTGAATTAGTAGAATTGACACGCCAATAATATGTAGTTGATTTATCCAAGCCATTAATTGCATAAACAGTATCGCTTATTATAGGGACACTTAGCATGATATCGGAAGATAGAAATGAATAACTTTTTGAAAGCTGTAAAGAATAACTAACGGTATTCTCAACCTTTTCCCATTTTACCGTTGGGGAAATAACCATATAGTTCTGCCCATTAACTGGGTAAACAAGATTGGGAATTTGAGGAGCCGGTACTTTAGCTTCAACGGCAACATCAATATTTGCACTGATTGTTTCTTTTCCATCGCTTACAGTACATGTTATTGTATAGTTACCCACTGTTGATGGTGATTTCCAAATAACAGAGGAACCAACCTTGCCGTTCGGGAATGAACCAATCGGTGAAGACCATGTAATTGTTAAGTTGTCTCTATCTTCATCTGTAGCAACACAAGTTAATGTTGTTTGCTCATCAGTTTTAATTGCGACAGGATTTGCTGTAACACTAACTATGTTTGGTTTGTGATTTACTGGTGTTACTGGATTCTCGTCCTTCTTGCAAGAATTAAAAAGAAGACTACTCATAACAATAAGAAACACTACTTTTTTCATGACCCGGCCATTTTATTTAAAAGATGTGATAAAATTAAAACTATTTATTCTTATTCCAATAGAAAAATAAAGTAATTGCAACTAAAAGGGAATTGAACTCTGCTTATATATCCCCTAATAATCTGCGTTAATCTTAAAAAATCCGCGTCCCATTGTTTTAAGCGATCTCCTTCAACGCCTCGTAATTCGCTTTAATCGATTTATCCAAATCCTCTTTGCTGTGAGCGGTAGAAACAAACAACGCTTCATACTGCGCCGGGGGAAGATAAATTCCCCGGTTCAACATTCCGTGGAAATATTTTCCATACAAAGTCGCATCGGAAGTTATTGCAGAATTATAATCGGTAACTTTTTCTTCGGTAAAGAATAACGTCATCATTGAACCGATGCGGTTAATCTGAAAATTCTTTCCGAGATTTTTTATGTTTTCTTTCCAGCCATTTTCCAAATAAGCTGATTTTTCTTCCAGCAGCTTATAAACTTCTGGATGCGTTTTGATCTCTGTTAATGCGGCTAAACCGGCACTCATCGCCAAAGGATTTCCACTCAACGTTCCCGCTTGATAAACCGGTCCTGCGGGAGAAACCATTTCCATAATTTCTTTTTTACCGCCGTACGCGCCAACGGGTAAACCACCGCCAATAATTTTTCCGAAGGTTGAAAGATCGGGTTTAACTCCGAGAACTTCCTGCGCACCGCCTTGCGACAAACGAAAACCTGTCATCACTTCATCAAAAATGAGGACGATTTTTTCTTCATCGCAGATCGTTCTCAATTCTTTAATAAATGAATCGCTTACCGGAACGGTTCCCATGTTCCCGACAACCGCTTCGATAATAACTGCTGCAATCTCTCCTTTATTTGCTTTAACTAATTGTTTAACCGAATCGATATTATTAAAATCTGCAATCAATGTATCGGCAGCATTGCCTTTGGTAACGCCGGGAGAAGTTGGAACGCCGAATGTTAACGCGCCGGAACCGGCTTTGATCAAAAAGAAATCGCCGTGACCGTGATAGCAGCCTTCAAACTTTATAAATTTTTCTTTGCCGGTATATCCGCGGGCTGCACGGATCGCGCTCATCGTTGCTTCCGTTCCGCTGTTTACCATGCGCACCATTTCAATTGAAGGAACAAGTTCTGTAATAAGTTTTGCCATTTGCACTTCAAGTTCGGTTGGCGCTCCGAAAGAAGTTCCGTTTTCTATCGCGTTGAGTAACGCTTGTTTGATGAACGGAGGATTGTGTCCGAATAGATGCGGTCCCCAGCTTCCGATGTATTCGATATATTCGTTTCCGTCAACATCAAAAATTTTTGAGCCTTCTCCACGCTGCATAAAAATGGGATTTCCGCCAACAGATTTAAATGCGCGCACAGGAGAATTTACTCCACCTGGAATGTATTGTTTTGCTTCGTTAAAAAGTTTTTCGCTTGTTGAGATGTTCATGTAGTTTCCAATATTTTTCTTTTTACAAAATTACACAAACCGTGTGAAAAATTTTGGGGAATACGCGACTTTCTTCTACAATTTCTCATTCAATCTTTTAACACACAAGTGGTTTGATGAAATAACAAAATCTACCCCAAAAGTTTATCCGGTTCTCGCTTTTATGGGTCGATTCCGAAAGTTTTCGGAATCGACCTACGAACTTGCGAAAGTTATGGTTAAATGGGGGATAACTTTGTTTTTTTAGACTGTTTTCTGGTTTTTGGAGAGAGATTTCTAGTCCCGGGGGATACGTTTCATCTTTTCGGTTTTGAGATCGGCTTTTAATTGCTCGATCATTTGTTCTGTGAGATCCACAGCGCGGCAAGCCGCAAGTAAAAAGTTGAAAGTATAAAGTGAAAAGCAAAAAAGTCTTGACACAAAAAACAAAAACTTACAGGACAATATTATAGTGCAAATTTCCTTTCGGATATTAGTTAAAAGTAATGAGTTTTTTTGGATTTTCGCAAAGGTAAGTGCTGCTTCGCTACGCTTGGCAGCACTTACCTAATCATTTACTTTAACCATTTACACAAAATATTTTACACACTCGGAGAGACATTTTGATGTCTCCCCGTTTTTCAAAGTAAATTACTTATGAACAAGAACTCCGTTTGACCTGACCGCAAGGTTACCTTTTACAACATGAGCTTTTCCGTTTGCGTTCGATCTAGTAGAGGTTGATCCATCAATCTTAAAACGTGAAGTTAATTCTTGAAGGTTTACGGTTAATCTGTTTAAGTCTTCTGCTGCACGAGCTATTTGCTGTACACCGGCGGCGCTTTCCTGCGTGACGCTGCTAATCGCTTCAATGTTTTTGCTGATCTGTTCTGCTGCGCTTGATTGTTCTTCGCTTGCTGCCGCTACTTGTGTTGACATATCTACTACCTGTTCAACACCGACAATTATTTCTTTCAACGATTGACCGGCTTTATCTGCCAGGCTTTTTCCTTTTTCAACTTCTTCGGTTCCTTTGTTCATTGATTCAACAGCTCCGCCGGTATCTTTCTGTATCTGTTTGATCATTACGGCTATTTCTTTTGTGGCTTTGGCTGTTCTTTCAGCTAACTTTCTTACTTCATCAGCAACAACCGCAAATCCTCTTCCTTGTTCTCCGGCGCGGGCTGCTTCTATTGCAGCGTTTAAGGCAAGTAGATTTGTCTGGTCAGCTATATCATTTATTACTTGAACTATTTCGCCGATCTGATCGCTTCCTTTACCTAAGGCAAGAACGGTTTCTGCTGATCTTTTTACTACATCGGCTATCCGGTTCATTCCTTGAATTGTTTCATTAACCACTTTCCCGCCTTCTTTTGCAATTGTGCCTGCGTTTTTAGCGGCTTCGGCAGACTTGGAAGAATTTTGTGATGTTTCAAGAATTGTTTTTGTCATCTCTTCAACTGCGCCGGCTATTTCTGTGGTTTGACTGCTTTGTTCTTGCGCTCCGGCTGCCATCTCTTCTGCGCTTGATGATATTTCTGTGCTTGCGCTTGCCGTTGCTTCAACTGCCGAAATTACATTCTGTACGATCTCTCTAATATTTTGCACTGATTTATTAAATCCATCAAAGAGTCTTCCTATATCATCATTCTCTTTTTCAGGAACTACTTCAACTGTTAGGTCACCATCTGCAAATTTGTCCATCTCTACCAACAGCGCATTTGTGCCTCTTGCCAAATAATTTTGAGCTTCTTTGATATCGGTAATATCGGTAACAAACTCTACGGCACCTATAATATTTCCGGATTTATCTTTAATTGGCGCACCAGAATACTGGATTGGTAACGTTTTCCCATTTGGGTTTGCAACTGTTTCTTCCGTCACAACCATACTTTTATTCATTGCTTGACTACATGCACATTTACCGGTTCTGCAATCTCCGGTTTTAAAGTTATCGTAACATTTTTGCCCGATAAGTTCTTGTTGAGTTTTTCCAAGAATAGTTGCGCCTATTTTATTCATGTATTGAATACCGAATTCTTTATTAATTACCATAACAGGGGTAGAAAGATTATCTAGATATTGAATTTGCGTCTCAATTTTTTCGACCATATCGTTAAATGCTGTCGCAAGAGTTCCAAATTCATCTTCAGAATCAACTTTTACTGTTACATTTTTGTCCCCGGCTGCAAATCTGTCTGCGGCATCTGAAAGGTTTTTAACCGGATTCCCGACTATTTTAGAAATAAATAATCCAAGTCCAACAGCTAATAGCGCTGCTGCGATTACAAGAGCCATTAAAAAAGTTGAGGCAGAACTTACATTTGCATTTGTTGCTACATCTAATTCGCCGGCAACTTTTGTGTTAATGTCGATCAAAGTTGTAAGATTTTTTCTTGCTTCAAGTTGGTGAGGAAGTGATTCACCATATATTATTTGCTTAGCCTCATTATCTTTCATACTCAAGAGATACTCAATTGCACCTTCACGCAGGCGTTTATATTCATTCCATGCAGCTAAGAATTTAGGAAGTGTCTCTTCTTCTTCTTTTACAAGTACAGTCTTGGAATATGCCTCAGCCAATTCATCAACTTTTATAGATTGGCTTCGAATAGAAGCGACATATTCTTTTCGTTTGTTCATATCATCTGTTCCTAACATAGCCACGAGGTCTCCCCTCGCAGTTAGTAAAGCTGCGTTTGCATAACCAAGATCGCGGATAGGAATGAGATTATCTACATACATTGTATTTTGATTTTTCGAGATTCCGTCTATACCTGAATACCCTGTGTACCCAACAATAAGAGTAATTACGGCAACAAGAACAAAACTTATTAAAAGTTTTACTCTGATTTTTTGATTTTTGAACCATTTCATGGCATTATTCCTTTTTGTTAAATATTTCTCTATTTTTTTATTACATAAAATTGTAAATGGAGAAAAGCAGCCGGTACTTTTATTTTCATTGTTTTCAAACTGTTTTCCTTCAAAGTGTTTAATTGAACCTTATCTGATAATACTATCGGCAGCAAATAATCGAATCTTTAAGCTAAATGTTGTAAATGGTTCAAAAGCGTTGCAAGAAGCTAAGTTTTTCCCAAGACGCTGCTTGTGAAAAAAGCTAAAGGAAAAAAGCTACCTGCCCGCCACGTTGCCGGCAGGAAAGAGAAATAAATAACTCACGTTACGCATGATTGAGTTATCCATAGCCACGACTTTTAAGTCGTGGAATAGATTGAAAACCATACTCCGGGCTTTAGCCAAAAAACGGCTATTTTCTGTGGCTAAAGCCAATATTTATGGCGTCTATTAATCCACGTCCCGAAAGCTTTCGGGACATGGCAATTCAATTATCGTTAACATGTTATCAATAGCAATTTTCTAAGAGCCTAAGTAGGATGACGAAGGAAGATTTTGGAAGAGGTTAGTTTATCAAAACTCAGTGGTTTATTTTTTTAATTTTTCTTAAATATTTCCTGCTTATATCAAGTTTTTTTGAAGTGTCTTTTAGAATAACTTTATAGGAATTGGCTGGCGATTTTTCAATTTTGTTTATGTATAGTGTGTTTATTATTGTTGACCGGTGAATTCGAATAAATAATTTTTCGGGTAAAATCTCTTCCCACTTGCTGATTGATCTTCTTATCAGAATGAGTTTATTATCTTCATGAACCACACACGTGTATTGATTATCGGCGGCAATGTATTTTATTTTCCCAACAGCAACTATTACAGAAGAATTAGGTAAACGGAAAAAGATATTATCCTCGAGTTTATATCTTGTTACTTTTTGTCCGTCCGTATTTTTTTTCTCTTCATTTAAAATTGTCGCTTTTACTATTTCGAATTTATTTAACCTTGTAGTAATTGCTTTTATAAGTTCTTCACTTTTAAAGGGTTTAAATAAGTAATCATCAGCGCCTAATTCCATTCCTTTTCTCAAATCACCGGTTTCTACTTTGGCAGTTAAAAAAATAAAAGGAATTAATGAAGTCGTACAATTCTTCCCCAGCTCCTCAAGCACATCATATCCATCCATTCCAGGCATCATTATATCGCAGATTATTAAGTCCGGTTTTTCTTTAACGGCAAGATATATCCCTTCTTTTCCATTTGCAGCAGTTACAACATCAAAATTTTCCGCTTTAAGTAGAATGGAGATATTATTCAATAATTGTTTCTCATCTTCAACGATTAAAATTTTTTTCAACATAGGATTATCTCTTAAAAAGTTTAAAAATATTTAAACCGGTATTTTTACAGTGAATTTTGTACCAACATTAACTTTACTTTCAAAAGTTATTGAACCGTTATGTACATCAACCGATCTTTTAACTATTGACATGCCCAAACCTGTCCCTTGTATCTCACCTACATTTTCACCCCGGTGAAACGGTTCAAACAGATAGGACTGGTCTTTTTCCGGTATGCCGATACCTTCATCTTCAATTTCAAAAATTAAATTGTCGTGATCCAATCCGATATTAAAAATAATTTTTCCTCCTTTATTCGAGTATTTTATAGCGTTTGACAATAAATTCAGTAATACGTATTTCAACAATCGTTCATCTAACATAAAATATTTTTCTTTCAAAGCAAATTTGAATTGAAGTTGATGTTTTTTTGTTAATAATAAATTTATATCCTCTATTAAACCAAGACACAACGCTTCCAGGTTTGTTTCTTTTGGTGCAAACTTAATTTTGCCTGTATCAACGCGGCTTATCGTGAGAACATCATCCATAATTTCAGTTAAGTAATGAACGTTAAATTTAACTCTTTCGATTTGCTCAACATATTGATCTTCATTCCATTTTCTGCCGTAACGCTGTAATAATTCCGTGGATGAAAAAATAACAGAAAGAGGAGTTCTGAATTCATGGGATGCTATTGAAATAAATTTGGATTTCAATTCACTGAATTCTTTTTCTTTAACCAACGCGCCTTTTACTTTTTCTTCCGCTTCTTTTTGTTTTACAATTTCTTCTTGAAGCCGCGTGTTTACTTCTTCAAGTTCCTTTGTTCTTTCCTTAATCAGTATCTCCAGATGGGATTGGTAGTCTTCCAATTCTTTTTCTACGCGCTTCCGCTCGGTTATATCTTCTTTAATAGCAACAAAATGCGTGATTACGCTTTTTTCGTTACGCACAGGTGAGATTGAAGCCGTTTCCCAGAACAGTTCCCCATTTTTTTTCTTATTGTGAAATTCGCCGCGCCATTCCTTACCAGATGAGATTGTTTCCCATAGTTGTTTGTACTGTTCCGGTACTGTTTCACCCGATCTCAGTATCCGCGGATTTTTTCCGCATACTTCATCTTTTGTGTAACCAGTAATCTGGGTAAACTTCGGATTTACATATTCTATATCACCAAAAGCATTCGTTATTACAACCGACACAAGACTTTGTTCAATTGCGTGTGTAAGGCGTCTCAACTCCTCCTCCGCTCTCTTACGTTCAATTGCCATAGCTACCTGCGTAGAAACAAACTCCAGAATATTTTGATCGGTAGCAGTCAGCCGGATATCTTCAGTATAAGTTTGAACAGCCATGACGCCTATCGTTTCACCCTGCTGTGTCTTGAGCGGTACACCCAGCCAATCAACCGAGTGTGCACCAATGGATTCTACATGACCGTCACGCACAAGTTGTTCGAATACCTGCGGTGTCGCTAACAGCGATTTGCCTGTGTGTAGAACATAATCCGTTAGACCTCTGCTCAACTTACGCGGTAGAGGGACTGAATCAAATTCGTCAGCATAGTACGGGAAATGAACCGACTTGCTGACAGAATTGTACAAAGCAATATAGAAGTTCTTTGTCGGCATTAGTTCGGAAATGATAGTATGGATGGAACTAAAGAGTAAATCCAGCCCTAACTCAGCTTGTGCGGATTCGGAAATGCGATAGATAGCGGTCTGCACCTCCTCAGCTCTTTTACGCGCAGTTATATCTTCAATCGTACCATCATAATAAAGTGTCTTACCGTTCGAATCACGAATAGCTTTAGCACTCTCTCTTACAACAATGACATTCCCATTGTGACAAATCCATTTTGCTTCTAGATTATAAATCTCTCCTTTATTCTCGATTTGACGGATAAATTCTTCTCTCTCATAAGAGGGTTCGAAACCATCTTTTGTAAGATTTCTTTCCATAAGTTCATTGAAGGATGAATAACCAAGTAATTTAACCAAGGCTCGATTTGCGAGTAATATTTTCCCATCCTGCGTTGTTCTGTAAAGACCTATTGGAGCATTTTCGTAAAGATTGCGAAACCTTTCTTCACTTTTAAGCAATTCTTCCTCAACTCTTATACGCTGGCTGATGTCTCTCGATACTGCTAAGATATTAATTGGTTTACCTTGCTTATCTCTAACAAAAGAACTTGTTCCTTCCACCCAAATTTTTGTTCCGTCTTTACGATATTGTTCTGTTATTAAAAGTCTGCTTCTTTTCGGATCTGCCTTGCCTGATTTTTCATGCTCTATTTCTTCCATAAGTGTTTGTTGAACTAACTTCCACGAATTTGAACTCATAATTTTTTCAAGCCCCAGCATCATCAATTCATCCGGAGTATACCCGAGTAAATTAACTATCGCCGGACTGATATAGCTGTAATTAAGATTCATATCAAATAAGAAAATCGTATCGGCTGTATTTTCAGCAATTAAACGATACCGTTCTTCACTTACGCGGAGAGCTTCTTCAGCATTTTTACGGTCTGTTATGTCGTGGTTGCTAACACGTTGTCCTGTCCATAATCCGCTTTCGTTATGCACAGGTTGGCTGATATGACCAATCCAACGTTCTAATCCTTCACGGGTAATAATACGAAACTCGAGTTGACAAATTTGTTCAACATTAAAAGAGGCTTGCAGAATTGGAATAATTTCAAGTTGATCCTTAGGATGGATCATTCTTAACAACAGTTCCGGGTCTGCCGCTAATTCCTCCGGCCGGTAACCTGTGATACGTTCACATGAAGGTGAAACATATAATAGATTTCCATTAGTATCAATCCAGTATTCCCAACCGTATGTAAAATCAGCTACGGTGCGAAATCGCTGTTCATTTTCAAGTAATGCCTCCTCCACTTGTTTACGTTTTGTAATATCCCGGAATATTCCCTGAACTCCGACAATTTTTTCAGTTTCATCATATACAAAGCCTGTACTAACAGAAACGAAGACAAGCGTACCATCTTTTTTCTTCAACTCAACTTCAAAATCATTTATATGACCTTCTTGCTGAATTCTATCCAACATTGCCTGTCGCTTCGCCGGCTGTTTCCACATACTTGTTATCGGGTGTCCGATTATTTCATCCATCGATTCATATCCTAAAAGTGATAGAATTGATGGGCTTGCAATAAGAATAATCCCGTTTTCATCAGTTCGGTAGAAGACATCTTGAATGGTATTAATAATCGTTCGGTAGAGAGTTTCACTTTTTTGAAGCGCTTTTTCAGCCTCCTTGCGCGTTGAGATATCTATAAAAGCTCCTACAACACCAATTACCTGATCGTTTTCATCTCGAAAAACGTCTTTGGAATAAATGACCGGACGTTCTAATCCGTCTTTATGTTTTACTTTGAATTCATAAATCTGCCGTACAGGATTCTGCATTAGATCCAAATCTTTTTGATGGTAAACTTTAGCGTGTTCGCCGGGCCAAAGTTCGAATACGGTTTTCCCCTTTATCTGATCTGAGGTTACACCCATGAAATCGGAGAAAGCAAGGTTGCAGCCAAGATACCGACCCTCTTTGTCTTTATAAAATACCGGTGTGGGAATTGCCGAGAGTAATGCTTCGTTGAATCTTGAAGTCCTTTTCAGTTCTTCGTGGGTTTTCTGTAATTCTTCTTCAGCTTGCTTGCGTTCGGTAATGTCGTGTTCAATAGCCAAAGCCCCAATAATTTCACCCTCGATATTGCGCTCGGCTACAAAGTTAACATCGTGTACATGAATCTTTCCTGTAAGATCGGGGAGTACGAATTCTGTTTTTTGTTCAATGCCGGTTTTAAGAACCCACAGCAACTTTGCCTGATAATCTTCTATTGCTTCAGAACCTTTCGATTGATTTTCTAATGGGATCTTACCTGCAATAGGAGAAGTGAAATATTTTGATGCCGTATCCGAATGGTTTACATATATTGCACGGCAATCCAAATCATAGCGGATTATATGGTTGGGGATGTTCTCAGCTAAGGTACGGAATTCACGCTCGCGGTTTATTAATTGAAGTTCTGTTTGCCTGCGTTTGTTTTCACTTTCTATGAACTCCAGAGCAAATGAAATATCCAATACCATTTCATCTAGGAGTTTTATATCATCCTCATGGAAAAAATCGACCTCATCAGAATATATATTGAATGCACCAACTTGCTTGCCGAATACTATTAATGGGAATGCGGCGGAAGATTTAAAACCATACTTGATTGCCTCATCGCGCCAGGTAATCATACTATCATCATTCAAAATGTTATTGGATATTTTATGTATCCCATACTTGATTGCCATACCTGTGGGTCCACTACTTCGAAGTTCATCATTCAAATCAATATTAATATTTTTTAGGTAATCTCCGGAAACACCATTTGAAGCAGCGACATCCACTTTATTCGTATCTAAGTTTACCATACCAATCCACACCATCCGGAACTTTCCATATTCAATTGCAATCCGGCATAACTCATTTAACATCTCGTTGGCATCGTGAATTCCAACAATTGCTTGATTGATGTTGCTTAGTACGGCATAAATACGGTTTAGTTTAAGTATCTGGGCTTCGGCTTTCTTGCGTTCTGTGATATCTTGGATCATCCCCGTTGTACCAATTACTTGTTCTCCTTGAACAATGAAGTTGGGACGAACTAAAATGTGAGCTAAAGAGCCATCTTCCTTTATTAATGGTAACTCTATTTCAGAGATAATTTCTCTCGTTTGTATTGCATTTCTAAATTTCTGAGTTATTTCATCTTTAACGGATGGTTCAATGAATTCCATAAAATATCTATTCAATAATATATCGGGACTACTATAACCATGGATATTTGCCAACGCTTTATTGGCGAATGTGATTAACCCTTTTTCATTTAAAATAAATATTCCTTCCTTCATATTATCAATAAGGTTTCGATAGTTCTCTTCGCTTTCTTTAAGATACCGTAATACCAACCTACTCGTCAGTGAATCGCTCAGCCTACTGCCGATTTCTTTGAACAATCTTTTCTCTTCTTCGGTCCATGTGCGCGCGTATGAACACTGGTGTAAACCGAAAACCCATGGTTTACCCGAATTTGGATAAAGAGCAACCATCATCATTGACTTAACACCAAATTGCTCGGAACTCAACTTGTTAATGGGGTTTACACTCCCGGCAAGATACGTTACCGGGTCGGCAGCTTCCAGAGCATCCCGTAAGTTTTGAGCCATGTCTTGAGGCATTGGCATGTCAACATTCAAGATTTTAGCTCCCGGATATTCCGGTCGGGTTATTTCCCCATATACACGAAACGAGGAGGCATCCGGATCGCATGGATGGAACAACCACGCCCGGTCACATTCAAATATTGATAAAACTGTTTCAAGTACAGCGCTCATCATCTGGTCAAGATCATATGCCTGCTGAATTGCGCGGTTGACTTTGTCCATATTTTCAAAGTATTTCAGATATGCAATTTTGTTTATTTTATCTCTATCAGCAGTCTTTCGCTGAACACGCGATTCCAAGTTATCATTTAACTCCTTGATCTTTTTTTCTAACAAACCGTGTTCGGCAATTTCCTTTTGAAGTTGTTTGTTTTGTGTCTTTAATTGTTTACGCATCTTTTGGACTGTGAGCGCGGTTCTGATTTTACCCAGAGCTTCATTGATTTTTATGGGTTTTGTTATATAATCAACACATCCATTCTCATGCGCTTCTACCGAAGCTTTGGCAGCTTTTTTTGATCTCAGAATTATTACAGGAATTTCTTTCAGTAATTTGTGGGATTTGAAGTGTTGGTAAACTTTTATTCCATCTATTTTGGAAGTTACATCTAATAAAATTAAATCAGGTTTTATTAATTCAGCTTTGCCAATAGCTTTCTCCCCGTTCTTTGAAACATAAAGATGATAGCCATCTTTTTCCAGAATAGTTTTTAATAAATCTGTCGCGGAAGTTGTATTGCCTACCATAAGAATTTTTTCGCGAGATTTTTTGTTGCTCATTAAATTCAATCTCCTATAATAATTCTATAACCTGGCATAACCAGAGCCAAAATAATTTGGAATGATTGAATGGATGCATGACTGAATGAATAACATTCAACCAATCACTATAATTCATCCATTCGATTATGTTTTTTAATCAACTAAATATTCTTGCCACTTAGCGTAGTCCGCCGCCGCGGATTTTTACTAACTATATAACCTGGTAAAACCAGAACTAAAAAAATAATAATGAATAATGAACAAGGAATGTAGAATATCGAAATGTAAAACTTCATCATTCGTTATCCCTTGTTCGATGTTCGGTATTTGATTTCAAGAAAATATTCTTACCTGCCTGCGGCGGGCAGTCCATTTTGTGCAGAATATTTTGGCTAACTATATAATGTACTCAACATTTCTTTTTAAATTCTCACTAACATGGTTGCAAAATTCCACATATATTTATTCATTTGCTAATTAGTTTAGAACTCGTTCTATGTCCACAAAATTTCCACCCTTTTTATCTTTTTTGGGAAAGCTTAATATAACTTTTGACATTGGTTGGGCGGTAAAAAGAAAAAAAGAAAAAATCGTCGCTTCATGCTAAATAAAAATAATTCCCTAAATTAAATTTCAAAAATACCGTTTATATATTTATGTGGACTAATTATGGATGAAATTAAATCTAATAGGTTGCTTTCGCTTGATGCGCTTCGCGGTTTTGATATGTTCTGGATTACCGGTGGACAGCAACTACTTCTTTCACTTAAAGATTATACCGGCTGGTCCTGGTTGGTAATGATAGCTCCGCAATTTGATCATGTTGAGTGGAACGGATTTCATTTCTTCGATTTGATCTTTCCGCTTTTCCTTTTCCTTTCCGGTGTAGCGATGCCATTTTCATTAACACGGCAATTGGAGAAGGGAGTTGCGAAGAGGAAAATTTACAGCAAAATTTCCAAAAGAGTCGCGCTCTTAATTTTTTTAGGAGTTATTTATAACGGATTAGGTGATTGGAATTTTTCACACATAAGATTTGCAAGTGTTCTTGCTCAAATTGGGATAGCTTATTTTTTTGCAGCTTTGATTTTCTTAAATACAGATTGGAAGCATCAAATTTATTGGGTTGTTGGGATATTACTTTTTTATTGGGCAATTCAAACGTTGATACCTGTGCCCGGTTATGGCGCTGGTGTACTTACAAGTGAAGGAAGTATAAATGCTTTTATTGATAGACTCTTTTTACCCGGGCAATTATTCCTCGGAGTCAGTGATCCCGAGGGGTGGCTTGTTAAAATACCTGCAACGGCAACTGCGTTGCTTGGTGCGCTCACGGGAGTGTTTGTTAAGAACAAGACAATTAGCGAAAGAAAAAAGATTTTGTATATGTTTGTTTCAGGGGTAGTTCTTCTTGTTATCTCGTTAATCTGGAATTATGTTTTACCAATTAATAAAAATCTATGGACTAGTTCATTTGTGCTCCATACTGCCGGATGGTCGCTTTTGTTATTTAGCATCTTCTATTTAGTTATTGATGTTGTTAAGATTGTGACATGGTCATTCTTCTTTACTGTTATCGGCATGAACTCAATCACTATTTATCTGGCTACTGTTTTTGTAGATTATAACAGACCTGTTGAACGAATATTTGGGGGATTTATTCAACACTTTGATAAAGGATTTCAACCGGTATTGGGAGTTTGTTTTATGATTATAATTCAGTGGTTATTATTCTATTTCCTATATAAGAAAAAAATATTTCTTAAAGTTTAGCTCAAAAATGAAATTTGTTTTATAAGACTGAGAGCAGTTAATTTCTCGAAAATTTGTTTGATACCTTGAAACGTCAGTTATGAAAAAATTAGTTTTAATATTGCTTTTACTTTTTAGAGTCCCAAATTTTATAAACGCTTTTCCTGCTGATAAGGATCAGCCCTTTAAAAATATTCAATCTCCTTCAAGCATTCCTGAATTCTCTATATTTTCTTCAGCCGGGTGTGACACAAATGAAATATTTTTAGCAACTACCACTTCATCTGCACCTTATATCATGATTATTGGAAACAACGGCATTCCGGTTTTTGCGCAAAAAACAAACGGCGGAGTATATGACTTCAAACCGCAGCCAAACGGAACGTTATCTTATTATGATATTAAAATGGATTGTTTCTATATTATGGATGAGGACTACAATCTTATTGACAGTATAAAATGCTTGAATGGAATAGAAACCGACATTCACGAGTTAAGAATTCTTCCGAACGGTAATTTTTTGATTCTTGGTTTTGATATGCATAAAGTTGATATGAGCAAGATTGTAGAAGGCGGAAATCCTTCGGCAACCATCATCGGGTATGTTGTTCAGGAAATTGATAAAAATAAAAATGTAATATTTGAGTGGAAGACCTGGGATCATTTTGAAATTACCGACAGTTATTCCGATCTTAAACAAGGCACTATTGATGTTGCCCACGGCAATTCAATTGATGTGGATACAGACGGAAATTTTTTAATCTCGTTCAGAAATACCCAGGAAATTGCCAAGATTGATAGAGTGACCGGAGAAGTGATGTGGAGACTTGGAGGGAAAAAGAATCAATTCAAATTTATTAATGATACTTTGGGATTTTCATGGCAACATGCAGCGAGAAGGCTGCTGAATGGGAATATCATTCTTTTTGACAACGGATTTAGAAGAGAACCGTCGTCGTTATCTTTTTCAAGAGCGCTTGAATATAAAATAGATGAAAAAAATAAAACTGCAACACTTGTCTGGCAATTTAGAAACTTACCCGACATCTACAGCATAGGACTTGGGTATTCGCAAAGATTACAAAACGGCAACACGTTTATTGCCTGGGGAGCTGCTGTTCCGGCAATCACTGAAGTGACTGCATCGGGGAGAAAAGTATTCGAACTTTCTTTTAAAGATAGCTATTCAACCTACAGGGCTTACCGTTTTCCGTGGAAACCAGGACAAATTACAAGCGGTAATAAAATTTCTTCAACAGTTGAAAACCGCCGGTTTAATGTTAATGATATTAACGATACTGTTTCTGTAAGAGTTAGTTTGATAAACAGTAATCCTTTCCCGGTCGTTATTACTTCGATAACCAATAACGAAAGATCATTCTACTTCCCGTATGAATTCCCTGCAAAAATTAATGCTAACGATAGTCTCATTATCAAAATCTATTTTAAGCCGAATTTATCAAGCAATTTTTTTGATACATTAAAAATCTTTACAAACTACAATGATATAATTCTTCCTTTAGTTGGAGAAGTGACAACAAGTGTTCATGAAGAAAAAATGAATAAGAGTACAAGTTTCTCTCTTGGGCAAAATTACCCAAATCCGTTTAACCCGGAATGCACAATCGAATATAGTGTTACAAAAAAATCTTTTGTAAGCTTAAAAGTTTTTGATATTCTCGGTAAACAAGTTGTTGAATTAGTCAATACTGAAAAAGAAACCGGTAAGTATTCGGTTCATTTCTCAGGAAAAAGCAACGGTGTCTCGCTTCCATCGGGTGTTTATTTTTACACTTTAAGTGTTGATGGATTACTCATTTCAAAAAAAATGATTCTCGAGAAATAATGATAAAGGCACCCTCAATAATTTTCAGAACTTTGAACAAGAAGAAATTATTGTTGTATTAAAAAAATAGTCTTTGATTATTTAGTTCGTTAAAATCTTTTTTTTGAGTGCAATCATCTCTTCCTGTCTACTCGTTTACAGCCTGAATAGTGC
The DNA here is from genome assembly GCA_030693705.1 of Ignavibacteria bacterium. Classification (GTDB taxonomy): domain Bacteria; phylum Bacteroidota; class Ignavibacteria; order Ignavibacteriales; family Ignavibacteriaceae; genus UBA1563. The sequence goes on along the minus strand of JAUYAB010000102.1, from coordinate 19,112 downwards.
GTTCAAAGCATTTAATTTGTCTGTGGCTTAATTAACGATTATTTTTCACTCGAATTATTACAACTAATTATTATCTGTTTCACAAACATAAGGTACATCTCGATGAAAAAGTTACTTTACTTAATTTTTGCAGTTACTCTTGTAGTAAATTTGCAGGCACAGCGGGTTGTGGATGGCTTTGATAGTGCGCCGGCCGACACAAACTACTGGATGATAATGAACGGTGAAAAAGCACAGGGAGATATTTTTAAAATAACATACGAAAACACACTCAAATATGCCGGAGACGGAGCTATTAAGGTGGATTATCGGACTTCTGGATACTTCTCTTGGGGTAATCACGTTGGCGCCGAACAATGGTGTCCGGATTCAACCGGAACTTATGATTTATCTGGCTACGATAGCTTAACTTTTCGTTATTATGTTGAAAAGCCGTCGGCAGCAGACGTGAAAATGGTCTTAAGACTTTGCTTGCTTGATGTTAGCGATGCAGCAAATGGTGCTTATACTTATTCGCAAAATGCTTGCGAAAAATATTTTTCCTTTCTGGATATTTTGAAAACCGCACAACCGGGATGGAATTACGTTGCGATCCCCTTGGTTAACAACGATAATACTGAAGGACATGGTTTTGCTCAAAGATCATGGGGAGGCATGCAATGGGGAAATACAACTCTTGATCTGGATATGATTAAAGGATTTGTTTGGGAATTTGTTTGTGACGAACAAACAACAAAGATTGGAGAAGGAACAATTTATTTTGATCAATTGGAATTACACGGAGTTCAAAGTAAATCGCTTACTTTTTTTAATGGAAATGCTATTCCTTCTAACCTATTATTTAATGCCGGAAGAGGCGGGTCTTGTGTTGTATCTAACGAACAATGTTCAAATCCCGCAACTCATAGTAACTCATTGAAATGGACTACCCCGGGTCAATGGGATGGACCAATCTGGGAACTTAAAAAACCAGTAAGTTTGATGGAACAATGGGCAATCGATACCTTGAAATTCAAAATAAAAGCTCCTGCCGGTATTGGCGATTTGAGAATCATTTTTCAAGATGTTGATACAGATAGCGCTTCTAAGGGAGACTATCCTTTTGAAGCGGCTTATGTAGTAAAAGCTGACGAAATGAATTATGACAATAGTTGGAAGAACTTACATATTCCGCTTAGATCATTTGATAAAAAAGCAGGAGTTTGGGATGATCTTACCTCTGCACAAGTTGATGGTCTATTCGATACAACCAAAGTATGGAGATTTAAAATACTTAGAACAAACGATGCACGCTGGCAAAATCAAGTTGTTTATCTTGATGAAGTATGGACAGGTTCTCCTATATTCGACGTAATGCCGCCTGAAGCATGCGGAATGATTCAAGGATCGGCAGCAGGTAATTATAACAATTTGATTTTATGGCAAGATGTACAGCTCGAAAGCGGTGAAGTCTATGATGTTTATGGTAGTACAAAACCGATAACGGATGTAACTTCAAAAGATGTCGATCATCTCGGTTATGCTATTTCTGAAAATATCCAATCTCTGGAACATCCTATCATAGCTCCGGGAACCGATCAAAATGTTACCTACTATTATGCAGTAGTATGTACCGATGCCGCCGGAAATGTTGGTCCGATTGCCGCAACTGCCGGTGGAACCCAAAATATTGCTAAAGGTGTTCCGGTTATTAATGAATCGGCTCCTACAAATTTTGTTGCTGACGGTGATCTATCTGAATGGAGTTCAGTTATACCGATTGAAGTTTCCATTGCAAAAGGAACTACACATATTCCTGAAGGTTTAGGCTATTCTTTGGGTAACGATGCAGATTTTTCTTTCAACGCTTACTTGGCAGTTGACGAGAACAACATGTATGTTGCACTAGATGTGAACGACGATATACTATTTGAGGATGCAACCAACAACCTGGATCTTTCTTATCTATACGACGGAGTAGATTTATTTTTAGGTTTATATGATTGGAGAGGTGAATCCCATACAAGTTATCAAAAAGGACAGGAATCCGATTATCACTTCCGCTTTAATGAATGGGGAGTTATTCTTGATCAAGCAGGTGGCGGCGTTGTATTGGATACTAATTCTACCGACTTTAAATTTGTTGAAAAATCACTTACCCCTGGATACATTATGGAAGCAAAAATTCCATTTGAAAAAATTGCAACCAAACTTGGAACAGGGTTTACTTTTAAACCGCAAGTCGGAATGAGAATCCCCATTGATCTTATTGGAAATGATAATGATGCTACCGAACCTAATAAAACAAGAGAATGTGTTCTAACATATTCTGCAAAAAGTAATGATTATTCGTACGCAGACGTTTCTGTTTGGACGAATACCTGGATTGGAAATGCCTGGGTAGTAGGTGTTGAAGATAATGAAGAAGCAAATTCTTTGGTAACAGATTTCAGACTTGGGCAAAATTATCCCAATCCTTTTAATCCTTCAACAATAATTTCTTATAATGTTAAAAATCAGGGAATAGTTACACTCAAAGTTTTTGATGTTCTTGGAAGAGTTGTTAAAACGTTAGTTAACGAAACTAAAACTCCGGGTAAATATAATGTACAATTTGATGCTTCGAATCTCCCTTCAGGCATTTATTTTTGTCAGATGGTTTCCGGGAGTTTTTCAAACACAATAAAAATGATGATGCTTAAGTAGTCTCATTTTTTTATGATGGATGCAGTGTTTGTTGTTACGCTGCATCCTTTTTTATTTTATATCTTTCATTCACTTCTGAAAATCAACATCCTATTATTGAGTCAAAGTATAGTTGGAATTGATTTCTGATATTAAAAACAGGACGATCAAATGAAAAACACATTAGCTTTAGTTGTTTGTCTAATCTTTTTGAGTTATCAACCATTTTCTGCCGGAGAATTAAATATTATTCCAAAGCCTGTAACCGTAGTTGCTTCACCGGGAAATTTCATAATAAAAAATTTTTGTGAGATACATGTTCCCTCCGAAGGGAAAGAATTAAAGAAACTTGCAGATTTCTTGAAAAATTCTGTCGAAAATAAAACCGGTCGAAAGTTAGTTGTTAAACACGGCAATACGAGTGGCGGAATTTTTCTTGTCTTAAATGCTGCCGCAGTAAAAGAAACCGACGGCTATGATTTGAAAGTGGATGAAAACAAAATCACTTTGACGGGAAATAATAATCGTGGAATTTTCTATGGCATCCAGACGCTAAAAATGATTTTAGCCAGGGGAAAGGAGACATATTTTCCATGCTGTAAAATAACCGATTATCCGAGATACCCGCACAGAGGTTTTATGCTTGATGCCAGCAGGCATTTTCAATCGACAAATTTTGTGAAAAGTGTTCTAGATATGATGGCTTCGCTTAAGCTAAATGTTTTTCATTGGCATTTAATTGATGATGATGGATGGCGTATCGAAAGTAAAAAATATCCCAAGCTGAATGAAATCGGCTCGTACCTCGATTCATTAAACGCAAAACAAAGAAACGGGTATTACACACAATCGGAAATAAAAGAAATTTTAAAATATGCCGAATCACTTTATATTAAGGTAATTCCGGAAATTGAAATGCCGGGTCACTCAAGAGCTGTTATGGCAAGTTATCCCGAATTACTTTGTTCAACTAACGATGGCGGTAATACCTATTGCGCAGGGAAAGAAAAAAGCTATGAGTTTTTGAAAAATGCTGTTTCGGAAATTATAGATATTTTCAAACCTGAAATTATTCATGTTGGAGGAGATGAAAGACCAAAAGGCATCTGGGAAAAATGTCCCGAATGCAAACAAATGATTGTGAAGAAGAAGCTGGCAAACGAAGATATGCTGCAAAATTATTTTATGAAAGAGATATGTAATTTTATTAGCAAAAAGGGAGTTAAAACTTTAGCCTGGGCAGAAAATATTAAAGACGGCATTCCCTCAAATCAAATTGTTGAAGGATGGCATCCGGGTGAGTCCTGGGACGCGGCAAGAAGGGGATATTACACTGTGAACGCCGATAATTGGTATACCTATTTCGATTATCCAAGTTACCCAAGAACCGATAAACCCGATTGGATGCCTGTGCTGAATTTGGAAAAAGCATATTCTTTCAATCCTACTCCCGATAGTTTAAAAGAAGATGAAAAGAAATTTGTACTTGGAAGCGAATGTGCATTGTGGACGGAACTAGTGCTTGAAAACGATGTTCAATATCAAATCTTTCCAAGAATTCTTGCTTTTTCCGAAGCTGTTTGGAGTCCCGAAAAAAACAAAAATTATGAAAATTTCTTAGGGAGAGTAAAAGCAATTAAACCTTTTATCAATTCAAACGGATTTGAATTTGAAAAAGGGGCGTGGTAGAGCAAGACAAGTAAACATTTGTAAATGATAATACAATGAAAAAAAAATATTTTTTTATATTATTTCTTTTATCGTTCTTGATGGAGTCACTTAACCTGACTGCACAGGACGACTATCAAAGTTATGGTTTGCCAGTTGATACTATTTGTTCGCACAAAGTAGTCCGCGATAGTAACGGAGAAATTCTTCCCTGGTACAAACCGGAATTGCCGGGCAAAGCTTATTCGCATGTGGTAAATTTAGCAGCTCAGTTTATTAAAGACTGCCCGGTTGAACCAACTACTAAATTAAAACTTTACATGGTTCATGCCGATTTTGACGGACCAAAACAGAACAACGATTTTTACAAGGGAACAAGCGGTTCGGAATGGATGTCAAACCCTGCATGCGTGTTTGCTGGATTTGTTCAGAGTCTTGCAATTGATTACCGAACCTTTTCAGGAGATACTTCTTATCTTGGTGTTGTAAAAGAATGTCTGGATCAAATGCTTACGAATGGAACTACACCAACCGGATGGGCGTGGTCTAATTGTCCTTACGCAAGTGCAGATCCCAAAAGCCGTATTTATAACGGAGCTACTAAATGGGAAGATGAAAAACGCGGCGACGGATTATATTGTATTGAACCTGACAAAGTCGGTGAACTTGGTGTTGCATACTTACAATTTTTTGAAATTACTGGAGAAGAAAAATATCTTACCGCAGCTATCAACTGTGCTGATGCACTTGCTAAACATGTTCGAGATGTTTCTGCTCCTGAAACTAAATTTGCAACAAACTTTTCTATTTCTTCACCCTGGGCATTCAGAGTAAATGCTAAAACCGGTGAGGTTAAAGATGATTATTGCTCAAATGTTTTAGACCCTGTTCGTTTGTTTGATGAATTAATTCGCATTTGGGATTTTATCCCTTACGAAAAAAACATTTTTCATCTTCCAAAAGAAAAAATTGAAACTTATCGAAAAGCAAGTAAGACAGCATGGGATTGGTTATTCTCTAAGAATGGTCCGATGAAAACTTTTATTTGGAACGGCTACTTTGAAGATGTACCGAGCGATTCAAATATTATAAATAGAATACAGATTACTCCGATGGAAACTGCGCGATATATTTTGAAACATCCTGAAAAAGATAGCAATTGGAGAATTGATGTTCCCGCCCTTCTGCATTGGGTTGCCAGCGCTTTTGCTGTTGAAGGAATGGATGCTATTAGAGAACAAACCTGGTGCTATGAGCCGATGGGGAGCCATACAGCACGCTATGCTTCGGTCTGTGCACTCTGGTATAAAAAAAACGGAGACGAACGTTTCAAAGATGAAGCTTTCCGTTTTTTTAATGTCGCTACGTATATGTGCGAAGATAACGGTTATGTTTGGACGGGACCGGCCTGGCCTACCGCATGGTTCTCAGACGGTTATGGAGATTATATTTGTCATTTTATGGAAGGGATGGCAGCAGTTCCGGAGTGGGCACCGGCTGATGAAAATCATTTGCTTGGCTCAACATCGGTGATAAAAAAAATAAATTATTCGCCAGGCAAAATTGATTATACAACCTTTGATGATTCTTCAACTGAAGTACTTCGCCTTACTGCGGAGCCTAAAAATATTGAAGTGAATACTATTCAAATCAAAAAACTTGATGCTCTGAATCAAGAAAGTTTTACCTGGGAAGCGCTTGGTCAAGGCGGCATTTTGCGCATCATGCACACACATGGATCGCACATAACAATTTCAATTTAAAAGATATTTAGACCATAATTAAATTTATGCGAATTTTTAATGAAATAAATACTGGATACCAACTATGAAAAAAATTCATTTCTTACCGGTTGTTTTACTTTCGTGCGTGATTAGTACTTTTTATGCGAAAGCACAGAACGAACCTTATAAGAATGTATCGTTACCGATTAATGAAAGAGTAGACGATCTTGTTTCCCGTATGACCGTGCAAGAAAAAATTCTTCAAATGAATTATAACGCCCCTGCAATTGAACGTCTCGATGTTCCAAAATATAATTGGTGGAATGAATGCTTGCACGGAGTTGCACGGAACGGACTGGCAACCGTTTTTCCGCAAGCGGTGGGACTTGCAGCAACATGGGATAAAAATTTGATGTTTCAAGTTGCATCGGCAATTTCCGATGAAGCGCGAGCAAAATATAACGATGCGGTTGCTCACGATAAAAGAGGAATTTATCAAGGGCTTACTTTTTGGTCTCCGAACATAAACATTTTTCGCGATCCACGATGGGGACGCGGCATGGAAACATACGGCGAAGACCCATATTTAACGGGGCAGATGGCTGTTCAATTTATTAAAGGGTTACAGGGGAATGATCCGAAATATTTAAAGACTGTTGCCACGGCAAAACATTTTGCTGTACATAGCGGGCCTGAACCGGATCGTCACATATTTAACGCCGAAATAAGTGATTATGATTTATATGATACATACTTGCCAGCCTTTAAGATGAGTGTTCAAGAAGGAAATGTTCAATCACTGATGTGTGCCTACAACCAATTCCGTGGGAATGCTTGCTGCAGCAACGATTCATTATTGGAAAATATTTTGCGGAACGAATGGGGCTTTAAAGGATATGTTGTTTCCGATTGCTGGGCGATCTCGGACATCTATCAATCTCACAAACAAGAGAAAGATGCTGCCGGGGCATCTGCGGTTGCCGTAAAAGCTGGAACCGATCTTGAATGCGGAGATTCTTATCCGGCGCTTGCAGAAGCAATTCAAAAAGGATTAGTCAAGGAAACAGAAATAGACCGTTCAATAAAAAGATTATTTGAAGCAAGATTTAAACTCGGCATGTTCGATTCACCGGAGATGGTTCCCTATTCGAAAATAAAAATGGAGATTGTTGATTCTAAAAAAAATCAGCAGCTTGCTCTGGAAACCGCCAGGGAATCAATTGTTCTTCTAAAAAATCAAAACAATATTCTTCCGCTGAAAAAGAATGTAAAAACCATTGCTGTTATTGGTCCAAATGCAAATGACGAAGAAACACTTCTTGCAAATTATAATGGAGCCCCCTCAAATCCGATTACTCCTTTAAAAGGAATTCGAGAAAAAGTTGGAAAGGGGACAAAAGTAATTTATGAAAGAGGATGCGACGTTGCCGAAAATATGCCGTGTACAGAAGTGATTCCAACAGAATTTCTTTTCACTTCCGTTGATAAAAAAGAGAATGGTCTTACGGCAGAGTATTTTGATAATCATGATCTGGTGGGGAAACCGGTGCTAAAAAGAGTTGATAAGGTAATTGATTACAAACTGCTCCGGGATTTAAAAAATGTTGAAGAACAAAATAGCAGTATTAGATGGAGCGGTTATTTAATCCCTTCCAAGTCCGGCGAGTACAATATCGGTGGATATGGTTATAACGGGTATAAAATATTTATTGAAGATTCTTTGTTTATTGAATTCTACACCTGGCAGCATCCGGTTAAAATTTACAAACCGATAAATCTTGAAGCCGGAAAGAAATACAAAATCCGGGTGGAATTTTATGCCAAGACACATTTCGCCGAGATGCAATTGTTGTGGTCTGTTCCGGATGACAAAGTTGAAGAACGTGCAGTTGAAGCAGCAAAAAAGAGTGATGTTGTGGTATTGTTCATGGGGCTTTCGCCGCGCCTTGAAGGAGAAGAAATGAATGTTCCGGTAAAGGGTTTTGCCGGTGGAGACAGGCTTACTTTGGATTTACCTGAAGTTCAAGAAAAATTAATTCATAAAATTGTAGCTCTCGGTAAGCCGGTTGTGCTTGTTCTACTAAACGGCAGCGCAGTAAGTATTAATTGGGAAAATGCAAACGTTCCTGCAATTGTGGAAGCCTGGTATGGTGGTCAAGCCACAGGTGATGCAATTGCCGATGTTCTATTCGGTGATTACAATCCGGCGGGAAAACTTCCGGTTACGTTTTATAAATCGGTGGAACAATTACCGGGTTTTAAAGATTATAATATGCGAGGGAGAACGTACAGATATTTTAATGGAGAAGTTCTTTACCCGTTCGGATTCGGACTGAGCTATACATCATTCGAAATAAAAAGTTCAAGATTAAGCAGCAGCAAATTTTGTGGCGGAGATACATTAACATTGTCGGTTGATGTTAAAAATACCGGCATGAATAAAGGAGAGGAAGTTGTTCAGCTATATTTAAAAGGAAATTCTTCAACAACTAACGGCGCTATAAAATCTTTAAAAGGATTTGAGAGAATTGAATTAAAGCCGAATCAAGCGAAGACTGTTACGTTTAAAATTTCGTCCGAAACTCTGCAAGAGTATGTAGAAGGAAAAGGATTCGGAGTAAAAAAAGGGAAGCATCTTTTAATGGTTGGTTCTTCTTCTACCGACCCCGGTATGAAAGAAATACAATTAATAGCTGAATAGTTTTTATGCGACCGGAAAAGTTTTTAGAAACAAGTGTTTGATAAATCGGCATTTATTTAATTTAATATGGTAATAATTTTCACTGAACGGAATTTTGACAAATGAGAACGACGGTATTTACGATTTTTTTAATTCTTTTTATTTCGTGTTTTTCTTCCATCTCCGGACAGAAAAATAGGAATTCAAAAAGAGTGCAATCCTATTGTAATCCGGTCAATCTCAATTATAGATTTTGTCTCGATAAACCTTCCCGGCGCGAAGCCGCAGACCCAACATTAATTCTTTTTAAAAATGAGTATTATCTTTTCGCTTCAAAGTCTGGAGGATATTGGTCTTCAGATAATTTGCTTAACTGGAAATTAATTGAGACAAGTGACTTGCCAATTGAAGAATATGCACCGACTGCTGTTGTAATTAAAGACACTGTTTATTTCATGGCTTCAGGGGAAAGAAGTCCGATTTACAAAACCGGCGACCCTAAAAACGGCAAATGGGAAATTGTGAATCCCGGTTTTATCTACTCAGTAACCGATCCCGATCTTTTTTATGATGACGATGGAAGATTATATCTCTATTGGGGCTGTTCAAATAAAGAGCCGCTTTATGCAATTGAACTTGATTTGAAAAACAATCTTCAACCAATCGGTAAACCGGAAGAATTATTCGGCGCAAATATTAAAGAACATGGTTGGGAAAAGCCTGGTGATTTTAATACAATCGAAAGGGAGCCATGGTTTGAAGGTTCATGGATGAATAAGTATAACGGGAACTACTATTTGCAGTATGCCGCTCCTGGAACCGAGTTCAAAGGATATGCGGATGGAGTTTATGTTTCGAAAAATCCATTTGGTCCGTTTAAATACCAAAGCAATAATCCGTTCTCGTTAAAACAAAGCGGGTTTATTTGCGGCGCGGGACACGGAAGTACCTTCAAAGATAAGTATGAAAACTACTGGCATATTGCCACCCAGACTATTTCGGTTAAACACATGTTTGAACGGAGGCTTGGAATCTTCCCGGCGGGTTTTGATAATGATGGTGTTTTGTATACACAAACTGCTTGGGGAGATTATCCGCAATTCATGTATCAAAAAAAAAGAAATCAATTGAAGAGTTCTTTTACCGGATGGATGCTTCTTTCGTATAAAAAAAATGCGAGTGTTTCATCTTCAATTGATTCTTTACCAATTTCCAATTCATTTGATGAAGATATTAGAACTTATTGGAGTGCGAAAACAGGTGATCGAGGCGAATGGTTGAAAGTTGATCTTGGCAGCAAATGCAGAGTTAATGCAATGCAAATAAATTTTGCGGAACATGAAACAAATATTTTTGGAAGACAAGCGGGAATCTATTATCAATATACGGTCGAATATTCGGACGATGGTTCGACCTGGTATTTGTTAATTGATAAGAGTAAAAATAAAATCGACGCCCCGCATGATTATATAGAGTTGAATCGACCTATTTTTGCTCGTTATTTGAAATTGAATAACATCCGTGTCCCCGGCGGAACATTTGCTATTTCAGACTTTAGAATTTTCGGCAAAGGAAATAATCCAAAATCGAAAAGAGTAAATGATTTTAGTGTAGTTAGAGATTCGTCAGATAACCGGAATGCAACTATACGATGGGGAAAGGATAAAAACGCAACAGGTTACCTTGTCCACTACGGTATTGACAGAAATAAGTTGTATAACCAATTAATGATTTACGAAAACAATTTTGCGGAGCTGCATGGTCTGAATACAGGAAGCGATTGTTACTTTAAAATAGATAGTTTTAATGAAACAGGTGTAACAGAAGGAAAACAAATTAGGGTTGCCAAGGCCAACCTATAAATTATAGAAAGTTGATAGTATGAAAAATATTTTTACAATTTTGAAAACGATTATTTTTTTATTCTTAGTGGGTTCAAGTACGTTCGCTAAAAATTATTGGAGCGGTGAAATACGAACAAACGAATCTTTTCTCTATGGAAGAATTGAAGTAAGAATGAAATCTGCAAGTGCCGGAGGAGTTACTTCCACTCTCTTTATGTACAATACAAAATCAAGCACCTATAATGAAATTGATATTGAAATTATGGGTAAAGACAATAACGAAGCTCAGTACACAACCTTTACACCGGATCAATCGGGAGTTAACCATCGGGAAGTTATAAATTTTAATCCCCACGCCGCTTTTCATGTTCATGCAATTGAGTGGACGCCTGATTATGTAGCCTGGTTTGTTGACGGATGCGAAGTGCATCGAGATAACAGTGACAGGATAAAATCGCTTTCGCTTCCCCAGGCAATAATGATGAATTTTTGGATGCCAAACTCGGTAGATTGGGCAGGCACCTTTAATGACAGCAGCATCCCTCTTTACGCAATGTATGACTGGATTAAATATTATGAGTATACCCCCGGTGTAAATAATAATTTTACACTTAAGTGGAGTGATGATTTCAATACGTTCGATAACAATAGATGGGTTAAATCATCTTCAACATTCGGTTCAAACTTATGCGATTTTAAACCGCAAAATGTTTTACTGAAAGACGGCTATTTGCTTTTATGTATGACAAAAGAAAATCAAGTTGCAAGCTATCCCACTCCTGTTATTGATAAAGATATTGACGCCCCCTATCCGATGAGCGGTTGGATATTCAAAGATCAAATGCTGATTGAGTTTTCCGAAGCGGTCGATAAAACTTCAGCAGAAAACACTTCAAATTATATAATGCTTGGGTTAACGCTGTCAAATCCAACGCTCCTTACCTCTAAGAGGAAAATTTTGTTTACTGTAGCTGGTACTACAAGTGCAACTATATATCCTGCAGCTTTTGTAGGGATTAAAGATTTGGCTCCAACCCCAAATACTTCCGGCTTAAGAAAATTCAATCTCCAAAGCGCACACGCCCTGCCATTGGTCGTCGATATTGGGAATGACCAAACCGTTATTGGAGGTGCATTAAAAGAACAAAAGTGGGATGAAGCGCAAGAGTATGGCTCAATCGGCGGTTCCCTTAAACAAGAAAGCGGACTCTCATTAACCGGGGACTACGCTTCCCTGTATAATACGGGAGTCGAAGGAATTACTTTTTACCGAAATAGATTACACAATGGTAAATACTCCCTGAAATTATTTTTTATTGAGACAGAAAAAAATATTGTTGGGGCAAGAGTTTTTGATATTTACGTAAATGGTAAAATTGTAGTTAATAATCTTGATATTTATAAAGAAGTCGGAGCCAATAAAGCCTTTGAAAAAATAATCAATGGAATTCAAATTGATGAGAACATTCTTGAGGTTTATTTCAAAGCCAAAAATGGTCTACCGATACTGCATGGAATAATGATAGAGGAAGACACAACAACATCAGTAGGAAGCGATAAGCTTATTCCGGACCAGATTGGTTTGCAGTCGTATCCAAATCCGTTCAACTCAACAACAAACATTAAATTTTCGTTGCCAAAACAAACGGACGTGAACCTTTCCATTTTTGATGGGTTGGGAAGAATGTCGCGAAAATTGGTTTCCGGGCAATATGAAGCCGGGGAATATGTCGTAAATTTTACTGCGAATAATTTTTCAAGCGGGATATATTATATTTTTCTAAATACTCCCGCGCAAACAATATCGGAGAAAATAGTACTCTTAAAATAAACATTAAATCCGGGTATGAATGAAAATCATAATTTGTGATATTTTAAATAGGATTAATAAAATTATTTAATAGTTTTTTTTTTGTAATGAATGCAACACCGGCTCAAAGAATGAAGAATAGGATCAAGAATCAAACGGTAAAAAAAACATCGCTCGAAGAAAAGCCATCACCGTTTGGTAATTTTTATAATCAACTCTTTGGAGAATATCCGTTCCCTGTCCTTGTCATAGATTCGGAAGACTTTTCTATAAAAAATGCAAATAAAGCAGCTTATACCTTTTATAAATACAATAACAAAGATTTCTTGAAATTGAAATTGACGGATATTGATGTGTCCGTAAAGGCTAAATCAAAATCACAAATATTTAGGTATTACAAACGAAAACGCTTTAATGCACGCCATAAATTAAAGAACGGAATTGAAAGAGACGTTGAAATAGTTAACTGTCTGGTTACCGAACAGAACAAACAATTTTTCTTTTTAACTCTAATCAAGACGGATGGAGACAACCATTCAATTTCGGAAAAGGAAAAACAACTTGAAGATTTGAAGTTACGATTTTTGTCAACTTCTTCACATGAGTTTAGAACTCCGCTCACCACTATTCTCACATCATCGGAAGTTCTGTTGATGGTTGGTAGAATAATTAGCGACGAAAAGTATGTTGATTATATTATTCAAATACAGAACGCAGTAGTTTATATGACACGTCTTTTGGACGATATTATTACTATCAACAAAACTGAAATAGGGAAGTGGAAATTTAGCCCGACTAATATCGATCTCTTTGATTTTTTTGTTAAAATGATAAACGAGGCTAGGAATAATGCTTCTCCCCGGCACAATATTAATCTCTTGTATGAAATGCAAAACAAACAGGCTATCGTTGATAATAAATTGCTTCATCACATACTCTCGAATCTTTTGTCTAACGCAGTAAAGTATTCTCCAAACGGAGGAGAAATTACCCTAAAAGTTAGGGGGACTAAATCAGAAATTGAATTTATCGTTTCGGATAATGGTATTGGTATTTCGAAACATGACCAAAATAAATTGTTTGAAACATTTTTTAGAGGAGAAAATACAGGTGCAATTGAAGGTACCGGTTTAGGGCTATCAATTGTAAAAAGATGTGTGGAATCTCATGGAGGTAAGATTAATTTCAAAAGTCAATTAAATAAGGGGACTACATTTATTGTCTCCGTGCCTATGATGACGTTGGTTTGATAATTATTCAACAGTTAATTTGAACATCAATAACAATCTTATAGTAAAATGAAAAAAATATTAATTATTGAGGATGAAAAACCTGTAAGGACAGGAATAAAAGATTTACTTGAAATAAAAAATTATTCTGTTTTTGAGGCTGAGAGTGGTGCTGAAGGGGTAAAACTTGCAAAAGAGAATATGCCGGATCTCATTATTTGTGACATAAAGATGCCGAACATGGATGGATATGAAGTGCTTAAACAGCTCAACAAAAATGAAACGCTGTCTTCAATTCCGTTTATCTTTCTTACCGCTAAAACTGAAATGACGGATTTACGCTACGGGATGAATCTTGGCGCCGATGATTATATTATAAAACCGTTCATGGCGGCAGATTTGTTCAAAGCTATCGAAGTAAGATTAAGTAAAAATGAAAAAGCAAAGAAGGGCACACTTAAACAACAGACCGCCGTTGATGAAACCGAACCGAAAAAAAATATTGATGAGCATTTGTTTGTTACCGAGGGGAATAAGCCGCAATTTGTAAAAATCCATGATATTGAGTGCATCACTGCTTTTAACGAGTACACCAACGTCTATTTGAACAATTCCAAAAAAGTAATTATTAGAAAGTCTCTTAGAGAATGGGAGAATATTTTACCGGATACAGCGTTTATAAGAATACACCGGTCTACAATAATTAATTTTGAACACGTAGAACGAGTTGAAAAATTTTATACCAGATCCTATATGGTGTATCTAAAAAACATAAAACAGCCGTTTGTGATAAGTCAACGGTATTTATCGAAACTGAAGAAAAAACTTTTCTTCTAAAAACACATGTTTAGTGAAGCTTCTCTGTCAATCTCACAGTATAATTTGCGCGTTTACTGCATTTTATTTACTGCGCGTTCTATCTTTATTTAACTTAGCCATTGGTTTAATAAAACAATTTTACCGAGACTTATTGCGGCCTTTTAAAGAAATATCTGTACTAAGGAACTATTAACTCAGTTAACAGGAATAACCATTATGAGAACAACGACAAATAAAAGTAAATCTACAGCAAGCAATTATCTGCTTTCGATAACGATAATTGGCGTCTTATTTTTCATTTTTGGTTTTGTTACGTGGCTGAATGGTTCTTTGATCCCATTCTTAAAAATTGCATGTGAACTCAACCAAATTGAAGCCTATCTTGTTACACTTGCATTTTATATCTCTTATACATTTATGGCATTACCGATGTCCGCCGTACTGCAGAGAACCGGTTACAAAAACGGAATGGTTCTTGGTTTGCTCGCAATGGCTGTGGGAGCGCTTATTTTTATTCCTGCCGCACAAACAAGAATTTATGCTTTGTTCCTTCTCGGACTTTTTGTAATGGGTGGAGGCTTAACAATTCTTCAAACCGCCTCCAATCCATACATTGTTGTACTTGGGCCAAAAGAGAGCGCTGCTGTTAGAATTAGTTTTATGGGAATTGCAAATAAGTTTGCGGGAATTTTGAGTCCGCTGATTTTTACTGCAATCATGTTACATGGAATGGAAAAGTTCAGCGATGCGAATCTTAAACTGATGGATGCTTCACAAAAAGCTGTGGCTTTCAATGAATTAGCTTCGCGATTAATTCTGCCGTATATCTTAATGGCAGTTGTACTTGTTCTTTTAGCCGCGATGATAAAATATTCTCCTCTACCGGAAATTGAGACAGGTGAAGAGGATAGTATTAAGAGTGATGCAAACAGTAAAACAAGCATTTTACAATTTCCTCAACTTATACTTGGTGCGATAGCGCTCTTCTTTTATGTTGGAGTTGAAGTAATTGCCGGTGATACAATCGGTATGTATGGTAAAAACCTTGGCGTTTCATTTTTTGGAAAACTTACATCATATACAATGACATTTATGGTTCTCGGTTATATTATTGGAATAGTAGCTATTCCTCGATTCATCAAACAAGAAAAAGCTCTCATCCTTTCTGCAATTTTAGGACTTGTGTTTAGTTTGGGAGTTATTTCTGCTTCACCGGCAAGTGTTGGAATCTCGGGTAGTGTTTTTGGTTGGCTTGGCATCCCGGCGGTTCCGGATTCCGTATTTTTTCTCGCACTGCTTGGACTTGCAAATGCGATGATTTGGCCTACTCTTTGGCCGTTAGCATTAGAGGGGCTTGGAAAGTATACCAAAATTGGTTCTGCGATACTAATTATGGGTATTGCAGGTGGCGCACTGCTTCCTCCTTTGTATGGTGTCTTATCAAATAGTTATTCACCTCAAGGCTCATATCTTATTCTTTTGCCCTGTTATTTATTTATCTTTTATTACGCGCTGAAAGGACATAAGAAACGAGAATGGTAACAGATCATAACGGCTTTACTAAATAAAGTATTTAATGAACATAAAATGAAAATTAGGTAATGTGTTTTTATTAAAAGAGAAACGATAGTTACAGATGGCTGGTAAAAAAGAATTTACAAAATCGCGGATTAATAGAGTAAAAAAAATGAACGAAGAGTTACGTGAAAATAAACAGATTGACAGCATGTCGAAAGTTGAACAATACTATCTTGCAGCCTCAGGAAAGCAATTAATATATTCTCCAACTGAAAAAATTCCAGTTATTCAAGTGAGCAGTTTTCCTGAACTGGGACGTTTAACTGCATTACGTTTCATAGAATGGGTTCAAAAAAATCCGGGGGGCGTAATTTCACTTCCTACTGGAAAAACTCCCGAACATTTTATCAAATGGGTTGGATATTTTCTGAAAAACTGGGGAAAGAAAGACGTTATAGAAAAACTTGAAAAAACAGGAATTGATCCAACCATTAAGCCTGATATGAAAAGTCTTCACTTTGTTCAAATAGATGAATTTTATCCGATAGACTCTTTTCAACATAACAGTTTCTTCTACTACATACAAAAATATTATTTCCAGAATTTTAATCTTGATCCGGGAAAAGCCCTTCTTATCAACGTAAATGAAATCGGGACAGCAGAGAATCTTCCGTTAAACCAGGTATTCCCGGACAAAAAAGTTGATCTTTCTTTAAGGACTCGTTGGGCAAGTACCCGGTTGGAAAGAATTCAAAAACGAACAATCGAGATCGTGGATGAATTTTGTACCGATTATGAAAGAAAAATTAGAGAATTGGGGGGAATCGGATTTTTCTTAGGCGGGATTGGTCCGGACGGTCACATCGGTTTTAATGTGCAGGGGAGCGATCACTTTTCAACAACACGGTTAATTTCAACTAATTATGAAACACAAGCCGCTGCTTCCGGTGATCTAGGTGGGATAGAGATTGCACGCAACCGTTTAGTAATTACTATCGGGTTGAATACGATTGTGTATAACAAAAATGCTGTTGCCATTATTAACGCAGCCGGAGAAGCCAAAGCGAATATAGTGAGAGATTCGATTGAAAGCAGTAGTACGAACAAATATCCCGCAACCGTTTTACAAAATCTTAAAAACGCAAGGTTCTATTTAACCCATGGCGCCTCGTTGCGGCTTAAGGAAAGACGTTTTGCAGATATGCTAAATGAAGAAACTCTTTCACAATTTTCAATCGAACGCTCGATAATTAATTTGGCAGTTGAAAAGCAAAAAGAAGTTTTTGAATTAACAGAGGAAGATTATAAATCTGATAAATCCGGCGACCTAATTTTAGAACGAACAGGAAAAAATGTTGGTGAAGTTAACCAATCAATTCACAATTCCGTACTGGAACGTTTCGCAAAAGGTATTGCGCCGATAGAAAACGAAACATTTCTCCATACGGCTCCGCACCATGACGATATTATGCTTGGTTATCTTCCTTACATTGTTCATTTAGTAAGAACGGCTTCAAATAAGCACCACTTTACTACATTAACGAGCGGTTTTACTGCAGTAACAAATTCTTACATGCTAAACTTGATGGAAAATTTAAGAGAGCATTTTAACAATGATGATTTCAGATCAAAATTTTCAGGAAAATATATTGATCCGACATTTCAAATCGGGAAGAATAAGGATGTAAATTTATTTCTTGATGGACTCGCCGCGCGGAGTAGTACAACAAAAAAAGAAGCTACTGCAAGAAGAATGCTGCGGAACATTATGGAAATATATGAAGAAGAAAATTTTACATACTTAGTCGACAGGGTCGATGAACTAATAAATTATTTCAAAACGCAATATCCCGGAAAAAAAGACATTCCCCATGTTCAAATGCTTAAAGGGATGTTAAGAGAATGGGAAGAAGAAATAATCTGGGCATATTTTGGATTTAATAGCGATAGTGTGTCTCATTTGCGACTTGGATTTTATCAAGGAGAAATCTTCACTGAAAATCCTGAAGTTAATAGGGACGTACTTCCGATTCTTAATTTGTTGCGAAAAGTTAAACCGACAATTATTACTGTTGCCCTGGATCCCGAAGGAAGTGGACCTGATACTCATTACAAAGTTTTACAAGCAGTTACCGAAGCGCTCAGGCTATATGAAAAAGAAGCCGATCTTTCAAATCTCAAAATCTGGGGATATAGAAATGTATGGTACCGGTTTCATCCGGCTGAAGCGAACATCTATATTCCGGTTAGTTTGAATTCCTTTGCAATACTTGAAAATACTTTTATTAATAGTTATGGTTCTCAAAAAGATGCAAGCTTTCCAAGTTTTGAATATGATGGACCTTTTTACCGGTTGGCGCAAAACATTCAAGTAGATCAATACAGAACAATACGGTTATGTCTAGGAAAAGATTTCTTTTTGAACCATCCGGTTCCACGTGTGAGAGCTGCCCATGGAATGGTATACCTTAAGGAATTAACGCTTGAAGAGTTTTTTACTAAATCGATTGAAATTAAAAAACTAACAGAAAATGTTTGACCTGTTACAGAACGGTGATTCGTTCCTCAGGCTGAGTGAAGAAAATATAACGATGTATATAAATATTAAAAATAACAGATCCGGAATTTTTATGATTGGATGCAATAAATTATGAGTTCTACTCAAGTTGTTTTAGGAATTGATATTGGGGGAACAAATACTGTCTTTGGCTTGGTAGATGAAAAAGGTAAATGTTATTTAAAAAACCAAATCCCAACAGAAGCACAGCTTTCTGCAGAGTTTTTGTTTTCAAGACTGTTTGAATCGTTTAATGCAGAGTTTGAGCAAATACGGGCTGATTTTGAATTAGTTGGCATTGGTCTTGGAGCTCCTTCCGCAAATATTTTTAAAGGAACTATAGAGAATCCGAGTAATTTTAATTGGGGATATGTGGATGCTGTAAATTTGATCCAAAAGTATTATGCCCTGCCGGTTCTTGTAACTAACGATGCCAATATTGCCGCTGTTGGTGAAATGATGTACGGAGCGGCGCAAAACATCAACAATTTTATTTTAATAACATTAGGGACCGGTCTCGGCAGCGGTATTGTTGTTGATGGAAATATTGTTTATGGAAAAGATGGTTTTGCGGGCGAGATAGGCCACACAATTATTGA
>JAUYAB010000098.1 GCA_030693705.1 Ignavibacteria bacterium | reverse complement strand
GCAAACAGGTAAGGTGAAACAGGTGCGCAGGGAACAAGATAATAGAGCATATCAAGGTCACCGGTAATAAGATTTGTTGTTTCTTTAATTTCATTAAGTGATGCATCACTCCACTTTCCTGAAAGATGTCCATAACCGCCTTTAAATCTTAATCCAACATGTTCCGAAAAATTTCGTTGAATTGAAAGATACGCTCCGTAATTAGTATTTAAGGTGGTTACGTTTGCCGAATAAAATCTGGGATAGCTTAATCCAAAGCCGAAAGCCCAGCTATCGGTTACTGTTTGTGCTTGTGAAACACCAATGTTAACAAGTAACATCAATGCAAGCGTGATTAAAAAATTTTTCATTTCATGTTTCCTTTTATTTTTTTGAATTTCTGTTTAACTCAATTTTAGTAAATTTATTTCAAGACTCTCTTCCAAAATGTTCAAACTTTTCAGTAAGCTCATTTGGAAAAGAAAGGTGAGGAGGTTTAAATCTCCTCACCCGTAAACGTTATGGACGTTTATCTACAATATTGGCTTGCAATGTTACTGCAGCGGTTTGTGTCAAAGCTCTGCCGTACAATTTCGCACCGGTATTTAGTGAGATTGCTGCTTGAGCCAGGATATTTCCATAAAAGATAGAAGTTGTTCCAAGCGTTGCTGAAGTACCGACCTGCCAATAGATGTTTTTCCATTGCGCGCCACCGGCAAGAACAATGCTGGTTCCCGGATCCGTGATGAGAGTAGAACCCATTTGGAATATCCAGATGGCATTCACATCACCACCGGCGTCAAGAGTTAAGATCGCGTTCGATCCCGTTCCTGAAATTCCACTCGAGGTCGAGTTAACATAGAGTCCAGGGGCAAGGGTCAATCCGCCGAGTTGTCCCGGCAATGAAATTGCATCTAATACTCTAGATTGAGCTTCGAGATAAGCAGTAGTCAAATCGCCTTTTGCCGTACCTACTATAGGATCTGCAACTATATAAAGCGTTCCAACTACAATTCCCGGAGGGAATCCATTTATTGTTGATGTTGCCCACGATCCAACATCACCATAAACCGTACTGAGACCGGTGTTAGTGACTCCTGAGCCAGCCAGAATGGCAAAATTACCTGCAGACCTGAGATCTATACTTGCCATACCAACAACAAAATTAGCAACTAATGTTATGTCTTCGGTTAGTGGGAATGTATAACCTGCTTTTGTTGATACTACAGCTCCAGTTACTTTTTCTGTCCAGTTAACAAATCTAAATCCGGATTTTGATGAAGTAAGCACAGTTACTACTGTGCCTGGATTATATAGACCTGCTCCAAATAGATTCCCGGCGTTAAGTGGGCTTGATTCTAACGTTACTCTATATTGCATTCCGGTAAAGTTCGCCGTAATGTTTTTATTGCTGTTCATGGTAACAGTCAATGGATTATCTGAACCATTTGCATCTCCGCTCCAACCGGCGAATGTGTATCCGATTGCCGGTAACGCTGTAAGCGCTACTGTCGATCCGGCATTATAATTTACTAAATTTGGAACTTTCGTTACCGATCCATTCACCGCAGTCACGTTTAATGTGTAGGTAGTGTTAACGGTTGTGAAGGTCCATGTTGTGTCATTTGCAAGAGCAATACCTGTAAGGTCCCTAGCGCCGGTTGTTACCGTTGCTTTATAGATTATATTCGGCATGAGATTGCTAGACGGTTCAAACGTGGCAGTTGAGTCTGTATAAGATACAAAGCCTGAAACTGACGCTGATGTTGAAGCTACTTTCAAGGTAAATGTTGCTGTGGTAATAGTTGAAGCATCCATTTTCTTGCTAAAAGTCGCCGTGATTTTCTTATCCAAAGCTACACCCGGAGCATTATTAAGAGGGTCTGTAGAAATTACTTTAGGCGGAGGAATGACCACTGCTGCGCCTGTTGTGAAACTCCATACATAGTTGCTTACCAAACCGATTCCTGCCAGGTTTTTAGCATCGGTTGTTATTGTAGCTGTATATTTAGTACTTGGCGTAAGATTATTTGATGGATTATAAGATGCGGTCGAGCCGACATAGCTTACGGTACCTGATACAAATGTTGTACCCTGCATTAAGGTATATGTTGCCGTGGTTATTGTCGAAGCATCCATTACCGAACTAAAAGTTGCGGTTACTGTCTGACCCAATGCCACGCCTGATGCATTATCAATAGGGTTTGTTGATGTTACAGTCGGTGGAATGACGACCACTGCTGCGCCTGTTGTAAAGCTCCATCCATGGTTGCTTACAAGAGCATTGCCGGCAAGGTCTTTAGACCCGGTTGTTATCGTGGCTGTGTACGGTGTATTTGGTAAGAGGTTGATTGCCGGTGCAAAAGTGGCAATTGAACCCGAGTACGAGACAAAGCCGGAAATCGGTGTTGTACCTTGCATTAATGTAAATGTCGATGTAGTAATCGTTGAAGCATCCATTGTCTTGCTAAAAGTTGCGGCAATTTTTTGATTCAAAGGAACACCTATTGCAGCGTTCAAAGGATCTGTGAGTGTTATTGTTGGGGGAGTGACGACCACCGCTGCGCCCGTTGTAAAGATCCAAACATAGTTAGTTAGCAATGCATTGCCTGCCAAATCCTTAGACCCGGTTGTAATTGTTGCAGTATAGGGAGTAATTGGCAAGAGATTGCTTGTCGGCGCAAAAATTGCGGTCGTACCTGAGTAAGAGACGAAGCCGGAAACCGGCGTTGTGCCTTGCATCAAGGTAAATGTTGCTGTGGTAATAGTTGAAGCATCCATATTCTTACTAAACGTTGCGGCAATTTTCTGGTTCAAAGCCACACCTGTTGCAAGATTAAGTGGATCAGTAAGACTTACAGTTGGTGGAATAATAACCACCGCAGCGCCTGTAGTGAAAGTCCAGATGTAGTTATTTACCAGAGCAGTACCTGTCAAATCTTTAGAACCGGTTGTAATCGTAGCTGTATATACAGTTGATGCCAAGAGATTACCTGCCGGTGTAAAAATAGCGATTGTCCCTGAGTAAGAAACGAAACCGGAAACTGACGTTGTTCCTTGCTTTAAGGTAAACGTTGCCGTAGTAATAGTAGAAGCATCCATGGTCTTACTAAATGTTGCGGCTACTTTCTGATTGAGAGCTACAGCCGTTGCAAGATCAACAGGATCGGTGGAATTTATAGTAGGTGGAGTGACGACCACTGCCGCGCCCGTTGTAAATGTCCATACATAGTTATTTACCAACGCAATACCTGCTAAGTCTTTAGAACCTGTTGTGATGGTTGCGGTGTAAAGTGTATTTGGTAAAAGATTATTTGCCGGTGCAAAGATGGTAGTTTTACCGGAATAAGAAACGAATCCGGAAACAGACGTTGTTCCTTGCATCAAGGTAAAGGTTGCCGAATTAATAGTTGATGCATCCATCGTCTTACTAAATGTGGCGGCAATTTTTTGATTCAAAGCCACACCGGTTTCAAGGTTAAGTGGATCAGTTAAACTTACAGTAGGTGGAGTAATGACTACGGATGCGCCGGTTGTAAAGTTCCAAACGTAATTGGTTACAAGAGCATTCCCTGTAAGATCTTTCGCTTCAGTGGTAATGGTCGCTGTATATGTCGTATTTGGTGCAAGATTACTTGTTGGACTATAAGTTGCTGTGGTACCAACATAGAAAACCGTACCTGAAACAAAAGTTGTTCCCTGCATTAAAGTAAACGTTGCAGTAGTAATAGTTGAGACATCCATTGTCTTGCTAAAAGTTGCTGTTACTTTCTGATTGAAAGCCACATTGGTTTCAGCATTAAGTGGGTCTGTAGAACTTACAGTTGGCGGAGTAACAATTGCGGCTGCGCCTGAAGTAAAACTCCAAACATAATCGGTAACAAGAGCATTGCCGGTAAGGTCTTTCGCTCCGGTTGTAATGGTAACAGTATATAAGGTGTTTGGCGCAAGATTACTCGAAGGTGAAAACATTGCGATTGTACCTGAGTAAGAAACAAATCCCGAAATTGGTGTAGTTCCTTGTTTTAAAGTAAATGTAGCTGCAGTAATAGTTGTAGCATCCATCGTCTTGCTAAATGTTGCGGCAATTTTTTGATTCAGAGCCACACCGGTTGCAAGGTTAAGTGGATCAGTTAAACTTATAGTAGGTCGTGTAATGACAACTCCCGCGCCTGTTGTAAAACTCCACACATAATTGCCAACGAGAGAATTACCTGCAAGGTCTTTAGCTCCGGTCGTAATGGTAACTGAATATGCAGTGTTGGGTGAGAGATTACTTGTAGGAGCAAAAATTGCAGTTATGCCTGAGTAGGAGACAAATCCTGGGACAGGTGTCGTTCCTTGCAATAAAGTATAAGTAGATGTTGTAATAGTTGAAGCATCCATAGCCACACTAAAAGTTGCAGCGATCTTTTGATTGATCGGTATTCCCGATGCTGCGTTTACAGGATCTGTTGAACTTACCGTAGGTGGTACTATAGCTGCTGTCAATCCAGTTGTAAAGCTCCAAACATAGTTGTTTGCCAATGCGCTTCCTGCAACATTTTTTGCCATCGTTGTTATGGTAGCTATATAAAGTGTGTTCGGTGTAAGATAGCTCGTAGGGGCAAACGTTGCCGTAGTGCCTGTATATGAGACCGTTCCGGATACGAAAGATGATCCTTGCATCAGGGTAAATGTTGCGGTAGTAAGTGATGCAGAATCCATCACCTCACTAAATGTTGCGGCGATCTTTTGATTGAAAGGTATAGTTACTGCGTTATTAGCAGGGTTAGTTGAACTCACTGTTGGTGTTGTAACAAGCGGAGGGGAATTGAGTCCGATCCTTTCGTCGCAACCGGTCATGATCATGACCAGTAGCAGTGGGATTAACCACATCTTGTAATTAGTTTTTAATTTGTTCATAATAAATTAGCTCCTGTTTTAATTAGTTTTCGTTATTTATCTAAAGTAAAGTTAGCGCGTTGTCTTGCGTAAGTAAATCGGTCTAAAGGATGAAAAAGGAACTACACCTTTTGATTGAGACAATCTTTATTGCAACCGTTAAATCATTCTGAATTTTTTCCTTTTATTAAATTCTCTTGAAACAATCGACTCTTTTAACTATCTCAAAAGGATCATCTTTCGTGTTGAAACGAAAGGACCAGTTCCTAAACGGTAGAAGTAAACACCACTTGAGAGATTAAGTAATTGTGTATTTGTATTAAATAACACGTTATAACTACCGGCTTCCTGGCGACTGTTCACGAGTGTTGCGACTTCAAGACCAAGTACATTGTAAACCTTTAGGGTAACTTGAACGGCTTTCAAAAGTGTATATTGAATTCTTGTGGAAGGATTGAATGGATTCGGATAGTTTTGAAAAAGCGCAAACTCATCAGGTGTTAGTAAACCATTTCCGACATTTGTTACCAGCGGTTTACTTACGGCATTTGCATCTAAGGTAACCGCAGTTTGTGCCAGAGCTCTGCCGGTAAGGGTTGCGCCGTTACTCACCACAATCTGCGTTTGACATAAAATAATTCCCTTCATCGCGGCAGATCTTCCAAGAGTTACTTGTCCGGCAACCTGCCAGAAAATATTTTCAGCTTTTGCGCCGCCTACTAATGTAACTGTAGCATTGTTACCCAATTCAAAATTCTGTGCGATTTGGAATATCCAAACATCAGTTGCAGAGCCTGAAATAATGAGACCTCCAGCCGATACAAGTACTCCGGTACCCCACTTATAAAGTCCGGGTGTTAGAGTCTGTCCCGTGAGATCTCCGGTGAACAGTTCAGAAAAATCAGGCGTTACCCGACCAGCCGCGTTAGTGTAAGCGGTTTCCATATCACTTATAGCCGCAGTCATTTTAGTAGGAGTTGGGTTAATATAATCGGAAGCATATACTTTTCCGGTTACCAAAGGTGATGTTGAAAATGTTCCGGAGGCATCCATAATTAAACCAAATCCGGTTATGTATGTGGCTGCTGTTGGACTAATTCCGATATCTCCTGTAATAGAGGTTGTTCCCGTAGCTGAGATTCCTGTTTTTGCAAGAATCACGAAATCACCTGCTGTTCCAAGATCTACGGGTATTTGTGTTGCGATCAGTGCAGTACCGGTGGTAAAACTCCATACATAGTTATTCGCTAAAGCATTGCCTGCCATATCCTTGGCCCCGGTTGTTATAACTGCGGTGTAGACGGTATTGGTTGAGAGGTTACTTGCAGGGGTAAAAATTGCTGTTGTGCCCGAGTAAGATACAAATCCGGGAACTGCTGCTATTCCTATTTTCAAGGTAAATGTAGCTACAGTAATAGTTGAAGCATCCATTGGTATATTGAAACTTGCAGCAATTTTTTGATTCAGAGCAACTGCTATTGCGGAATTAATAGGGGATGTTGAATTTACCGTTGGTGCCGATTGCGATAAGACGGTGACCGGCACAATAACAACAATCATCATCATTGACTTCACAGTCGTGCTAAAGAAGCGTGTAAATCTTCTAAAGCTTTTTATTAAACTATTTGTATTAATGTTCATTTTAATTCTCCATGTTTTAGTTAGAAATATTCTAACGGTATTTATTCTATAAAAATCTTTTCCGATATACTTATTCAACCGGAACTACTTCATCATGGTCATTTTACGTGTTGAGACAAAAGACCCGGTTTCTAAACGGTAGAAGTAAACTCCGCTTGAGAAATCAAGAGAGTACATATTTGTACTGAACAGAACTTTGTAACTACCGGCTTCCTGTCGGCTGTTTACAAGTACCGCGACCTCAAGGCCAAGTATATTGAATACTCTTAGAGAAACCTGAGAAGCCTTCTCAAGACTATATTGAATCATCGTCGAAGGATTAAATGGATTTGGGTAATTCTGTAAAAGCGTAAATGTTTTTGGCGCCGAGTTATTCTCAATAGATGTAACTACAGGTTTTGTAATTGCGTTAGCATCTAAAGTGATTGCGGTCTGTGCCAGCGCTCTACCGGTAAGTGTAGCGCCTGTATTCATAGCGATCTGTGTTTTAGATAAGATAATTCCTTGCATAGCTGCCGTAGTTCCAATCGTTACTTGTCCGGCAACTTGCCAGAAAATATTTGAAGCTAATGCACCACCGCTTAGCGTAACATTTGCACCGTTACCAATTGATAGATTCTGTGCTATCTGAAAGATCCAAACATCAGTCGCGGTTCCTGAGATTGTGACACCACCTGCAGATACTGTAACTCCGGTTGTCCATTTGTAAAGTCCGCGAGTAAGAGTTTTTCCGGTAAGATCTCCGGTGTACAGTTCAGAAAAATCGGGCGATACTCGTCCGGCTGCATTAGTGTATGCGGTTTCCATATCTCCAATTGAAGTGGTCAAGTTTGTAGGTGTCGGGTTTGTGTAGTCGGCGGCATATATTTTTCCAGTTACCAAAGAGGAGGATGAAAACGTTGTTGTAGCATCAGCTATTAACCCAAACCCGGTTATTAAAGATGCCGCTGCCGGACTGATTCCGATGTCTCCTGTAATATGAGTGGTTCCCGTGGTTGAGATACCGGTTTTAGCCAATAACACAAAATTGCCTGCTGATCCAAGGTTCACAGGTGCGGGTGATGATTGTGGGAGTGACACAGAAGAACCGATTAAAGTGATGATCGTGATTGTTCCAAGTAATTGCAGACACCATCGTAAAACGGTTGACGGCGCTTTTGATATAGTATTCATTTTTTTCATAATAGATTTCTTTCTTTATTAAATTGAATTCGTTATTTACTGATATTAAGGTACACAGATGTTTTGCTTTGGTAAATCGGGCGGAGGGATGAAAAGGGAACTACACCTTATGGATGAGAAGAGATTATTTGATGAAGCATCTTCATCGGCGCAAAATTATGATCTGAATTTTATCCCCGGGTTTCATTTTGAATTTTTTGCGGGAAAGAATAATTGGCGTCTCCCAAACGCCTATATGACGCCAGCTTATTCTCTGTACTAACACATCATTATTTATCGACGTGCATTGATAGGGGTTGATCTGCGCTAACAATAATCGAGTAGTGAGTATTCTTTGCGGCAAGAAAAGATATCGACTCATTCTGGGTAACTGCCGTAGCTGTAATATTTCCTTCGGTCACAACTTGATATTCAGTTGTTTTCCCGGGTTCAACTTCGTTCATAATGTATTTATCGCTGCCTGAAGTCTGTATTTTTACACTTACTTTACTTGACTGTTTGTTCGAAATACGGAGTTGAGGTTCAACATTTCGTGAACACCCGTTTATGATTACAAAGAACAGTAAACCAAGAATACCGTAAAGTATCTTTTTCATGTTTTCTCCTTTTTAAGTTATTTTATGAGCACCGGAACATTAGATGTAGAGGTGCTTTATCGCTATCATCAATAATAGTTTTTATTCCTTGGTTAATTTGTTGATAGCAGATAGGGATAACAATAGACCAAAAGGATGAAAAAGGAACTACATCTCTAACACAGATCAATCCATGAAATTCGCAATCATAGTAATTCACCTTTCACAAAAGACATAATTGATGTCTTAATCTTTTTTTCTTACCTGTCAGCCTTCGGCTAAATCCGCGTAAACCGTATTAAGACGATTATGATTAAGATGATTTTTCAATAGCCACCGCATAAGATGAGTTAGGAAGATAATTTGCAAATTCATGAAGAATTGATATTTCCACCTATTAAAAACCCCACAGCAGCCAGCTCTTTCTTGCTTTCTCCAAAAGTATTTTTAACCCGGCGGAGCTTTCTCTTAAATTAACAAAAGTAGAATCCCAGTTTTGATCGAAACTAATCTTTGCATCATCCATAAGATTTTTTAAGCCTGCAGAACCGAGTTTAAGATTAACGATCGCCGAGTCGAAATTATTAGCTAACGACTGATCCATTAATAATCTTCCTATCGTTCCTTTTCCTGTTTGAATGTCGGTGGTGATTACCGAAAGATCTTTTGTGATTTGAGAGGTATTATCAATAGTTGATTTTAGTGAAAGCAGAACTTCGTCCAGATTAATTGGCTGAACTGTTTTGATCGTATCGTTGTTTTGAATTTCTTTTTCTAAACCGGGTCCCGGATTAATAATTAAAATTTTATTCCCCATAAGTCCCTCGGAGCCGATGCTTGCAATAGCATCTTTCTTTATAAATTTTCTTGTGCTTTCGTCAACCACCATTTCTACTCTCACGGAAGTATCACTTACTATATCAATGTTTTCTATAGTTCCAACAGTTATTCCTGCGAAGCGAACGTTACTTCCTGCTTGAAGTCCGGCGACATCTTTAAACACTCCGCTTATATGGAAAGTACTTCTGAATAATTGCTGCCGTTCGCCTATGAAATATATTCCAACGATGAATACTGCTATTCCAAGGGAAACAAATATTCCCAGTCTGATTTTATTAGTCGTGTTCTGTTTCATTATATCTGCTCAAATAGTTTTCTAATTTTATTTATTCAAAAAATGACCGTACCCATGGGTCTTCCGATTTTTCAAGTTCAGCATAAGAACCTTCCGCCGCGCAAACTCCATCTCTGATAACGATGATGCGGTTTGCTGTGAGTTTGGCGCATTCTCTATCGTGCGTAATGATGATAGATGAAGTGTGATATTTTTTTTGCACTTCCAGGATGAGGTTGCTTATTTCTTTAGATGTTATCGGATCAAGCCCGGTTGAAGGCTCATCATAAAGCATAATCTCAGGTTTTAAAATTAGTGTTCGCGCGAGCCCTAATCTTTTGCGCATCCCGCCGGAAAGCTCTGAAGGGGTCATGTCAATAGTATCGGAGAGTCCAACATTTTCCAGCGCTTCTTTTACAAGTTCATCCATTTCTTTTTTAGAAACTTTAGTAACTTGCCTTTTTAAGGGAAACTCAAGATTTTCTCTCACCGTCATGGAATCATAAAGCGCGCCGCTTTGAAAAAGGAATCCAATCTTTCTGTGCAGTTCGGTTAACTCTTTAGCTTTAAGTTGAGAAATATCTTGCCGAAATAATAAGAGTTTCCCATCGTCAATTTCCATCAAGCCAACGATACATTTTATTAGCACGGATTTGCCGGTTCCCGATTTTCCAAGGATAACAAGGTTTTCCCCTTTATTCATCACCAAATTAATATCCAACAGCACTTCCTTTTCTCCAAAAGATTTTTTAAGATGCTGCATCTCTACTACAACAGAATTTGTCTGTTTATTGTCATCTTTATTTTCTATGGTGGAAGTTTCGGTTGTCATTCTGTTCATTGCTCAATTTAATTTTGCATCAAACTTGTAATTTGTACGGCTATCATATCAATGATAAAAACCATCAACGATGCGAATACGACTGCTGAGTTTGCGGCTTTACCAACACCTTCAGTTCCTTTATTGGAGTTATAACCTTTGTAACATCCTATTAGTCCGATCGCAAATCCGAAGAAAAAAGTTTTAATGAAAGCGGGGAAGAGATCTTTGAATTCAAGACTTTGAAAGATTTGTGAAAAAAATAAATACGAGGTGACATTTCCTTTTAGATTAACGGCAACGTATGAGCCGAATAATCCGACGGCATCGGAGAAGGCTACCAGTATGGGAAGCATTAATGTGGCGGAAAGAACTCTTGTTACCACAAGATATTTAAATGGATTAGTGTGCGATACCTGCATCGCATCAATTTGTTCAGTTACATTCATCGATGCAAGTTCCGCACCGATTCCCGATCCGACTTTGCCTGCAAAGATCAAAGCGGTTATCACCGGTCCTATCTCCCGGATGATTGAAATGGCTACCATTACGGGTAAAAGTGATTCTGCTCCAAACTTTGCCAGCGTGGGTCTTGATTGAACCGTAAGAACAAGCCCGATAATAAAGCTTGTAATTGCTACTAAAGAAAGAGATTTGTAGCCTATAAGAAAGGATTGTTTTGCAAGCTCGTTAAACTCATACGGCGGTTTAACTACTTCTTTGAAAAAACGTGCAGTAAAAATTGTAAGCGAATAGACTTCTAAAAAGAATTTATCAACTACGGTATTAGAAATAACCTCGGGAATATTTTTCGGAACAGTTTCTTCTGCCTGTTTTCGATTTTGGAAATGCTCTAAAATTATTTTTTCCATATTGCGATGTTTTAATATTAACTCTAAACTGACATGTTATGATATGAAGAAGTGCGAGTTGGTTCAATCGGGCAAAGGGATGAAAAATGGACTACATCTTTTGGAGGATTTTTCATCTTATCCTAACCTGGTAAAGCCCGCCAATAAGCTGTCGGGTAAACCAGAACCAAAAAGGAATAATGAATGTCGAACAAGAAATGTAGAATATCGAAGGGCAAAAACTTCATCATTCATTATTTCTCGCCTGAGACGGGCAGGTTTGTTCAATGTTCGATATTCAATTTTACAATTAATATTCTGCCAATTCTCTGCGGCGAATTACTCAAACTTTTTTATCAAGGTACTATGCTAAGAAGTGAAGTTTATTCCGCCCTTGCAGGGCTTTAATATTTCCCGGTTTATTTTATTCACAGGGCTATGCCCTGTGTTAATATATCCCGCTCTTTCAGGGCTAAGGGTATTAAAAATTGGTTGATGAAAAAGCACTTTGCTTTTTAACAGAAGCTGTACGAAGGAAAAGAAATTTTATTTATTCCTTTGGGAAAACGAACAAATAGTTTTAGTTTTAACCCAACAATTAAACAAAGTAAAAAGGACTAAGGGACATTAGTTACTTGAAGTGCTGTTTAACATATACCGCCAAGACCTCACGAAACTACAGAAACGATAATGCTTACGAGAGTTGGGTAGCTATGAGTAAAAAATATTTTGCACCTCGTGATTCTATAAACAAGTAAAATGAATTTTAAAGACAACAATAAAAAGAAATAATATGGACAAGGAATTAAACAAATTAGCACCTTCTAAACGTTCTGCTGCGAAGACAATGTTTGCGACTTTCAAAATATTGAAAGAAGAGGGAGGACAACTTCCGGGAAAGCAAATAATTGAAAAAATTAGAAAAACAATTGAGCTGACAGAATGGGAAAAAGAGATTTATGAAAAGACCGGTTATGTGAGGTGGGAATCCATCTTACATTTTTACACGATTGACTGTATCAAAGCAGGGTTTCTTAGAAAAAACAAAGGTGTTTGGTATTTGACAGAGGAAGGAGAAAAAGCAATCTCCTTGGGAGCTGTTAAACTTCTCGAAACCGCATCACAATTATATCGCCATTGGGCTGCCGACAATAAAGACGGCAAGACAAAAAGAGAGAAAGAAGTTGAAGAAGTAACTGAACTTGAAGAAAATAAAACTCAAACACAAAAAGCAAATCTTGATCTTTTAGAAGAAGAGGCAATAGCGGGAATTAAGGAATTTATTAAAAGTAAAAATGCTTACGAGTTTCAAGACATGGTTGCCGCTCTATTGAGAGCCATGAACTATCATACGCCATTTATTTCTCCCAAAGGGAAAGATGGTGGGTTAGATATTGTAGCGTACAACGATCCACTTGGGGCAACATCTCCACGGTTGAAAGTACAAGTTAAACACAGACCCGGAGCCGTCGTTCCAGTAGATGATATAAGGAGTTTAACAGGGTTACTAAACAAAGATGGAGACATTGGTCTTTTTGTAACTTCAGGATACTTTACATCTGAGTCTGAACGGTCAGCTAGAGAAAGCCATAGACACATCAAGCTTCTGGATATTGACAATTTTATTACATTATGGCAAGAGTTCTATGACAGACTCAAAGATGACGATAAGAATATGCTTCCGCTGCATTCAATTTATTTTTTAGGTAGTAATGATTAAAGAAATATGTCATCCCTAACGGGATTTTAATTGTTTCGTTTGTTTGTTTTTTATAATCATGTTATCCCTTCGGGATTAAGAAAAGCAAATCCCGAAGGGATGGAATTACTATAACAATGCCAAGAAAGAATTGAATTAAATGCCGTAGGCATGACATATAAAAATGTTAATTTTACCAGCAAAGAAAATAATTTGTAGTGAATTAAAAGATGGTAACCAAAGAATCCGCATATAAAAAAATAGCCGAACTCGTACAGCGTTTTGAGGAGCAGTATGCTTCTTACAAAAACTCGGATTATAACGAGACTTTAACGCGAAGGGATTTTATCGATCCTTTCTTTAAAGCGTTGGGTTGGGATATGGATAACGAGCAGGGTTACGCCGAATCGTTCCGGGAGGTAAAACACGAAGATAAATTAAAGATCGGTAATGCGGTTAAAGCTCCCGATTATTCTTTCCGAGCCAATTCAGATAAAAAGCTTTTCTTTGTTGAAGCGAAAAAGCCAAGCGTTGTAATTAAGGAGGATATTCACCCGGCATATCAAGTAAGGCGTTACGGTTGGAGCGGAAAACTTGCAATAAGTATTGTTACCGACTTTGAAGAGTTCGCTATTTACGACTGCACTAAAAAACCACTTAAGACCGACAAAGCTTCCGTTGCGAGAATGAAGTATCTTACCTTCCGCGACTATTTAAATGAGTTTGATTTTCTGTGGGATACGCTTGCAAGAATTTCTGTTCTTAGAGGAAGCCTTGACAAGTATGTACAAGGAACAGCCAACAAAAGAGGAGCGGAAACCGTTGATAAAGATTTTCTGAAAACGCTTGACGGTTGGCGAACCTATCTTGCAACTTCTTTAAGCCGTGATAACAAAGAACTTAATGAAGAAGAAATAAATTTTGCCGTTCAACAAACGATAGACAGAATTATTTTCCTACGGATTGCCGAAGGGAGAAAAGTTGAACCCGAAGGGAACTTGCAAACCGCCATACAGCAAGGCGACTATTATCAAAATCTTTTTAGCCTTTTCAAAGAAGCGGATGATAAATACAATTCCGGTTTGTTTGATTTTAAGAAAGACACGATAAGTAAAAACCTGAAGATCGATAACAAGGTAATAAAGACGATCATTTCCGAACTCTATGTTCCCAAAAGTCAATATGAGTTTTCCGAATTATCAGTAGAAATATTAGGCAGCGCGTATGAGCAGTTCCTTGGAAAAGTTATCCGTATTACTCCTGCTCACCATGCAAAGATTGAAGAGAAACCGGAAGTAAGAAAAGCCGGTGGAGTTTATTACACTCCAGAATACATTGTTGAATACATCGTAAAGAACACAGTCGGCAAATTGGTTGAAGGAAAAACACCGAAAGAAATAAGCAAAATAAAAATAGTCGATCCCGCATGCGGAAGCGGAAGTTTCTTGATCGGCGCGTACAACTATTTGTTGAACTATCACAAAAATTATTATTCAAACAACGGGAAGCCTGCAAAAGGGAGAAAGGAAGACACGCTTACTCCGGAAGGACATTTAACCACCGCAGAGAAGAAAAGAATTTTACTAAACAACATTTACGGCGTTGATATTGACGTGAACGCGGTTGAAGTAACCAAGCTGAGTCTGCTTTTAAAATGTCTTGAAGGAGAAACCGAAGCTTCAATCGCACACCAGTTATCAATGTTCCATGAGAGAGTTTTGCCAACGCTTGAAAATAACATCAAGAGCGGGAACAGTTTAGTAAGCACCGATATTTATGAAAACGAATTGTTTGAAGTAGATAAAAAGACAAAACCTTTCAATTGGGAAAAGGAATTCCCGGAAGTGTTCAGTGTAAAAAACAGTGAAGTCGAAAAACCAACGTCCATCGAGAATTTGAAAAAGGCTCTTCGAAAATCAGTGGAAGCAGAAAAGGAATTAAACGAGGCGATGAGAAATTACATTACCACCGTTAAAGAACCTTTTATTCAATACGGGCTGCAAAGTGGGTTTGATATAGTAATTGGTAACCCGCCCTGGGGAGCAGATTTATCTGAAGAAGTATTATTCTATTTGCGAATCAAACATAGTTCAATTATTGTTCGGATGATAGATTCCTATATGTATTTTATCAAACATTCAATTGATCTATTGAAAATTGACGGCTCTTTCGGAATGATAATACCGAGCACTTTTCTTAACCAAAGCGATATGCAATTGCTGCGAAAACTAATTGCTGAAGAACTTAATCTTCAAGTTGTTATCAATCTAGGCGAAAAAATTTTTGGACCAAAAGTATTGAACACATCGACCATACTTGTTTTCACAAAATCCTTATTAAAAGATAAAGAAATTGTGGTTGCTGATATCAGAGAATACAATCCCGACGATAAAGGCAATGCTCTGAATGAAATATCTCTATCGCAAAAGGATCAATGGCTTGAATTAGTCAAAGCAGATCCACAAACAACATACTTTACGTTCAATACTTCAAATGTTGCCTTACTAAATAAACTGAAAAAGAAGTTTACACCTTTTAGTGAAATAGTTGAAGGTGAAATTCAAAGAGGGATAAGTCCCGACTATGCAAAGGCGTTTGTCATCAGTTCCAAAGAGGCGGCAAGTAAAAAGATTGAAAGGAAAATTCTAAAACCGCTTGTCTTGGGTAAACACATTTCTCGATACTCAAGTATTCATACTGATGAGTTTATATTGTATTTAACATCAAAAGACAACATTGCTCTATACCCCAATGCGAAAGCGCATCTTTCAGAGTTTAAAAAATTTATTACTTGTAGAGAAGTAGCTGAAGGCAAACATCCATGGTATGCTTTACACAGGCCAAGGAATCCCGAAATATTTTCTGTTAAAAAATTTATCGGCCTTACAACTACAAAGAAACTTTGCCTTGTTTATGATGATGAAGGATATTATACAACAGATGCTTTATATGTTTTCAAAACTAAGGCAGGAATAAACGAAAAAGCAATTTTAGCCATTCTACATTCAAAAGTTTTTCAGTTCTTATATGATACAGCAATTCAGGGAGGTCAAAGAGTAATCCCACAAGTAAAGGCAGTTTTTCTTAATGCCTTACCTTTTCCGAACATTGAAAAAAGTCAAACCGAGATCATCAAACTTGTTGATCAACTCTTAAAACTGAACGAAGAAAAAGCAAATACAAAATTGCAAAGCGAAATAGAACAAATACAAAGGCACATTAACTTTTGTGACGATCAAATAAATGCTAAAGTTTATGAACTTTACGGTTTAGAACAACCCGAAATAGATATTATTGAAGCGAATGCAAAAAAATAAACCCATTCCCCCGGCGGTTCACTCTTTTAAAATGAACCGCTTTGGTTCAGACTATTTCTTCTTCTCTGTGCTGAGGAGACCCTGGTTCGTCATTCCATTTTTTTTATCTCTTTTATCATTCTTTTTTTCTTGCATTGTTTTTGCCGCTACTTTTTTGGAACCTTTTTTGGTGTCTTGACCTTTGCTCATGATAGTTTCCTTTTCGTTTAAGTTAATGAGTTCTTGTTTTAATAAAATAATTTTATTTATCCGGTTGCGGATGACAAAATTATACGGAGTTATGATAAGGAGAAACGGCATAGTAAACAATAAAGCAAAGGGATGAAAAAGGGACTACACCCTTTTTGCAGATTAAAGAGAATTACACTGCGCTTAATGGAGCCGTAAGTGATGCAGCTTTGTTTGCATTTGAAAGATGAGAGTGTTTTGCAATCTGCACGCGCGTATGAAGCGCTAATTTTTCAAGAATGTTATGGACGTGACTTTTTACCGTGTAAGTAGAAAGATTAAGTCTTTGCGCTATCTCTTTATTAGTGAAACCTTCTGCAATTAGTTCAACCACTTGCAGCTCTCGATTTGTCATATTCACCGTTTTTGCGAATAGGGAAGGTTTGAAGTCCGGAACAGCATATTTAACGACCTGGGAAAAAAGTGAACCGGTTAAATGGGGCGGTAACACTTTAGCTCCTCCGAAAACTGTTCGAATGGTTTTAAAAAACTCGGTAACGTTCGCCTCTTTAAGAATGAAACCTGATACGCCGGCCTGGATAAATTCGAGAACATCAACTTGCAGCGGGATAAGATCCATTACAATTAATTTTGTTTCGGGAAAATCCTTCCTGATTAATTTTACAATTTGTAAACAGTTTTTACTTTGCAAACCAAGATCGAGAAGAACGATATTCGGTTTGTGTTTTTCAAGCATGGTCAGAATTCTATCGCCATTATCAACGGTGCCAACAACATGCATATCCGGCTGCTTTGTAATCATCGCAGTTATGCCGTCACGCAAAATGCGATTATCTTCTAAAAGCAGTATCCTGATCTTTTTCAAAACGTCTCCAAAGGTTATAAAAAACACTTTTAGTTAGAACTTAATTTCCATGATTTTTTTTCACGAGTCGTGTAAACTCAATAAAACTTAAAACCCGTTCTCCCCAATCAATGAACAATGTATTTACTAATTTACCTTACGCAGTTATAAAGTGAAAAAATTCTTAATCATAATCGTTTTCTTAATCCTACTCGTTTTTTTGTAATTAATGCAGATTATGAAAAAGATTAAGATTATGATTAAGAAACCAATTCGATCTTTTGCGTAACGTGAGTTACTAATTATTTTTGCGTAAAGTGAAGGTAAACTTTGAGCCTCTTTCAATTTCACTTTCCACCCAAATTTTACCGCCGCATCTTTCAACAAATTCCTTGCAAAGAGGCAATCCAAGTCCGGTTCCTTTTTCTCCATCAGTTCCGTTGGTAGTAGTAATTGTGTTGAAGTTGAAAAGCTCGGAAGATTTTAGGAGTTCGATTCCTACTCCGGTATCATGAATAGAAACTTCAAGAAAACTTCCTTTATTTAAAGATGAAACTATTATCCGTCCATCCGTTGGGGTAAATTTGATCGCATTTAAGAGAAGGTTATGCAGAATCAAGCGAAGCATGTCAACATCTGCAAAAACGAATGTTCCGTTTTCGATATTATTGGACAACAAAATGCTCTTCTTTTTAGCGCTCAAGTTTGTTAACCCGACTATTTTCTGTACAAGATCAAAGAGGTTAATCTTTGTAGGGTTGTACTCAATTGTGTTTCTTTGCATCATTGACCAATAGAGCAAATTTTCAAGAAGGACATAAAGATTTTTTAAATTATCATTCAACCCTTTACCAAATGTTATTATTTCTTCTTGCGAGAGATCCTTAATTTCCGTTGCAAGTATTTCTGATGAACCGAGCAAAGATTGAAAAGGGCTTCTTAGATCATGCGCGATGATCGAAAAGAATTTGTCTTTGGTTGCATTGAGCATCTTAAGTTCTTCATTAGACTCTTTTAAAGAATTTTCTACCTTCTTGTACTCCGTGAGATCGATTAACGCTACCTGGCATTTTGGTTCCGGTTCAAGCGTGTCTTCAATTTCAAGCCCTTCCAGAAGAACATGAAAAAGGGATTTGTCTTTATTCGTAATGGTTAGTCCACACGTCTCTTTTAGGTGAGAGGTAAAAACAGTTTTAATGAACAAATCAAAAATATCTTTTTCATAAAGCGTGATGAAAGATTGAAAACGTTTCCCAGTTAATTTGGCCCGCTCAATTCCAAACATTTTACTTGCGCTAAGATTTACTTCTTTGATCGTTCCTGCCGCATCTAAAGTAAAGAAGGGGATGGGGGAGAAATCAAAAAATGCAACATATTTATTCCTTGAAGCTTCCAGTTCTTCTTGCGCAATTCTAAGTTCCTGGTTTTGATGTTCCAGTTCTATTTGATGAACCTGGAGCAAATGGACTAATCTTTGAATGTCGTCCACTTTTTCTACAACCGGCTTACCAGGTTTCGAGGCAATATTTTTCTTTACCTCAGGTTTGGTGGTTTTCTCGGGTCGTTTTTTCGTCTCTTTCATTTTACAATGCCTTATATTTTTATATTTGGGTTGTGGATCGCCAGAAGAATAAGTTGTGATTCTTTATCACCTTGAAATATCTCGCGTGCATTTAAGAGTAATTTTTTTCTGCCCCCTTTTGCAAAATTGTATACAACTTCATAATCCTCAAAAAAGCTGTTCGCAGGAATTATTTCCTCAAGCAGTTTTCGCAGCTCAGGGATATCCCAGTTATTGTCCTGAAGATCATAAACAAATTTACCCACGGTTTTTTCGCTTATGGTGTTAAACATTTTATAAAAAGAGCGGTTAGCTGAAAGCACTTTTAAATCTTTATCAAGAATAAGAAGCGAGTCTCTTACGGTATTAACAATGTTATCGGAATACTCACGCGCAAGTTGAACTTCTTGATTCAACTTATGGATCTCCTGGTATGCGGTTTTTAATTTGTGAATATGTGTGAACGTTACTACAAGACCATCAATAATATTGCTTGTTGTGCGGTAAGGCAATATCCGCATTTGATACCATGTGCCGTCATTGGTTTGTAACTCAATCTCTTTAAAAACAAGAGTTCTCAAAACTTCTTTTGCATCCTCGAAAAATTTATCATATTTAAGATTGGTTGCGATGTGGTTAATCGGTCTTCCGATGTCGGAAGAAATAAGGTTCACAACCTTTGTTGCGTGATGGGTAAATCTTTTGATATGTAAATTATTATCAAGGAAGATCGTCGGGATATCAATGCTGTCGAGCAGGTTTTTCATATCGTTATTTATAACCGATAATTCATCATTCTTATTTTGCAGTTCGGTATTTACCGTAACTAATTCTTCGTTCAGCGACTGTAATTCTTCTTTGGAAGTTTCCATTTCTTCATTTGAACTTTGCATCTCCTCGTTGGTAGACTGCATCTCCTCGTTGGTAGATTTTAGTTCTTCATTAGAAGTTTCCAATTCCTCGACGGTTGATCGTAAATCTTCTTTAGCCGTTTTTAATTCATGCTCAAGTTCTTTGATCGTTTTTGCCGACCGCTTATTGTAGTGGATTTTTTTGCCGACGGGAACGTTTCTCTCCGGTTTTATATCTTCAAAAATGATTAGCAAAGAATCCCGCATTGCCGCCGGTTCTTTTATCGGTTTAACAGTAATATTTATCAACTGGAAGCTGCCGTTGGTTTTTACTTTTACTTCTTTTGCGGCTGATGGTTTCCGGCTTGCTAATGCTTTTCTGATCATTGCCGGAATTTCTTGTTTTAATCCTTCGCGCGCCATATCAAAAATATTCATCTTCGCTTCGCCGTGCGTAAGCTCAAGATATTTACCGGTTCTTCCATGAATATAAACGATGTCTCCATTTTCGTTTATGATCACACAATTGGGAGAATAGTTTTGCAGAATTACTTTTTCCGCTAACTGGGGAATGTTTTTTATTTCATTTATTTTCATTGGAGTCTCATACATTTTTCCGATCGAGTGTGGTATCGGGAATTCCATAAAAGGCTGTGCCGAGAATACGGTTTCTCTTCTTTTGTAAATTTTCCATTTTTTATCGAGCATTGAAAAGAGATCAACAAACCCGCCGATCGTTTCCGAAGAGCCAAGGAAAAGTATTCCGTTCGCAAGAAGACTGTAATGGAATACAGGAATTACTTTCTTCTGTAATTCGGTATTAAAATAAATTAAAAGATTCCGGCAGGAGATAAGATCAAGCTTAGTAAACGGAGGATCTTTAAAAACACTTTGCGGTGCAAAGACAAGCATTTCTCTAATTTCTTTTCGAATATGAAAAACACTTCCCCCGGAAGTAAAGAAACTTTTCAGACGTTCTTTTCCAACATCGGATTCAATTCCGGAAAATGAACCGATGCGGGCTTTTTCGATTGCCTTGCTGTCAATATCTGTGGCAAAGATTTGTACGTTAAAATTTTTCTTCGCTTCATTCATACATTCCCGCAAGAGTATTGCAACGGAATAGGCTTCCTCTCCGGTAGAACATCCCGGGATCCAAATTCTTATCTTCTCGTTTTCAGGTTTATTTTTAACTAACTCAGCTATTATTTTTTTTAATTTTACGAATGATTCGGGATCTCTGAAAAAATTTGTTACTCCGATTAATAATTCGCTGAACAAAATTTCAATTTCTTTGGGATTTTCCTGAAGCCACCGGATATAATCCGATAGATTATTTAGTTGAGAAACATTCATTCTTCTTTCAACACGCCGGTAAATGGTGTTTTGCTTGTAAAGGGAAAAATCATGTCCGGTGTGGGTTCTGAGCAGTATGAATATTTTTTGAAATACATCGGGAATTTTCCCTTCGGAAAAACTTTTATCTAATAAAATTCCTTTAACTTTTTGAGAGGTATATCTTATCAACTGTTCAGGCATTTCTTCGGGGGAAAGGATGTAATCGGCTAACCCGGTTTTGATTGCGCTGCTCGGCATCCCGTCGAACTTTGCCGATTTTGGATCTTGAACCATCACCATGCCTAATTCACTCTTTATTGCTTTCAAGCCTGCGGTACCATCGGAAGCCATACCGGAAAGGACAACGCAAATAGCTTTCTCGCCTAAATCAGCGGAAAGTGATTTGAAGAAGAAATCGATAGGAAGCCGGAAGCCATGCGCTTCAAGGGGTTCTATCAGTTGGATCGTTCCGTGAAGGATCCCCAAATCCCGGTTAGCGGGAGCTACGTAAACATGATCGGGCTGAAGGATCATGCCGTCTTCAGCCTGAAATAATTTCATCTTAGTAGATTTTTGAATGAGCTCCGGCATAATACTTACATGATCCGGGTCTAAATGCGTCACTACTATAAAAGCCATCCCGGTATCCCCGGTCATATTTTCGAAAAATCTTTCGAGCGCGTCTAAACCGCCTGCGGACGCTCCAATACCAACAACATAAAACGGATTATTTTTTGATGAAGTTATTGTTGTGGTCTCTTTCTTTTTTTTGACCTGTGATCGATCGGGGATTGTCTTCTTCATTGTAAACTCATATAAGTATTATAGCACGGTAAACCGCATGGTTTATTTTTAATGGATGATGGAATGGCGCAAAACGCCACAAATATCCAGATACAAAAACAACCTGCCTTTCCGACGGGATAATAACCGCACAACCATAAATGGATTGTGCTACACGAATAAATTCCGCTAAAGCGGAATACATTTTTAGCATCATCGTTTACGATGATTTTTTCTGCCAGCGATACCGTTTACAGTATCGCTGATTTTTGTAAAGGTTAAACGTATTCATTCGAATATAAATTCAGCCTCTATAAAACTAACAAATTAATCTTCTAAAAACAATCGCGTAAAACTGAAATCATTTGAAATTTTTATGTTTTTCTTTGCCCTACTTAACTTATTTGACCATTGCTTTTTTCTTTGACTTTTCTAGTTTGGTTTCAACATCGCCTGCCCGGCTCTTAGCCATTTTTGCCTGGTCTTGAGAGAAGCGTTCATTTAGCGCTGTTTCTATACCGATAATTTTAAGCGCTTCTGATTTTTCAGCTTCAAATTCAGATTGGAGTACTACGATCTGCGCTTCCATCGCTTCACGCTTTCTCTCAATGCCAAATTGCTTGCGCGCTATTTCTTGCTGACGTAATAATTGTACTGCTTCATCTTTTGTTTCTTGTGATAATCGCGCCGAACCGGTCAACACACCTTCCGGACCAACGTAAACGTCAAGCAATTCAATACCATGGTCGGTTAATTTAAACTCACGGATCTGATTGGAGTGCGCCATTCCGCGAGATTTAAGCACGTACAAACCTCTGTTCCGTTCGCCGCCTATCTCGATGTCGCGCAGAAGAAGCCATGTATCAATCAAAGATGAAATGTAAACATCGGTACTTTCCATATTAGTCTCGGCAGAAGCGAGACTTGTAAAAAATGCGGTGATCCTTTTCATCTTTAAAAAATCTACCAGGCGCACCAGCATGGTATTTACTTCAGTTTGATTTTCTCCCATCACGAAGGCATTAATAGGGTCAAGAACAACGATGGAAGGAGCAAATTTATTGATCAATTTTATACTAGTAGTGAGATGATTTTCTAATCCATAGAGAGTTGGACGCGTAGCATGGAACTTCAATAAACCTTTATGCATCCAGGGTTCCAAATTTAATCCTATAGAACTCATGTTGCGAACGATCTGATTAGGAGATTCTTCGAAAGTAAAAAAGAGAACACGTTCCCCTCTTATACAAGCCGCTTCAACAAATTGCGCAGCGATGCTCGTCTTTCCCGTACCTGCAGTGCCTGAAACAAGGACAGTACTACCCCGATAATAACCTTTCCCGGAAAGCATTG
Organism: Ignavibacteria bacterium; assembly: GCA_030693705.1. Lineage (GTDB taxonomy): Bacteria > Bacteroidota > Ignavibacteria > Ignavibacteriales > Ignavibacteriaceae > UBA1563. The sequence continues at coordinate 23,051 of JAUYAB010000098.1, read as the reverse complement.
TATCTAGACGCGGAACACCGGTGGAGATTCTCTCGAAGGAGGAGTAGTAATCTAATCCTAATGAAGTGACCGGAAGAACAGAAAAACCATCTTCATCAATAAGGAAAGGATACTCGTTGGTTCCATGTGTTGAACCGCGATATTTTACAATGCGGAGCCTTCGAATAGATGATTGCTCGGTAACACGATGATCCAGCAAAATTACACAATCGGAAACGTACTCTTCCAGACCCTGGCGTGTTAAAGTATTATCGCCTCTTTCGCCGGTGATTATCGCAGTAACGCCTTTCCTTTTCAACCATCCGAACAACCGCCGCAGTTCCGTGCGCACAATGGTAGCATTTGGTAAAACAGTAAAAAGTGATTCAATAGTGTCCAGAACAACTCGCTTAGCTCCTATACTTTCAATTGCATGATGGATACGGACAAACAAACCTTTCAAATCATATTCACCGGTTTGCTCAATTTCGCCCCGTTCAACATCAATGTGCTCAAGCCAAATCATTTTTTGAGCAACCAGATTATCCAAATCAAAACCTAATGAGGCGACATTTGCCGTCAGTTCTTTCGCCGTTTCCTCGAATGAAATAAATACACCCGGTTCCTTATAAATGGTTGCGCCGCGAACGAGAAACTCCATTGCAAAAAGGGTTTTTCCGCAGCCGGCGCCTCCGCAAACAAGCGTGGGTCTTCCTTTTGGTAAACCTCCGCCGGTTATTTCGTCAAACCCTTGAATACTCGTGGGAGATTTCGGAAGGACTTTACGCTGAACTTGTGTTTCTTTTTTCTTCATGATATTTTTCTTCCAATTATGATTTATGAGCCGTGTTCTGAACCATAAATTATTTAATAGATACTCTCGATTAGCCTAAATGTCAATTTGTTACCAGGGCAATACAACCGCTTTGAAATGTGTGTAGTTTTTTTCACGAAATCTCAATTAATTATAGGTAAATGATAAGAACGAAAAAATAGTCCAAAGGGATGAAAAAGGAATTAGTTTTTTTGAACCATGAATCGTCCTGAATTCCCCCGGTTAATTGAAAAAGTATAAATCTTTCCATCTTTTAACTGTACAACTTTCGTCATCTTTATGTTTTTTTGTAATTCATTAATTGTAAAAAGGTAGCTGCGGGTTGAATTATCTAACCATACAAGACAAACATCTTCTCCATTTTTCCAACCTTCTTCCGGATTTGCGATAAGATCAAAAAGTTGGGGTGAGTTATAAAATCTTTTTGGCGGGCTGCACATTGTTGTTAAACCTGTTAAAATATAAACAGCCTCCGGTTCATTGCTGTAGAATGTAAAATTTTTCTCCAAAAGCTTATGCTGATTAAGATATTCGATCGTTTTGTTTTCTCTCCATTCGTAAGAACTAAAACCCCATCCCGAGAGTTCAACAAACTGTTCAGCAATTCCTATTGTCTTCTTAACCGGGAAGATCATCAGAAGAACAATACCGCTTACAAAAAGTAAGGTAACTGATTTTTGATGAACGTTCTTTCTCAACCAGAGAAGAATTTTATCCGCCATAAAGAACAAAGTGAAAAGTAACGGAACATAGATCGGGGAGAGTAGTCTATCGGAAATTTTGTCGTAAGCCGTGGTGGTAGATGAAACAACGATGATCCCACTATAGCATATTACAAAAATCAAACTTGGACCAATAAATTTAAAAACTTCCCCGATAGAAAACTTTGCCGGAGTTTTTCCGAATAAAATCCAGGTTGAGACAATTAAAAAAATAAAAACGAAATAGATAAAGGCTGAATTCAACGGAAAAAACCAGGAGAGAACCGTGTAGTAAAAAAAACTCATATTCTCAAAAAGAGTATATGAGGAGGAAGCTCTTAGCCCGGCAAGAGTTCCTGAAATAAAGTAATTCCTGATTATCCACAAGGTAATCGGCAAAACGGTTATAAGTAAAAAGATAATCGAATGCCAAAACTTTTCTTTTTTATTATTCTTCGTAAAAATTGTGATACATAGAATACCTGTTAAGATAATTATGACCCCCGTGTAGCGGGTGAGGCATGCGAGAGATACCGAGGTTGAAAAAAGGAAAAGGGAAACAAAGTCCCGTTTGATTTGATATTTTCCAAAGTAATAGAGGAACAGAAGTACCAGAAAAATAAATAAGAGTTCAGATAAAGCCATAAAAGAAGCCTGAACAAGCGCATAGGAAATAATAACCGAAACTGTTCCAAGAATTATCAGCATAAATGATTTCAAGTATCTAAGCAGTAATAAACCGGATAAATAAATAATCGACCCGAAGAGCAATGCATTAAGATATCCCGCGGCTATTTGCGGATCGACTAACGTTACTTTTTTTATAACGGCAAGTAAAATTGAATAGAGCGGAGGTTGAATAACTAAAAGTAGACCATTATACGTAAGAAAGCCGTTCCCTTCAGCCAAATTTCTTGCCGCTGATATGTACGCGGCGGAGTCGGGAGTTAAACCGGCGCCGAAAGGAATTGTGAGTAGTAAAATTATGCCCGCCCCAACGATCCCCAAAATTCCAAGAGCTATCTTCTTAAAGGGAGTTCTATATTTGGATTGTATTCCAAAACGAATCAACTCCAGGCTATCGATCATTTTTGGAATTGAACGTGGAACTCCTACGGAAGCGACGTCTATAAATTTTTCTGATGTAACCAATTAATTAACCATTCAACGTTTGCATAAAAATCAATTGAAATCTAATTCGAGTAATACCCTCTTACTCTTGCCGCAATTTGCGGGTCTGTCATCTTGTCGGCTGTTTCGGTATTTACTAAATGTCCATTTTGCTTTCCAGCTTCGAGACGTTTTTTAAACTCTACCTTTGCTTCACCGGGCCCAATTATCAAGATAGATTCTGCATCTTTAATTAATAAGATTACCTCGTCATAATATTTATTGAGATGATTAGTGAACCGATTGTCATGAATGTCCTCTTCGGAGTTCTTTTGAGCGCCACCTGAAAATCGAACGTGTTTCTCAATATTCGACGGGATTGATTTAATTTCTTCCATATCGCCTGTTATACTTACAATAACTACTTTACTGTGGTCAATCCACAAACCGACTTTTCGATTCATTTTATCTCCTTCACCTATTAAGTTGTTTTAAATAGTTCTCATTAACCAGTATACTTGCCAATAAAATTCAATTGAAACTAATTCGAGTAATATCCTCTTACTTTTGCCGCAATTTGCGGTTCGGTCATCTTGTCGGCTGTCTCAAGATTTACTGTTCGTCCATAATATTTTTCACCATCAAGACGTTTTTTGAACTCAAATTTCGCTTCCCCTGGTCCTACAATCAGAATAGATTCCGCATCTTTAACCAACGAGATTACCTCATCGTAGTATTTTTTCAGATGATTAGTAACTCGTCTCTTGCGCATTTCCTCCATAGAGATTTTTTGAGCTCCGTCTGAGAGCCTAACGTATTTCTCTATTTCCGATGGAATTGATTTAACTTCTCCCAGATTACCTGTGAGACTTACGATGACCGCTTCTGTATGGTCAATCCACAGACCGACTTTTCGATTCATTTTATCTCCTTCAACTGTTAAGTTGTTTTGATATAGTTCTTATGTTCCTTATTTCATTTCAATTAAGTCCGGATAATTTCTTTTTGCCGGATAGAAAAACAATCCCGCCGATTACCATAACTCCTATCCCAATAAATGGTGACCAACTTGCCGTATGTTCTTTATCCCTTGTTATTTGGACACTGCCTATATCAACAACTTTTTCTCTCGTTACATAATTAAATCCGGTATAGAGAGTCATCAATAAACCTATTGCTGCTATGATAAGACCTATTGTTTTTACATTCATAATATTGATCTTTCCTTTATCTGTTAAATAAATTTCGTTTCAAGTATTTTCTTGGCTTTTTCTTCTTGTCTACTTGAGACCATCAGCGGAACTCCATCAACTTGCTTTAAAAATGGTAAAAATATTCCGCCGAATTGTTTGAGAATGCTGGCATTTATGCCTGCTTCGCGGAGATTGTTTTTGGCAATTATGGCGTACAACTCATTTTCAAAAATTCCAATAACTATTTTGTTCTCGTTCATAATATTTTAAATACCCATGTTTGCCAATGTATTTGAAATGTAATTCACAGTTTCAACCAATTGCGGGTGAGACACTTCAAAACCTTTCACCGAATCCGACAACCCATCTACCGCGTGTTTTAGAAGATCGGGATTTTTTTCACGCCGCATCGCCTCATGTGTTGAACGCTCGATGAATCCGGTTATGCTTTCTGCATGTTCGGCTTGCTCGTCCGTAAATTTGGTCAACTCTGATTTTAGCGTTGCCAACAAATTTAAAAGTTCGTTTCTGTTTTTCTCTGTGAGAGAAGAGTTTGATTGAATCTTCTCTTCAATTTTTTCAATTGTATTCTGTTCCATCTTTTTACTTCCTCGATTTAATAATGGCATTTCGCGCCAGTTCAGGTATTACAAGATCGGTGATATCATTTTGTACGGCTTCTACTGAATTTCGTTCGGGAGATTTACTTGTAGCGCTCCATATCATTCGTTGTTCGTTGTTTATTACCCAAACATCTATTGCACGCCGGTCACTGCTTTCAGATTCCACATATTTAGGGTGTTGAAGGTTATAGTAATAAACGTCATATCTTTTCTGAAAAAGATTTAATCGAGATAGCTGTTCCGGTGTCGCAAAACTTTCCAAAGAAGGTAATTCTGTTTTCTTTTGAAGAAGACGGGTCACTAAAATTCCATCAAATCCTTTTTCCTGAACTGTCTCAACAACTTTATTCGCATCAGATAATGCATCCGGGAACAAAAGGTAAGATGAAGTAGCGTTAACGCCATGTTTGGAAAATTCATCAACAAAAGCATCTTCCCAAATCCTCCGCTGAACGGAATCTTTATTTATGGCAAAGATTAATACTTTGTTCAAAGATAATTTATGATATGAAGGATCGTTCCAAACCTCCTCAAGCGCGAACGATGAACAACTTTGTAGAAGTATCGTTAAGCAACATACTACTGCGTACTTGAATATTTTTTTATATAGTTTCATTATCGTATTGTCATTAATGATTTTTGTTTTCACGTTTAAATATTTTAAATCGATTTTACACAATTTTCCATCTTGTTATCCGGCAAATTTCTTACTTCTTTAATTTAATGATCGAACTCCGCACTAATTCAGGTATCACAAGATCGGCTATGTCATTTTGAACTTCTGCCACTGAAGTTCGTTCGGGAGTGTTACTCGTAGCGCTCCAAATCAATCGCTCATCATTTCTAATCATCCAAACATCTATTGCACGTCGATCAATTATTTGAGACTCAACATAGCCCGGATGCTCAACTTTATGAGAATAGAGATCATATCTTTTTCGGTAATTATTATATCGATATTCTTCTTCTGTAGTAACAGAACTTTCAACATAATTAGTTTTCGTTTCAGCGAGAAGAAGGCGGGTCACCAGGATTCCATCGAATTCTTTTTCTTGGACAGTTTGAATAATTTGATTTGTATCCGGTAATGCGTCCGGGAACAGATTGTAAGATGATGTTGCGTTAACACCATTCATGGAAAACTCACCAACAAAAGCATCCTCCCAAATACGTCGTTGAATAGGATCTTTTCTTATAGCAATCACTAATATTTTCTTCAATGGAGTTTTATCGAATAAAGGGTCACTCCATTTATCGACAAGTACGGATGATGAACAACTTTCTATCAGAATCATTAGACAACCTAATACAGTAGCTGTTGCAAATTTCTTATTTAGTTTCATAGAGTATCTCATTTAATAGATGTGATTCATAATTTCAGCTTCTCTCTCAATTATTTGAAAGTATAACTTTAAGAGCTTTTTCTTCGGAAGCATTTCCAAATGTATCGTATGCTTTCATTATCTCATGCAAAGCGAACCTGTGGGTGATCAACTTTTCCGGTTGCAGTTTTCCGGATAGCACTGTTTTAAGCAACATTGGAATGGTTACCGTATCAACGAGACGTGTTGTAATCGTAATAGTCTTCGACCATAACTTCTCCAGATGCAACTCTACACTTTTACCGTGAACACCGATGTTGGCTATATGTCCTCCCGCCGCAACAATGGATTGGCAAATATCAAACGTAGCCGATATACCAACAGCTTCGATAGCAACATCAACACCTTTTCCATTCGTCAGTTTCATTACTTCTTCAACAGCATTTTGGGAAACAAGCTTTGTTGCTCCAAATGTTTTCGCAACAGTTAGCCGGTTTTCATCTAAATCAATCATGATGATTTCTGCGGGAGAATAGAATTGTGCAGTAAGTAAAGCTGCAAGTCCGATTGGACCTGCGCCGACAATTGCGACCGTATCTCCCGGTTTAACTTTTCCCTTTAACACTCCGCACTCAAATCCCGTCGGTAAAATATCACTCAACATTACTATTGCTTCTTCATCCACTCCATCCGGGATATGATAAAGACTTGTATCAGCATGAGGGATCCTTACATATTCGGCTTGCGTTCCATCAATCAAATGACCAAGAATCCAGCCGCCGGTTTCGCAATGAGCATACATTCCTTTTTTACACGCTTCACAAATCCCGCAAGAGGTGATACATGAGATCAGAACTTTGTCATTTACTTTAAAATTTAAAACTGCAGATCCAACTTCTTCAATAACCCCGATACCTTCATGTCCAAGTATTAGCCCATCAATCACTTCGGGAACATCTCCTTTCATGATGTGAAGATCAGTTCCGCAAATGGTTGTTTTTGTTATTCTGATAACTGCATCGGAAGAATTCTTAATTACGGGTTTTGGTTTTTCTTCCCAACTGCGTTTGCCTGATCCGTGATAAACTAATGCTTTCATAATTTCCTTTTTCACTTAATAAAATTGAACTCCGATTACTTACTTCACTTACACAGTTGCTAATGAAAAGTCATCTTAATCATAATCTTAATCATACTCGTTTTCAGACAGCTAATTCAGATTCAGCCAAAGGCTGACAGGTAAGAAAAAGATTAAGATTACGACTTCAATTGTACCTTTTGCGTAAGGTTACTCACTTATTCTTTTTTAGAAAATAGTACCCAGCCTAATAAAGCGCTTACAATAAAGGCGACAATCGCTGGAACCCACATCCAACTGATATTGTTAAAAAAGCTGGTATTGTTCATGCCGTGATTCATTCCGCTTCCGAACATTGTCATCGAAATTGCTCCGCCGCAAAAGAGGAGGAAAACTACTACGACAATGATAAACGCAAGCACAAGGGGCGTATTGGTTTTTGTATTCATAAAATTCATCTCCTATTCTGTAAATAAACAAATTGATATTAACTGTGCGTTATTAAGCTACTCAGTGATGTCTGGGAATTCAATCGGGCAAAGGGATGAAAAAGGAACTACATCCTTCAGGCGAGTCTGCCTCTTGATCGGCAACGACTAAGCCAGATGTTTTGCATTATAATTGTTTACTCTCATTTTAATCTCTTCAAATCTCAACTGATGAGTTGAATTCATTTATTAGTACTACTTCTTTCTCCCTTTTTTCCTTCATGTACTGCTGTGTGATATTTCCTCCGGATGTCTTCGATATTCACTGAAGGTTCAGGAAATTCGATGCCGAATTTTTCCATTGCCTCAACGATGATCTTCGAAATAGCGAGATTGCGAAACCATTTTTTATCTGACGGAATTACAAACCACGGAGCTTTGTCGGTGCTGCATTTGCTAAGTGCATCTTCATAAGCTTCCTCATAACTTGCCCAATATTCTCTTTCCGCATAATCCTCCTCGCTAATTTTCCATTGTCGCGTTGGATCATTAAGCCTTTGTTTAAAGCGCCTGAGTTGCTCTTCCTTACTGATGTGAAGAAAAAATTTCAAAATGTGAGTATCCTTCGCGATAAGACGCTGTTCGAAATCGTTGATCTGTTCATATCTAGTCGACCATACTTCTTTCGGCACAAGATCGTGAACCCTCACGACGAGTACATCCTCATAGTGTGAGCGATTGAAAATTACTACCTCGCCGGGCTTTGGAACCTGGCGTTTAATCCGCCATAAAAAATCATGCGCTAGTTCTTTCTGAGTCGGTTTTTTGAAACTGACAACACGGCAACCTTGAGGATTCATCGAGCCGATAACGTGCCGTACAACGCCATCCTTTCCACCGGCATCGGGAGCTTGAAGAACGATCAACAAGGCGTGCTTCTTCTCGGTGAAAAGCCGAAACTGGAATTCATCCATTTTCTCTTGAAGTTTCTTTATCTCCTTTATCGAAGATATTTTCTTTACATTTTTTTTTGAAAATGAGGGCTCTAAGTCCTTAAGTCTGATACTGCTTCCCGGTTCTACAATAAATTTTTTGCTATAGTTCATTCGATGACTTCCAAACCGACTACGTCGATTTAATATTGGTGTTGTGGTTATTTATTATCATAGTTTTAATTCTACTTATTTATGAGATTTTTCTTTCGAATATATTTTTCATACTTTTAACTAACCTTCATCCGCTGAAGAATGTCATAGGCAGCTACTGACGCCGATTCCGGGCTTGTGCCGATTTTAATGATTTCATTAGTGAAAAAGTTCTTTATGTCGGTTGTTCATTTTACCGCCTCCATCGATAAATGTGTTTGTTCGGCTAATCGTAATTCCAGCAATGATTGAAGAAAAGCCAGCGTTGATTCTGCACCTTGATTTTCATTTAAACGATCTGAATGCAAACCATCGCGGCACCCGCCTGTTGTCGGGTCGTAAACGGAAAGATTTAAGTCGTTGCGTCCGAGAAACCATTCAAAAGCCCTGCGAGCTTCTTTATTCCATAATTTATCCCCGGTAATTCTGAATGCTTCAAGACATGCTGATACCATCGCTTGTGCTTCAACAGGTTGTTGATCAAAACGGGCACGCTCACCGCCCAGATGGTAAAATCCGTTCGATCCGATCGGCACAAAATGACCTGCATCTGCACGATGCAACTTGGCAAGCCAACTGAGCGACTCCAATCCTGCATTCGTCATTGCATCGTTCGGAATTGATTTTCCGCAAATCATCAATGCATGGGGTAAAGCAGCGTTGCAATAGGAAAGTGATTTTTCATACCAGCGCCAATCTTCAGTGCGATTATTTTGATATAAGGTTAGAAGTCGTCCAGCCAATTCATCCCGTACATGACTCACCCTGCGATCACCGCCAAATTTTTGCAAATATTCATCAATGCCTATCAACGCAAATGCCCAGGCGCGGGGACTGGTTGTTAAAAGTACAGTTGGGAGAGTTTGTTCAAACAACCAGCCTGACAAACCTTTTAATGAGAGAGCATTAGCATGATTCAATACGATTCCTAACGCCCAGAGCGTTCGACCTTGACTATCATCAGAACCAACACTTTCCATCCAGTTGCGTTGATAGTCCATAAAATTTCGGAATCGTTTCGTCTGCTCGTTAAATGCAAATCCAAGGAAGGCAAGATAACGGGAAGCAAATCCCACACTCTTCCGGTTACCGAGTTTATCTAAAAGAACGCTTACTAAAAGAGCCCGTGCATTGTCATCGGTAGTGTACCCATGAGCATAATTCGGCACTGTAAAAAGGGCGTGCTGCAAAATACCGGTATAATCCGTTAGATGATCCAAATGGTTGAGCTTTAAAGGAGGCAATTCACCCGGATGTTTATCAAGAGCTTTCGCGGTAAATCCCGGTGGGATATAATGACGCCTCTCAACCCGCGCGCGTTTGAAACTTTCCATGTAACGTTTCGCAACTTCAGACCAGATCATTTTGCGGCCAAAGATGTAAGCGCGCTTGCGCATTGCATGACGATCGGCTTCGTTGTCCAATAATTTTATTACCTGTTCAGCTAAAGCTTTTGGATCGCGAAATGGAACCAGCACACCTCTTCCATCCGAAAGCATTTCTTGTGCGTACCAATAGGGAGTTGAGATAACGGCTTTACCGGCTCCGAGTGTATAAGCTAAAGTACCTGAAACAATTTGCGCTTCGTTTAGATAAGGAGTGATGTATATATCTGCGGCACTGATGAACTCAACCAATTCTTCTAAACTAACAAAACGGTTGTAAAAGATGACATTACTTTCAACTCCTTTTTGCTGGGCTAACCATTGTAAAGAGAGTCGGTATGTTTCACCTTCATTTTGAATAACATGTGGATGAGTAGCTCCAACAACGATATATACAAGGTCGGGATAACGTAAGACGATGTCGGGTAATGCGGAGATAACGGTTTCGATCCCTTTACTTGCGGAGAGTAATCCGAAACTGAGCAGGACTGTTTTCCCTTCGACTCCAAATAAATCTTTATTGAAACTCGGATCGACAAATGGAACATCGGGAATGCCATGTGGTATAAGATCAATTTTTTCAGGCGACACATTATAGATCTTTTGTAAAAATTCGGAACCCCGCTCACTCATAACAACTAAACGATCTGATAAAGCTGCAACTTCTTCCAATACATGTCGTTGATCCCTATTTGGGTTTTCAAGTATCGTGTGTAAAGTGGTAACGATCGGCATGCGTAACCCGCGTAACAGCGCCAGAATATGACTGCCTACTTTTCCGCCAAAGATTCCATACTCAAATTGGAGGCAAACCATATCAACGTCGTTGATATTTAAAAAATCCGATGCTCTCAAGTAAGAATTAATGTCTTTCTCTGCAAGTTCAAATCGAACCCGGTTAGGATAAGCGTAACCCGTTTCAATATCATTGATAGGTAATGCTATGCAGGTTGTTCCGCTATACTGTGCAGCAACGGCTTCACAGAGATCGGTTGTGAATGTGGCAATTCCGCACTGACGCGGTAAATAATTTCCAACGAACGCAATCCGTTTGATAGTGTGTCCGGCTAAGTTTAGTTTCAAGTTAGATATCTCTTTCTTAATTTTTTTGTTCCTGTATTAAAAGCAATTAGCGTCTTTACCTTAAAAATTCTTGTAATCCGCCTTGGCGGATCGATAGAATATTAATAAGTCATGTTACGCAAAAGGTTGAATTGGTTTCTTAATCTTAATCATAATCTTAATCTTTTTCATACCTGTCAGCCTTTGGCTGAATCTGCATTAATTACAAAAAACGAGTAGGATTATGAAAACGATTATGATTAAGAATTCTTTCGCTTTATAACTGCGTAAGGTGACTTAATAAGACAGATAAAGTGAAAGAATGACTGAATGAAGATGAATGGATGAATGTTTTTCATTCAATCATACAAACATTCTCTCTGACAATTTGGTTCTGGTTTACCCGGCATCTTCTTGGCGGGTAAACCAGATTAGGTTTACATATTTTTTTAAGAATCTTCCTCGCGTTCTTCTTCCGCTTCTTTCAGTTGGGGATAGAGTATTTTTGAGTAAATAATATTAGCTATCACTACCATGCAGAGCATAGTTATTATAAATGTCGATAATTCCATGAGTCACTTTCGTTTGTTAATTGTTATGAACTTCTAACTTGAATAAAAAGTATTGGATACTTTTCTAAAATGGAATCCGTAAATGGCAAGTAATATTGCTTGCGAAAACAGTTTCGGTTTTCGGAACAGCGACCAGAAAAATAATTTCCAGTAATAAATTCTTTCTTCGCCCAGCACTCCCAATTTGAACATAGATTTAAAAAGTGCGGCGATGTAATTCGGATTGAAGTGAAATTCTTTTTTTATCATCGGCTCAAAATCTTTTAAGAAGCGCATTACACGTTCGTAATAAAATTTGGGGGAATAGATCGTTTTCAAAACCTTTTTATAGCCATTCAGGAGAATCTCGGAATTCATTTGCGGAACAAAATTGATGGAGAAGTCAGTATTATTTCCCGTAAAATCACTTAGCAATCTTCCTTGTTCCGATAATCTTTTCTGAAGTTTTGTTCCTCTCGGTGCATTTAATAATCCGACCATCGCTGTTGCAATACCGCTTTCCTGAATAAAATTTGTCAGCTTATCAAATATTGTCGGGGGATCGTTATCAAATCCGATAATAAATCCACCTTGAACTTCAAGCCCGAACTCTTGAATTTTCTTTATACTTGAAATAAGATCACGGTTTCTGTTTTGAGTTTTATTACACTCGATCAAACTTTCTTCGTGCGGAGTTTCTATGCCTACGAACACTGCTTCAAAGCGTGCTTTAACCATAAGCTGCATCAGTTTATCGTCATCGGCAAGATTGATTGAAACCTCCGTATTAAAGCAAAACGGATTTTTTCTTTTTTCATTCCATTCAATAATTGAAGGAAGAATTTCTTTTTTCAATTTTGCTTTGTTGCCGATGAAATTGTCATCAACAAAGAAAACCGGTCCACGCCATCCGGTAAAATATAATGCGTCTAACTCAGCTATCACCTGATCTTTTGTTTTGGTTCTTGGTTTTCTTCCGTAGAGAACCGTGATATCGCAAAAATCACAATCAAAAGGACAGCCGCGCGAATACTGCACATTCATCGAAGTGTAAGTATTCATCGCTACCAGATCCCAAACGGGCAGGGGAGTGGTTGTAATATCCGCCCAATCTTCCGAAGTGTAAATATGTTTCGGTGTTCCTTGGTTAAGATCATTTAAAAATTGGGGAAGAGTAATTTCGGCTTCGTTAAGAACTAAGTGGTCGATGTTTTGGTAATATTCGGAACTGCTTGTAAATAAAGGTCCACCGGCTACAATTTTTGCGTTTAATTTGTTACATCTTTCGATCACTTGATTTGCCGATTCACTTTGTATAGACATCGCACTGATAAAAACAAAATCTGCCCAAAGAATATCATCGTCTGTCAATTTCTTTGCATTCATGTCAATTAGCTTTTTACACCAATCTTCGGGCAGTAAAGCGGCGACTGTTAAAAGTCCCAGCGGCGGGAAACTTGCTTTTTTTGAAACAAACTTTAAAGCATGTTTAAAACTCCAGAATGTATCGGGGTACAACGGATAAACGAGCAAGATATTCATCTCTTGATCCTTCCGAATGATTCTTTATAGATCAGTTTTGAGAGTGAGAAAAATAATTGTACAAACAAATAGATTCCTCTTCTGCCGATGGAGAGTGTTCTCCCAAATTTTTTTTCAACTACATAATCAATTTTATGGTGCAGCCTGATAACAAATTTTTCTTCTGTTGAAGAAATGCTTACAAGGATCATCGTCTCATCTCTAAAGATTATTTGGTATTATTTCTGTTCCATTATCAACAGTTACGTGTTTGAAATCAATCGGTCAAAGGGATGAAAAAGGGATTAGACCTTTAGAATGCTTTTTGCTGCTTTGTAACTTTAGGTTCTTAGAAAATTGCTATTGATAACATGTTAACGAGAATTAAATATCGAATATTGAACAAGCTTGCCCGACTCAGTCGGGGAATAATAAATTTAGAAGTGAAAGCGATCTGTATTTCATCCGCCGCGGCGGATCATCATTCAAAATTCCTTGTTCGATATTCATTATTCATTTTTTCCTTTTTACCTGCCTCTCTGCCGGCAATGAGGCAGGCAGGTAGCTTTTTCCCCAAGCAGCGTCTTGGAAAAAATGTAGCTTTCTTAAATGCCAATTCTTATTGTAAAAATTTGTCGATTTTATAAAACAATTGATCCTTCGTAAACGGTTTAGCTAAATAATCATCACAACCGGCTTCCATTGCTGCCTTACGGTCCTGTTCAAACGCATGAGCCGTTGCTGCTATAACCGGTATATGGTTATATTTTTTCGAAGCTTTCAGTTTTTTCGTTATTTCTAATCCGTTCAATGACTCTCTAAGGGAGATATCCATTACGATCAAATCAACTTTATGCTTCTTTAATAATTCCATCACTCCCTCGTAAGATGCTGTTACTATACATTCATACTTTCGAATAATATATTTTCTTATAATATCCTGGTTCAAGTCATCATCTTCTACAAGAAGCACTAAGCGATCACTTTTTTCCACTGTAGTTTCAACTTTATCGGAATTATTCGGAAGGGATATTTTCTCTTCTACATTTTTTATATGTTCCCTGAAATTTATGGTGAAAGTTGTTCCTTCTCCTTTTTTGCTTTTTACACTGATGCCGGCATTGTGTAAAGATAAAATCTGTTTCACTACGGCAAGACCGAGTCCAAGACCTTCATATGGTCTGCTGTAACCCATTTTCTCTTGTCTAAATGATTCAAAAATATGGTCTAAATATTCGCCGCCAATCCCAATTCCACTATCAATTACATCGAGTAAAATTTCATCTTGCTCACTTTTATAAAGCCGCATTTTAACGAATCCGTTTTGAGTGTATATGATCGCATTTTCTAATAAATTGAATATTACCTGTCTGATGGAATACCCATCTGCAAGAATAAATGTTTTACCGAGATCGTTTTGGAATGAGAGTGAAAGCGCTTTTGATTTAGCAGCGGTAATAAAATGGCTGGTCACTTCTTCGCACAAAGATGAGAGTTCTACCTGTTTAGGATTAATAATAAAAGTTCCTGTTTTCAACTGGGAATAATTCAAGATTAAATCAATTGTTCTGATGATTCTATCACTGGATTTTTTTATCGCGGCGAAATATCCCTCTTCTTCAGTAGTCATGTTGGGAGAATAAATTTCCTGGATGATACTTGTCATTCCCAAAATTCCATTGAGTGGAGTTCTGATTTCATGCGAAATATTTGCGATAAAAGCGTCTTTCATTTTATTCGATTGTTCGGCTTTTTCTTTTGCGATCATTAATTCTTCTAATATATGGTTTCGTTCGGTGATATCCCGAGAGACTCCAAAAGTACCGAAGATCTTTCCGCTAATATCTCTGAGAGGTACCTTAGTAGTTGAAACCCAAGTCACTCTGCCATCTGGCCACGTTTCTTTTTCTTCCAAATCCACAACCGGCTTACCTGTTTTCATGATTTCCAATTCAGCATCATATGCTAGACGGGCGTGTTCTTCAGTAAAGTAGTCAAAGTCTGTCTTACCTATAGCTTCTGCGGGATCGCTAAGACCAAAAATATTGGCGTGAGCCTTACTAATTCGGATAAAACGGTTTTCGGAATCTTTGATGTAGATATGATCAGTAGTGTTATCCATCAGAGCCTTTAACAAATTTCGTTCATAGGTCAACGCTTCTTCCGCCCGTTTGCGCTCGGTGATAACTTGGTTAACACCATATGTCTTCACGGTGCGGCCTTGGATATCTTTCGCAATTTTAATATTGACATTGATGTAGCCTATCTCACCATCTGCGCAGATTATACGATGATCCAGTTGGGAATAATAATTAGGATCAGTCGTCTCCAACGCTTTCTGAGTTTCCACACCAACTAAAGCAAGGTCATCCGGGTGCACAAATTTTTGGGCGTATTGTATTGGTGACATGGTGTAGCCACCTTCCCTCTCCGCAGTTGTGTGTAGGAGAGAATAAAATTGATCATTGAATAAAAATTGCTCACTATCAACGTCGTACTCCCAGGTACCGAGCTTGGCAATTTTCATAGCTTCATCCAGTTTAGCTTCGCTTTCTCGCAAGGTTTCTTCCGCACGTTTGCGCTCTGTGATGTTGGCTGAAAAAGCCGTTGCTCCTATGATCTCCTTCTTATCGTTATAGATTGGATTGTATCGTGTTTCATAATAGTATCGTTCCAAGTCTCCGTATTCCGCAACGGTAGTATGGCTAAATCCATTCAATGCTTTGTCATAATTGATCTTTGCTTTACTTCTGTCATCATCATTCGTAATGCATTCAAGCAAATTCATTCCTAACTTCACATCTTTTCCATAAGCATTTCTCACAAAATTTTCATGGATGGAATTGTAATAAAGATATTTATAATTCTTATCTATTGAAAGAATGATGATGTCTTTCGGACTCTCGATACTGGCTTGTAGAAGAATCTGAGCTTCTCGTACTTTTTCTTCCGTCCGTTTGCGCTCAGTGATATCTTCTGCCATCCCAATAATTTCCCGGGGCTTACCATTCTCATCACGTAACATGGTAACAAAAAGATTAACCCAGACAATATTTCCGTTTTTGTGAATATATCTTTTTTCCATGCTGTACCTAGATATTTTCCCATCGATCAAATCGGAAAATTGATTCATATCTTTATCAATATCGTCTGTATGGGTAAAATCAGTAAACTTCATTTTCGACAATTCATCATTGCTGTAACCAACCAGTTTGGATAAAGGTGAATTTGAAATGATCGGATGACCTTGCATATCAAGCAGTGCTATTGCAATTGGCGCCTGATCAAAAATGGCTTTGAAGCGCTTTTCGCTTTCTCGAATTTTCTGTTCGGCTTTTTTTTGTTCAGTGATATCGCGAATGATCATACTGGTGTTCTCCAAACCTTCGTGATCATTGAAAAGAGAAGATGATATCTCTGCCGGAAAGTGTGTTCCATCTTTACGGATAAATGTTAATTCACCATGAGCTTTTCCCGTTAACGTTCGCTCCTCTAACATAAGCGATAATCGAGGATCAGAAGTATCAACAACGGCTGATCTGCCAAATTTTATAAGTTCCTCTTCCGAATAACCGAACATCGAGCATGCCGCCGGATTCGCTGAAAATATTCTTCCATCAGGACTTGTTAACAGTATTGAGTCCATACTGTTTTCAAAAAATGCCCGGTATTTTATTTCACTCTCTCGCAAGGCTTCCGCATATTGTTTGCGTTCTTCAATTTCTCTTAGCAGAGCTATGTTGTATTTCCTAACTTCCTTTTCAGCATGTTCTATTTGTACCATTTTATCTTCAAGTTTTCGCACAAGAGCTTCGTTGTATTCTTTTAAAATTACCACCTCCGGGCTTGAGGGCGTTTCTATGATCCGGATATTTTTTTTCTTTGTCTCTTTTAAAACTTCTTTTATAGTTGAAATAAACTCCGGGATATCCAGGGGCTTCAGTAAAAATCTGTCTGCTCCAAGACTAAGAGCAAACTCTTCATCTTTGGGATCTGTGTAAGTTGCGGTGTAGAAAATGAAAGGGATGTTTTTGAGTTTTCTATCTTTTTTTAATTCACGACAGAGAGTGAACCCATCCATAATGGGCATGAGAATATCCGAAATGATTAGATCGGGAAGCGCTTGTCGGGCTGATACCAAAGCCTCCGCACCGTTTCTAGCTGAGACAGTAGTGAATCCACCCCCTTTGAGCATCAACTCAAGCAGATATAAATTTTCTGATTTATCATCAACGATTAGAATATTGTTCATAGCTCCCTCGAAATATTTTTTCACCTTAAAAATGATTTAGTAGAGAAATTATCTTCTCCGGTTTAATCGGTTTATCAGTATAATCTTCTAAGAAGAATCATATCTGCAAGAGTTATGAAACTACCCACCGATAGATTACTGAATAGTTTTTCACTCATTCCAACAAAAATCTATCATTATTCAGTATGAAAATCAATCAGTCCAAAGGATGAAAAAGGGATTAGTTCTTTCTTCCTAACGGTTGTAAAACTCTTTGTAAAAGTAGGGGAGTAGTTCCGGTTAGATGGTCTCAGGTAGGTTGTCTGAACTATTCATTAATAAAGTTATTCTCTATTAAATTGTTTACCGTAACATTATCTTCTGAACGGAAGAGTTGGTTTATTTTTTGTGTTCTCATAACCTTTTTCTCAAAAATAATTCTAAATAGTGATCCGACATTTTTCTCGCTTTCAATTTCCAGGGTTATATTGTTAAGTTCACAATATTTTTTAACGAGGGTGAGTCCAAGACCATTCCCTTCATAACTTCTTGTAAATCCTTGTTCCTCCTGGGTAAATGGATTAAACATACTTGGAAGAAATTCTTTACTTATTCCTACTCCGGTATCTTTTATTTCGACCATTATATTTCCCATTTTATTCTTCCCTAAAAGCATTTCTATTTTTCCGTCTTTTGTGAACTTGACGGCGTTATCAATCAAGTTGGCAAAGATTTGCGTAACGCTGTATTCATCAATGGTTATCATCGTTTCTTTTTCTTTACAAGTATAGCTGAACTTTAATCCTTTTTGTTTGGCTGGAAGTTGATATTCAAGATACAACTTATAAAGTATCCCGGAGTTGAGGTCTACTTCTGCAAGATTAGGTTTATATCCACCGGTTTGCAAATCCGCCGCGTTAAGTATTAAATCCACAGTTCTAATAATTCTTTTTGAAGCTTGATCGATGCTCTCAAAGCATTCGCGGGTATCAGCGTCCAATAATGCACCAATTGAAATATTAATGTAATCAGCATTTCCAACTATCGCATTAAGTGGAGTTCTAATCTCGTGCGACATCTGGTGGAGGAAATCGGATTTCAATTTATCAGATTCTTCAGCTTTTTCTTTTGCAATAATTAATTCTTCATTTGTTTTTTGAAGTTCTTCGGTTCTTACTTTCACCTTTTCTTCTAAAATTTGATTCTGATTTTCTATTTGTTGGTGAAGATACCGGGCGTGAAGAAGGTTTTTTATGCGAAGATCAACCTCAATCAAGTCAAACGGTTTTGTAAGAAAATCTGTCGCTCCTTCGGCGAGCGCTTTTTGCTTTGATTCCGGTGTTATATCGGCGGTTAAAATCAAAATAGGGAAGTAGGTGTTTGCCGGGATCATCAATTTTAACTGTTCCATCACCTGAAAACCGGTTACGTGGGGCATCATCAGATCAAGCAAGAGTAAATCCGGTTTGAATTTTTCGAACAGAGTAGTTGCTACCCTTGGATCTTCAGTTGTAGTATAATTTGTAAAACCTTTTGCATCCAGCAGCCCGGTAAGTACGTCTATATTCGCCTGTTGATCATCTACAATTAAAATGTTTGCGTTTTTAAGCGTTGAATCGATCATGAGGTTATTCCACTTTTGATTCGGTAAAAACCAAAGTAAACTTTGTTCCCACACCTTTATTTGATTCGATCTTGATGACTATTCCATTTATATCACAATGCTTTTTTATGAGCGCAAGCCCTATTTTGTTCAAGTCGCAGTATTTTTTAACAAGTGCAAATCCTAAGTTCTTTCCCTCATATCTCATCGGGCTCTCACTTTCATCCTCCATTGCAGGGTGATACATCATTTCTATGAATTCTTCCGAAATGCCGATACCCGTATCTTCAATGCTGATATTAAATCCTAATTCTGTTTTCGAAATGATTATTGAAATATCTCCTGCCTTGGTGTACTTAATAGAATTGCCCAGTAGATTTACAAATATTTGGTTGATGGTGTCTTTATCACCGGTTACGACGACTTTCTGGACAGCAGAAGTGAATTTAAATAATAGTCCTTTGTCCTC
This sequence comes from Ignavibacteria bacterium, assembly GCA_030693705.1. Taxonomy (GTDB): domain Bacteria; phylum Bacteroidota; class Ignavibacteria; order Ignavibacteriales; family Ignavibacteriaceae; genus UBA1563. Next base: position 3,815 of record JAUYAB010000098.1, on the reverse strand, counting down.
AATTGTTTTTCTATTCTCAATTATAATTTTATTAATAATTTCTTTCACTACATCAAATTCACAAAAGACCGGTTTATTTAAACTTTCTTGCATCCCGGAGACATTCAGAACGAGATCGACCGTTCTTATTAAACTTTGACCTGCCGAGTCTATGCCGTCAAAATATTCCAGAAGATCCGGTGAGATTTTTTCCATCATCTCTTCTCTTAATAAATTTGTAAAACTTAGAACGGCGTTCGTTGGAGTTCTCATTTCGAGCGAAATCTGGTGGAGGAATTCGGATTTCAGTTTATCTGATTGATCGACTTTTACTTTTGCTTCGATCAATTCTTTATTTTTCTCCTCAAGTTCTTTAGTCCTTTCCTTCACCTTTTCTTCCAAAATCTGATTTTGATTTTCCAATTGTTGGTGAAGATATCGTGTTTTTAGGAGATTTTTTATGCGAAGATCAACTTCTATTAGATCAAACGGTTTTGAAAGAAAATCACTTGCCCCGCCTGCAAGAGCAATTTGTTTTGCATCCGGGGTAACATCGGCAGTAAGCACAAGGATCGGCAGATAATTGCCGGCGGGAACGATATCTTTCAATTGTTCTAGAATCTGAAAACCATCCAGGTGAGGCATCATCAGGTCGAGTAAGATCAAATCCGGATTAAAGTCTTTTAACATCGTTACTACCAACCGGGAATCTATCGTTGTTGTGAGATTAGTATATTCTTTCAATTCAAGCAGACTTGTAAGCACATCTATATTCGCTTGTTGATCATCTACAATGAGTATGTTTGCATTTTTTAGTGTTGAATTCATCATGACTATTTTCCTTAAAATTAAATTGTTTTTCTTACAAAAGAAGAAACCATTACCGCGTTTCTGCTTTCTGCCGACTGTTTACTGCTTTCTGCTCTTACTGATCCACTCATCGACTAATTTTAAAAATTGAACAACATCAATCGGTTTTATGAGATAATCTTTTGCTCCGGCTTCCATTAATTGCTCAATCTGTCTTGTCACTGCATCCGCGCTAAGAATAATAACCGGAATTTCCGCTGTTCTTGGCTCTGCTTGTAAAAGTTTTAATACTATACTTCCATGAATGTCGGGCAGATTGAGATCGAGCAGAATTAAATCCGGTTTGTAATCAATTGCAAATTGAACGGCATTTTTACCATAGATATTCGTTATCAAATTAATCGACGGACGATGCATTTCTAAAATCTGTTCAACTAATTGTATGTTGGAAAGATTATCTTCGATATACAAAATCGTTCCGATATTCTGTTTTCTTTCAGCTCCCGGCTTTGATAATTCGCTTGTTCGTTCGTAGCGTTCTTTTTGACTTTCTGTCTGCGGCAGTTCGATCCAAAAAGTGCTGCCTTTCCCGACTTCACTTTCAACGCCGATTTTGCCGCCCATTGCTTCAATCAATTTTTTAGAAATAGCTAAACCGAGACCGGTGCCTTCCGTTTCAGTTCTTTCAGCGCCAATGCGTTCGAACGGGTTAAAAAGTTTTTCAATGTATTCTTGTGCGATACCTTTCCCGGTATCAATCACTCTAATTCGAATTACTTTTTCACTCTTGTCTGCTTCACTTTCAACCTTTACCGAACCGCCGCGCCGATTATACTTAACCGCGTTGTTAATTAAATTCAGAAGAGCTTGTTTCAAACGCTGGTGATCTGCTTTAACAAAGAGTCTTTTATTCGTTGAAGCATCTGATTCGATAGTGATATGATTCTCTTCGGCAAGATGATTTACAATGTCAATCGTTTCCAAAATAACGCCGGAAATCTCAACCGGCTCCGGCGAAACCGTCAGCCGTCCGGCTTCAATCCTTGCCATATCAAGCACTTCGTTTATTAAATCCAGAAGGTGTTTTCCGCTTTTCAAAATTTGATTCACCCCTTTTTTGTGAACAGGATTCAACTCTCCCATATCCATCAATTGTGCAAAACCGAGGATGGAGTTCATCGGTGTTCTCAGCTCATGACTCATCCGGGAAAGGAATTCACTTTTGGCAACGTTTGCCCGTTCAGCTTCCGCTTTTGCTTTTGAAAGTTCATTCTCAATTTTTTTCCGTTCGGTAATGTCCTCGATGGCAAGAAGAATTATTCTTTCTTTTCCTCCAAATCCTCTTTGAATTTGCCGGGCATTCAAAAGCATGATGCGTTTACCGATCGTTGAAAAGTCGTGTTCAACCTCATAATTATCAAAGGTTGTCTTTTGGGGAAGAATTGTTTCCAACAGTTCTCTCAGTTTAGGGATATTCCATTGGTGATTTCCCAGATCATAAATAAGCTTTCCAACTGTTTCTTCCGGACTTACTTTAAAGAACTCATAGAAAGAACGGTTGGGTTTAACTATCCTTAAATCCTGATCCAGAGCAATTAAAGGTTCACGCACCGTGTTGATGATACTCTCGGCGAATTCGCTGGCTTCATCTGCTGTTTTTTTGATTACCGCAAGTTCTTTTCGGGTTTTTTCCAGACCGGCTTCAATCTCTTTGCGTTCGGTAATATCCTCAATGGCAAGAAGAATTATCTTTTCTTTTCCAAGGGCTCTTTCAATTTGCCGTGCATTCAAAAGCATGATGCGTTTACCGATCGTAGAAAAATCGTGCTCAACTTCATAATTATCGAAGGTTGTTTTGCCGGGAAGGATAGTCTCTAATAATTCTCTCAGTTTAGGAATATTCCATTGGCGGTTTCCCAAATCATAGATAAGCGTTCCAATTGTTTCATCGGAACTTACCTTGAAAAAATCATAGAATGAACTGCTGGCTTTAACAACCCTTAACTCTTTGTCTAATAAAAGCAAAGGTTCACGTACTGTGTTGATAATGTTTTCGGCGAATTCACTTGCTTCATCTGCGGATTTTTTAATCACCACAAGTTCTTTACGGGTTTTTTCCAGACCGGCTTCTATTTCCTTACGTTCGGTAATGTCCTCAATGGCAAGAAGGATTATCTGTTCTTTTCCCGATCCTCTTTGAATTTGCCGGGCATTTAAAAGCATAATGCGTTTACCAATTGTAGAAAAGTCGTGTTCAACTTCATAGTTGTCGAATGCAGCTTTTTCGGGAAGGATAGTTTCCAGCAGTTCTCTCAGTTTAGGAATATTCCACTGGTTATTTCCCAGTTCATAAATAAGCGTTCCAATCGTTTCTTCGGAACTAACTTTGAAGAATTCATAGAATGAACGGCTGGCTTTAACGACTCTTAACTCTTGATCCAACGCAATTAAAGGTTCCCGCACCGTGTTGATTAAGTTCTCGGCAAATTCACTTACTTCATCTGCCGATATTTTAATAACAGCAAGTTCTTTACGGGTTTTTTCCAGACCGGCTTCTATTTCCTTACGTTCGGTAATATCTTCGATAGCCAGAAGGATGATCCGCTCTTTTGTTTTGGATGTTCTTTGAATTTGCCGGGCATTCAAAAGCATGATGCGCTTTCCGATTGTAGCAAAATCGTGTTCAACTTCATAATTATCAAAAGATGCCTTCTGGGGAAGGATGGTCTCCAGCAGTTCCCGCAGTTTAGGAATATTCCATTGGTGATTTCCCAGATCATAGATAAGTTGTCCAACAGTTTCTTCAGGCTTTACCTTAAAAAATTCATAGAACGAACGGCTGACCGCAACCACCCTGAGATCTTGATCTAAGGAAAGTAATGGTTCCCGCACTGTATTGATGACGTTTTCAGAGAATTCACTTGCTTCATCGGCTGATATTTTAATCACAGCAAGTTCTTTACGGGTTTTTTCCAGACCGGCTTCTATTTCCTTACGTTCGGTAATATCTTCGATAGCCAGAAGGA
>JAUYAB010000095.1 GCA_030693705.1 Ignavibacteria bacterium | reverse complement strand
TCAATATCACGACTGTTGTATATCGAAACAATTGATTCATTCGCGCCGAATTTCAAAGCGTAATTCATCGACCAATTCGCTAATTCTAATCTTTCTTTTTTATTCATTTTAAGCTCCTTCTATTTTCTCGGATGAAATAATTAACTTTTTACACCACCAACGGTAATCTTAGAAACCTTAACCGTTGGTAAACCCATCGAAACCGGAACGCCTTGCCCATTCTTACCGCAAGTACCTCCACCTTCTGCCATCGCAAAATCATCCGCAACCATTACTATATCTTTTAAAACTTGCGGACCATTCCCGATGATATTAATGTCCTTGATAGGTTTAGTTATTTTTCCATCTTCAATTAAAAAGCCGGATTTAACATAAAAAGTGAAATCGCCGGCGCCGATAAACACTTGCCCGTTGGTAAATGTTTCGGCATAAATTCCCTTTTTAACACTTGCAATTATTTCTTCTTTTTTGTGTGGACCGGGAAGCATGTAAGTATTTCTCATTCTCGGCATAGGCGCATATTGGAATGATTGTCTTCTGCCGCTTCCGGTTGATTTTAGATTATAATGTTTTGCGCTGATCCTATCATGAAGATAACTTTTGAGAATTCCGTTTTCTACCATAAAAGTTCTCTCGGAAAGATTCCCTTCATCATCAATATTGATTGAGCCGCGTGTGTTTGGATTTGTTCCGTCATCAACAATTGATACAAATTTTTCTGCTACCGGTTTGTTGATTTTATCGGCAAAGATAGAAACGTTTTTCCTGTTGAAATCAGCTTCCATTCCGTGACCGATTGCTTCATGCAATAATATTCCAGAGCTGCCGGCGGCAAGAACAACTTCCATTTCCCCTGCATCGGGTTTAACCGCATCAAACAAAGCCATAGTGCGTTTAACCGGTTCACTTGCTAATCGATTAATATTCTCAGGAGTAAAAAATTCAATTCCCCTTCTTCCGGAAAGATCAAAATAATTTTGTTCACGTTTTCCGTCTTGTTCTGCACTAACCGATACGGCAATTTGTCCCAAAGGTTGATAATCATAAGTCACTTCTCCTTCGGAGGTTATAACGAGAATGTAAGAAGTATCGTTGGAAAAAGAAACGTTGGATTTAATCACGCGGGAATCGGCAGCAAAAACTTTGTCGTTAATAGTTTGCAGATAGGGAATTTTTTTATCGATCGAGATAAGTTCCCAGGGAGTTTCAATCGGATAATAACTTGGAACGTCCTTCAGTTTTAACTTTACCGGTCCAACTTTTTTGCTTCCATTGGCAATGTTTGCAGCGGTTTGGGCTGCAAGCTTCATTGCGTTTGGAGTAATTTCTTCCGTAAAAGAATAACCGGTTTGATCTCCTTTTAACACACGAATACCAACGCCAAACGCCACATTGGTGTAAGCCCTGTTAACGGCTTTGTCTTCCAATCCAATGTAGTTTGAAATTTGATGTTGGAAATAGAGATCGCAATAATCGCCTCCGCGAGAAAGAGCTTGTGCAATAACATCTTGAATGATCTTCTCATCCACCCCGAAATGATTGTAGTAATCAGCTAATGTCATCGTTTCTCCTCTGGATGTTGCAAATGCTTTTGTTAAATCCCCCCGTAAAAATGAGGGAATAAGCGCGGCTGCGACTAATCCTTTCGAACCGTTTTCAAGAAATTTTCTTCGAGAGATACTGTGGCTCATAGATACTCCTTTAGTTTAGTTGTTGAATGTGTATTTGAAAATACTATAAATTGATTCTTGCAAATAGAATCTTTTCTTCTTTAATTTTATTTTAAGAACTAATTACCGAAATTATAAAAAAAGTTGAACAAAGAATCCCAAATGTTATTGCTTACTCATTTCAGCCACTACGAAAAATAATATCCGAACAAACGATGAACAAAATTAAAAAATATTTTGTTATAAATCTTCTATTAATAAATGAAGTCTTTAGTTACACGATTTCATTTTCAATATTTTAGACTAGTGTAGCTTACCTTAATAAAACCATTTTCTTTGTCTCTCGATGATTTCCTGCCACTAATTGATAGAAGTAGATGCCGCTCGAAAGATGAACGGCATCAAATTGATATTCATGTATTCCCACGCCTTGTATCTCATCAATTGCATTGAAAACAATCTCCCCCAGAATATTTGTAATGTTCAGTTTTACATGTGATTGAGTCTTCAAGGAGTACATTATTGTTGTTGAAGGATTGAATGGATTCGGGTAATTCTGAAAAAGATTATATCCGGTTGGTTTTGAGAGTTCATCATTAACATCGGTATTCACAGCGTTTTTTATACAGCGGACAGATAACGCATCATCAGGATGAAAACCCCCGATTGTCATCTCCGCATTATCATAACTTAATTTAATTCCCGCTACTTCCGGATGATTTGGAACCGATTCATCTGTAGAAGTAATAAATGCTGCGTAACTCCCCTTCCATTGAAACTCCTTCCAAAAGGCGTACATCCCCGCCGGTAAGGCGGTAAATCCGCTTTCATTTGTAGAACCGGTATTTGGACTTAACCAATGAACATCACCAACCTCTTTTATTTTACCTCCAGCAATGGCTGTCCCACCCAAATAATCAGCAAGCTGTTGCCACTCTGCTTTGCTTGGCAGATGCCAGCCAACCGGGGCAATGCCTTGCACATTACTTGGATTTGTAGTGCTGCTTTTAGCCCCTTTCATCGCGGTAGCCCATGCATATAATCTTCCATAAATCATGGAATTAGTTGTGTCATTATTATAATCGAAATAAGGAATTGAAGTTCCATCACTGTAATGAGTACTGTGTAAGTTTTCCGCCATCCACGTTTGTTTGCCGATTTTTACAGTCTTATATGTGTTACCATCATAGTCAGTAACTACCGTAGTATCAATTATTAAATCATAAATAACTTTCGCGTCAACCCAATAAGGGGTATAACCTTGGTCTCTACCTTTTATTGTAGTATAAAAGAAATATTTTCCATCCGGAGTTATTTGTGGTGTTCCGTCCTCTTCACCTGAGTTTATTGTTGAGCCTAAATTAATTGGATCGTTCCACTTGCCATTCTGGTTTCTGCTGCTTATGTATAGATCATGCCAACCATATCCGCCTAATTTTTTAGACTCGTAAATCAAAAACCGCTCCTCAGGGTCAACATATCCAATTCCTTCTCCAATATTGGTATTTATAGGAGCACCAATATTTTCCGGTTGATTGTATTGCCCGTTAATAAACTCTGTTCTATAAATATCAGCAGATGACCAAATATCCGGATTTACCTTACTGCTATCCATCATTGCAAAATAAATGGTTTTATTTTTGGCAATATAAAAGGATGTGACTCCGGCAGAACTTGCGGGAAGTTGAATATTCAACGCAACAGGTTCCGACCATCCTGTTGCGGTTCGCGCAACACTGAAAATGAATCCACCAGGTCTTTGCGAATAAAAATATAAAGTATCATTACTTTGTGAAAACACCGGATTACCGTCGAATTTACTTGTTGAAAATGGCGCTTTCTGTGGAATTGTCCATTGTCCATCAACACATTTAGTGTACCATATCTCATGAGTTTCAGTACTACTAAAGTATTTGACAAAATACATTTCATTACCACCAGGAGAAAAGACCGGAGAACTTCTCCACCACCAACTGCTACCGGCTACATATGAATTATTTGGCGCAAACTTTACCGGATTCATACCTGGAGGAGTTTGCCCAATATATGGAAGAACTTGAGATAATGAGTTTGTTGTAAATATAAGAATGGCGCTTACCATGCTTACTACAAGACGAAAAGTATTTATCTTTTTCATACGCTTCTTTCTATTTATGATACTTTGACTTTTTTTAATTCCCCGATAAAATAAATTATATCTTCTTAATCAATAGTCACATTTTCCTTTTTCACTAACTTTGGGTTATTGCATATTCTCTAACGAAAAAGCTATCGCAAAAGAATCATTTTCTTTATCTCCCTATGATTCCCTGCAACTAATTGATAAAAGTAAATTCCGCTTGAAAGATTGGCAGCATTAAAGTTATATTCATGAACGCCTGCCGCTTTCATCTCATTAATTGCATCGAAAACAATTTCTCCCAGAACATTTGTAATGTTCAATTTTACATAGGATTGAGTTTTTATTTCGTATTTAATTGTTGTCGTTGGATTGAAGGGATTCGGGTAATTCTGAAAAAGATTAAATCCGGTTGGATTAAATAATTCTTTAACAACACTTGTGCTTGGATCATTTTTCACGCATCGTATGGAATAGCCATACGTTTTAGAAACCCCAAACTCAAAGACTCTAAAATCCTCTCTATCAGCGGTAAGGCGTGTACCAATTGCATCTGAGGCATCGAATTCATCGGAAGCCCAGAAGGAAGCGAGGTCACCCGGCATATTGAAATCGACACCATCATAATTCCGGTAACCAACCGGATAAGCTGAAAAACCGCTTTCATTTGTTGCGCCGATATTCGGCGAGAACCAATATGCTGTCCCTTTTACTTTCATCTTACCGCCGGCAATGCTCTCTCCTCCTAAAAAAGCTTGAAGAGTTTTCCATTCTGCTGCAGTAGGGATATGCCACCCGGTTGGGGCGAGTTTCTTTGTATTGACCGCATACCAGTTGTACCATATCCCAAAAAGATTTCTATTTGTAGTATTATAATTTCCCCAGCAATAACCGGGAGTTTTAAGATTGCCCCACGCTTTGTCATTTACGACGTTTGGTATCTCGACACCGTCGTTGTACTTGGTTGTTCTTAAATTTTCAGCCATCCAAATTTGATCGCCAATTTTTATTGTTTTATAGATATTACCATCTGCATCAGTAACAGTGGTATCATTAATTAAATTGTAAATAACATTAGCATCTACCCAATAAGGATTTCCTCCTAAAGCATTGGGCATCCAAGCTTCGAAGAAGAAATACTTTCCGTCGCGAGAAAATGCCGGTTGTATTACTTCACCCGAATTGATTATTTGTCCAGCATTTATTGGAATCGCCCATGTATTGTCCGAATTCTTTTTGCTGATATAAATATCTGTGTTTCCAAACCCGCCAGGGCGCCTCGAAGCAAACATTATAAATCGCTCCGCCGGATCAATGTATGGTGTAAAATCCAATTGAGGACTGCAAATCGCGCTTAGTTTTTCAGCCGGTTGATATTGGCTATTAACAAAACGCCAAAGATAAATATCTTCTGCACCGGTTTTAGTGTACGTTAATTCGGCATAAATGTTCCCGTTATTTGCAATCGAAAACTGCCATCCCGGAGAATAACCGGTAGGAAGGTTTATATTTAAAGCGAGAGGCGACGACCAGACACCATTGTTTCTTGTTACCCTAAAAACAATTCCGTTTGGTCTATTAGAAAGAAAATATAATGTATCCTTATTTCGTGAAAAGTATGGGTTGTTGTTGCTATAGTTGTTATTTGCGAAAGGAGCTATTTGAGGAGAAGTCCATTTACCATTAACACATTCGGTAAACCAAATTTCTATTCTGCCCGGGTTATATCTATAAATGGCATAATACATTTCATTTCCATCAGGAGAAAATGAGGGGGTGCCGTGATATTGCCAATCGCTATTTGCTGCAAGGCTGTCCGGAACTAATCTTACCGGAATATTGCCGGGAGGCGTTTGACCAAGATAAGGCAAACTTTGTGACAGTGTGTTTGTTGTAAATAAAAGAGCGGCGCTTGCCATGATGAATAAGAGGCGAAGAGTAAATTTATTTTCCATTTTTCTACCTTTGTTATTAACGGGTAACAATTAATTTTTCTTTCTGTACCATAATTTCGGAATGGTATTTATAATTTATGAGAGCACCATAAAATTGCATTGCTTATCATTTTCCAGGATGATTTATCATCATCAAATTCAGGGTGTAAGCCTGTCAGAAAAACCCGCCCCAGTTCGTATTGAACTGCAAGAACGACTGAATTATTACCGGAAGCACTTTTTCCAAGGACGGAAACATTGGAACTATCTGCAATAATGAATTTAGGTCCGAAGGAATATAGATAATCCAACTGTTGAGGAATATCATTTGTGATTGGATGATTTCGATTAATATTTACAAGGCAATTATTAACTTGATATGTAGGGGCGAAGTCGTCTATTGGACCATCAGCAGTTCCAGAAAAAATTCCTAATCCTGTTATTGTAAAATATTGCCGGGGTTCATCAGCCCAACCTCTCCATACAATTTTAGTGGCAGCAAAATAAGAACCCGCACAAATACCAATATATCCACCTCCAAACTGAATATATTCTTTAATTTTATTTATACCGGTTGCAGAAAGATGACTTTTATAAACCCACATATCACCTCCCGGGAAAAGTATTAAATCATAGCTACTCAAGTTGCTTACTAGGATTGTATCTTTATTAATCGTTGAATAAAAACACCCTAACTGGTTCAACATACTTTTTATCTCATCAATACCTCCTGCCCCTTTATCGATATACAAACCAACATGAATACTTTTTAGCTCGGTTAAATTCAGTTCCGGATTTGGTGGTGAAGCAGTTGGAGTTTCTTTTTTACACGATACAATAGTTACTAAAGCGACTATCAGTATTATGAAAAAGCGCACATTGTTTAGGACCATAACTTCTCAGTATCTTCTCAAGTGATTAAATAAACATGCAATGTTAAACTAATTGATATTTTTCGTGAAATAAACTGTCACTTCATGGGTGGTTGAAATCTTTCGCGAGTGGTATAAAATGAAAGAGATTCTATAAAATCTTTACTGGAAAATATATACATTTCATTAGCGGCAAATCTAAATTATATATCACAAAAAGTTAAACGGTAGTAAAAACTAAATTAAAATGAAATATCCAAGAGCAGTAGAAAATCTTTTCTCAAATCGTAAATGGTCGTTCTGGCTGGGGCACACAATATTCTGGATAGGAGTTATAGTTGAGACCAGTGTTGTTTTTCCAGAGTCAGTAGGATCGTTTAAAGCGTTTTTATTACTATTAATAATTGGTCTTGAAGGTTTTTTGATTACCCTTTGTTTGCGTGTTTTATATAAAAAATATTTCTGGCATAGATATAAAATACTTGTGTTGGTTGTGTTGGCTTTCATTTATTCATTTATAGCGGGTGCGTTATGGGCTTACATAACGATTATAGTAAGCAGTGTGTTTACCGGTGAATCGATTAAAATACCTCAAGCTTTTTTAATTCAGATGGTGTCGCTTAACTATACAACGGTATTTCTTTGGAGCTGCCTTTATTTAGGATACAAGATATGGGAAGAATTGAAAGACCAAAAATATCAGTTAGAACATGAACGGGCTCTTTTAAGAACATCACAATTAGAGATGCTGAAATACCAATTGAATCCTCATTTTTTATTTAACACGCTAAGTTCCTTGCGCGGTTTAATTACTGCCGATCCGGTAAAAGCCAAAAGAATGGTTACTCATATTTCGGAATTTTTAAGATACTCTTTATTGGAAGGGAAGAATAATGAAGTTCAGCTTATTAAAGAGATTGAGATAATCAAACAATATCTAAATATTGAACAGGTTCGCTACAATGAAGATTTACTCGTTGAGTTTGATATCTCTCCGGAAACAAATGATTTTATGATCCCGATATTTTTAATTCATCCGCTTGTAGAAAACGCTGTAAAACATGGTATGCAAACAAGTAAACTTCCCCTAATAATTTCCATACGCTCCGTAATAGTTGATCTTACTTTGATAATCGAAGTAAAAAACTCTGGTAATTGGATCGACAAAGACCAAAAAATTGGCGCTACTAACACAGGTATTGGTTTACAAAATATTAAAAAACGTTTAGAACATTCTTTTCCCGGTAGATATACTTTTGAAATCGTTAAAGAGCCGGAATTTGTTAAGGTTGTAATTAAGATTGAGCATGAAAAATTATGAACGAAGAGAAAAAATATAAAACTCTCATAGTAGATGATGAAAAATATGCACGCGGTGATTTAAGAGAACTTCTTTCTCTCTTCCCGACCATAGAGGTTGTCGGTGAAGCAAAGAATATTAAAACTGCTATTGAAGCAATTGAAAAATTAAAACCGGATTTAATATTTCTTGATATTCAGTTTCCCGGAGAAACAGGATTTGAATTATTCGATAAAGTTGATATAAACGCGAAAGTGATTTTTGTTACCGCTTATGATGAATATGCTATCCGCGCGTTTGATGTTAATGCGTGTGACTATCTACTAAAACCGGTAAATCCGGATCGTCTTGCACTTGCCGTCAAACGTATTCAAGAAAATCGTGAGCGGCAGATTCCTCCAGGCATTTCACTTACTGAAGAAGATTCGATTTATCTTCAACTGAATTATAAATATTATTTTATCCGTGTAGATTCAATTATCAAAATCACGGCAGCCGACCATTTTACGGAAATAATTACTGCAAAAGGATTAAAAGGATTAACGAATAAACAATTATGTGAGTGGGATGAATGTCTTCCTAAAAGTTCTTTTATTAAGGTTCATAGATCGACCATTATTAATATGAATTTTGTTGAAAGGATTGAAAGAGGTGCCAACTATTCTTATCATATTATCATGAAAAACATTGAAGAACCGATAGCAATTAGCAGAAGATATGCATCGCAGATCAAAAAGAAAATGACTCCTTAATCAAAAATTCATTCCTTTCAAAAGACTTTTCTGACTATTAACATCATGTCATCGCTTTGATTTGTATGATGAGTAAAGAGTTTCTCATCCTCAAAAATGGTTTTCTTTATTTGTTAAGCGTGGAGTAACTTCGTGTCAATCCTTTCGATGAGCGAAATGAGATTATTGACTCCGTACAATTCCCTTTCTTTGTTTTGTGCTTCAGTAATTCCATCCAAAAAGAAAAGCAGCACATTCGAAGTCGCATCTTTTAACACCTGGAAACTTAATCATACTTTACAATGTTGGATTCTTGTAAATTTTAATTTGTCAGAATCCTTTATAATTTCTTAATTTCCCACATGCATTAACATAAATATTAATCGATCCATAATTATAAATATTGGTAACATGAAAAAATTGGTTTTATCGTTTGCAGTCTCAATTCTTTTCTTCACTTCCACTTCTCTTTTCAGCCAAAAGAGCAGCACAAAAGCAGAACCCGATTCGTTAAAGAAAATATCTTTATCCGGTTTGCAATTCAGAAACATCGGTCCCGCAATAACCGGCGGAAGAGTAAGACACATAAAAGTAAATCCGCAGAACAAATCGGAATATTACATCGCTTCCGGCAGCGGTTCTTTATGGAAAACGGTAAACCGGGGGATCACTTTCTCACCTTCTTTTGAAAATCAAAATACTTACGCAATTGGCGCAGTGGAAATTGATCCGACTAATCCGAACATACTTTGGGTTGGAACCGGTGAGAACAGCAATCATAATAATTCAGGTTACGGAGACGGCTTTTATAAAAGCGAAGACGGCGGAAAAAGCTGGAACAACATGGGATTGAAAACCTCGGAACATATCGGCGGTATTGCAATTGATCCCATTGATCCGAATATTGTTTACGCTGCAGCAATGGGTTCGCTAAGAAAAGAAGGTGGCGAAAGGGGAATTTTCAAAACTACAGACGGTGGAAAGACCTGGCAAAATGTTTTAAAGATCAGTCAGTACACCGGCTGCTATGAAGTTTTTATGGATCCGAGAAATTCAAAATTGTTATACGCAGTCGCGCATCAAAGGATGAGAAAATTATACACCGGAGTTTACGGCGGACCGGAAAGCGGCATCTACAAAAGTACAGATGCGGGAACAAGCTGGAATAAATTAAAAAGCGGACTTCCATCAGACGAAGTTGGAAGAATCGGAATGGCGATCTCTCCCGTTAATTCCGATGTTCTTTATGCTATCATCGATGCAAAAAAGGATGGGGGCTTCTACAAAAGCACCGATCGCGGTGCAAGCTGGTCAAAACAGAACAGTTATGTTTCAGCCTACACCTTTTATTTCCAAAAAATCTACTGCGATGTAAAAGATGTTAACCGTGTTTACAGCATGGATGTATTTATTAAAATCACAAATGACGGTGGAAAGACCTGGACAAATTTAGGCGAAAAGAATAAACACGTTGATAATCACGGCTTCTGGATTGATCCCGATGACAACAAACATCTGATCTCCGGCTGCGACGGCGGTGTTTATGAAACATACGATCAAGGACAAAATTGGGCATTCAGAAATAATATTCCGATCACAGAAATTTATAAAGTGGCTACAGATAACGCGCTCCCCTTTTACAATGTTTATATCGGAACACAGGATAACAATAGTCTCTTCGGTCCATCGCGTACAATAAATTCAAGCGGTATAACAAATCAAGATTGGACATTTACACTTGGCGGAGATGGGTTTCAATCTCAAGTAGATTGGCAGGACCCGAACACCGTTTATGCACAATCTCAAAATGGCGGATTAGTTCGCTTCGATAAAAAGAGCGGAGAAAAATTATATATACGACCTTATGATTTTGCCGATACTTCTTACCGTTTTGACTGGGACGCTCCTCTTTTAATTTCAAGACACGATCATAAACGATTATACTTTGGTGGAAATAAATTGTTCCGTTCAAATGATCAAGGCAACACGTGGGATGAAATAAGCGGCGATTTAACTCGCGGTTATCCGGCGAATTTTCAGAAGCTTATGGGAAAAAGCTGGAGTATGGATGAAATGGTAAACAAAAGTTCAATGGCGCAGATAGTTACAATTGCTGAATCCCCTCTTGATGAAAATGTTTTGTTTGCCGGTTCGGGTGACGGATTAATTCATTACTCCGACAATGGCGGGAAAACATGGACGAAAGCTTCATCAGTAGAAGGTTTGCCGCAATATGCACGCGTACATCAGATCATCGCCTCTAATTTTAATAAACTTGTTGCTTACGCTGCTTGCCACAATTTTCATGATGGAGATTATCGTCCCTATCTTTATAAAACCGAAGACGGAGGAAAAACCTGGAAACAGATCAACTCAAATCTGCCTGAGATGGGATCAACCTATACGATTGCAGAAGATTTTGTTGATGGAAATCTTTTATTTGTTGGAACGCAGTTCGGAGTTTTCTTCAGTAACAACGGTGGTAAAGAATGGATTCAGTTGAAGAACGGACTGCCGACAATCCAAGTTTTCAATTTAAAGATTCAAGAAAGAGAAACTGATCTTGTAATTTCAACATTCGGTAGAGGTGTTTATATTCTTGACAATTATTCACCACTTCGTTTCATGTCTAAAGAAACTTTAACAAAAGATGCTTTTATTTTCCCTATTAAAGATGCACAAATGTTCATTCCCGCGGATCCGTTTGGTTATGGTGGTATCGGATCGATGGGAGCGAGCTTCTTTGCAACGCCAAATCCTCAAATAGGCACAGTAATAAACTATTTTGTAAAAGATGAAGTGATATCTTTAAAGGATAAACGAAGAGAACTCGAAAAAGAAAAACAGAAAAAAGGAGAAGATGTACCTTTTCCAACTTACGATGAACTGAAAAAAGAAAGCGAACAACCGGAAGCATTCTTACTTTTTACAATTTCCGATGATAAAGGAAATGTAGTAAAGAAAATAAAAACCGGAATAAGCAAAGGATTAAATAAATTGGTTTGGGATTTCCGCTACGATACCTTCTCCCCCATCTCAAATACTCCATTCGATAATTCTGTCCCCTGGAATGAACCGGAAAAAGGTTACATGGCAGTTCCCGGGAAATACAAAGTTTTCTTAACAAAATTTGAAGATGGAATATTTACTGAACTTTGTACGCCTCAAGAATTTAATTGTGTACCACTCAATTTGAATACTTTAACCGCACCGGATAAAGAATCATTGGATAATTTTAACAAAAAAGTTGCTGAACTGACAAGAGTTATCACCGGCGCCGATGCTTATAGAAATGAACTAGTAAACAAGCTTTCTTACTTTAAGAAAGCGGTGTTTGAAGCGCCAAAAGTCCCAACAGATACGTATAATAAAATATTAGCAGTAAGTTTAAAACTTGATGAGTTGAATAAAAAATTCAGTGGTGATAATCTGAGGAGTAAGTATGAAGGTGGGACTCCGACCGCTCTTAGAGAAAGAGTCGAACTAATTACTTCATCGTTGTGGAGTACTACATCAGCGCCGACAACAACGTTTGTTAAGTCCTATGAGATGGCTGCAAACAGTTTTGGTGAAATATTAAAATCATTAACCACTGCCGGTGAAGAAGTAGAAGCGATCGAAAAAATTCTTAAAGAGAACGGTGCGCCGTATACGCCGGGGCGTTTTCCGAATTTGGAAACGAAATAAATTTAATTTGAATCGTTTAAATAGTAACTCAAAATTTATTTGTTCAAAAGCCATTGTAAAAAAACTACCATGCGAATAAAATATTTAATATTGCCTTCGCATGGTTTTGGAATTATTAATATGATGGGAAAATATTTCTATCAATTCAATTTGGGATTCTTAATTATTTGGTATCAATTCTGATAAACTTAAATAACAATATTAACTATCATTGGAGAGCCGATGTTACGAATAATCTCTACCCTATTTCTGGTACTTGTAACTTTTAATTGTTCAATTTTCCCGCGAGAAGACTCCCGAAAGGATTCAACTGCATACGAAAAATTGTACGATCAACTTATGCATCTAACTGCTGATGAAGCTGCTGTTGCAACTGTTTCGAACTTACCTATCAAAAGAGATGAAGGAACGTTTTGGTTGCAGGAAGGAAAAATGTATCTCTGTAAACCGATAAACGGACGGGTGATCTCAGTTGTATTTGAAGGAATAGGACGCTTCTATTTAACTCCTCCCGACTTTACTGAAAGACAACAATTAAAGCGATTTTATAAGGTTGATTCCGTCAACCAAAGTTTTTCGCAGCTTTTTCTACTCTTTTCTGATTCAACTTTAACAGAGTTAAAAAGAAATTTGTTGTTTACTCCGGAGCAGGTTCCAGGTTCAGTTTCCGATTACATTAGCAATTGTCTAGAATACATCTTTGAAGAAGATGATGACTACTTGGACACTGATTTAGCGCAGACATTTTTAGATAACCGGCATAACCGAATGTTTTACGCTCATTTTTGTGAAAGTTCAAGCGATCCTTTCTTTTTCCAGATCAACCCATACGATGACGAGGAAGTAAGTTTTGCACAACGCGCAGAAGTATCATTTAGACATTACCGAGAAACTGTTACCGAATTTAAAACAAAAGAAGAGCGGTCATCTAATTACTCAATGGGACAAAAGTCAAAGGAGCAAATTCAAATTATTGATTACAAAATCGATTCAAAGATTAATGAAGACCTTAAATTTTCTTCAACTGCTAATGTCACTTTCATTTCTTCAGTAGATAATTTGGGCTATATCCCCTTCTCTTTATTTAGCAAACTCATAGTCGATTCAATAATATCAAGCGATGGGAGGGGAGTAAAATATTTTCAACACGAAGATAATCCCATTGTATGGGTGGAACTGCCCCGCCTATTTTCAAAAGATGAGAAATGCTCTCTAACATTTTTTTATAAAGGGGAATTACTTACCCATGATCTTGATGGATGAATAGGATTAAAGTCAAGCATAGGGTGGTACCCGCGTTACGGTTATAGAATGAGGGCGAATTATGATCTCACCTTCAATACACCCTCAAAATTGAAATTAGCAAGCATAGGTAAAAATGTTTCAACAGAACAAACCGGCGATACAATTATTTCAAGATGGGTTACAGTCCGTCCAACCCATAATGCTTCTTTTGGCATTGGATACTTCAAAGAAATTAAAATTAAAGAGGAGGATCTTTCTGTTGAAAAACAAGAAGGTGAAGTATTACCGAATGTGACGGTTTACGGCTTAGAGGCAGATAGAAGTATTGGAAATGCACACCTTGATGATGAAGTTCGCGGAGATATTTTAAATTGCATGAGATTCTTTCAATACATGTTTGGTAAGTCACCCGCTGATGATTTTTACGCAATCGCAGTGCCTACTTTGGGCGGAGAGGCTTTCCTGGGTCTCATTCATTTATCTTACACAACTTTTAAATATTTTGATGGAGATGGAGGCAATGAAATTTTTCGCGCACACGAAGTAGCTCATCAATGGTGGGGTGTTGGGGTAAATTTCAAAACGTATCATGATCAGTGGATAAGCGAAGGTTTTTCGGAATACTCAGGCATTTTGTTTATGCAAACTGTGTTAAAAGATAACGAGAAATTTTTTAAAGTACTCGATGCATGGAAAGAAACAATTCTCAATAATCGTCATTATCTATTGGAGGACGGGCAGGAAGCAGGTCCAATTTGGCTAGGATACCGCACTCAATCCAGTAATACAGTCGGAGATTATTCGTTAATTATTTACAAAAAAGGTGCCTGGGTATTACACATGTTGCGTAATATGATGATTGATCTTAAAACAATGAATGAAGATCGATTTAGAGATATGATGCGGGAATTTTATTCCACATATCTTTGGAAGGAGCCATCCACAGAAGACTTTCAACGGATGGTTTCGAAACATATGGGTGAAGATATGAGTTGGTTCTTCAAGGAATGGATTAAAGAAACAGGTATTCCAAAATATAAATTTGCATACCGCACAGAAAAAACTGAAGCAGGTAAATTTAAAGTTTACTGCCGCGTTAAACAGGAAAATGTTGCAGACGATTTCAAAATGGTTGTTCCAATGCTAATAAAGTTTGAAGGAAATAGATTAGTTAGAGTACGCGTAACTGTTTCTAAAAATAATCCTGAATTCGAACTGCCGTTGCTTCCGTTAGAACCGGAAGAAATTATTTTTAACGATCTAAACTCTGTGCTTTGCGAAGTTGATAATGAAGATTGGGATTGAGTATTAATTGAAGTTTTATTTTGATGAGATAATAAATAGTTAAAACCAACGTCTAACTATCAAATAATTCGATCGGAAGTCCTTGCCCATGATGCAATATGATTGGAACATGCAAACTGTATTGAGTAATAACTTTTTCAATTAATGCCGGTCGAACAATAAGTAAGACTTTATTTTGTTTAGCAACGCTTCTGGAGATTAGTTCAGAGAGAACCGGCGCTAACCCGGAGCCGGATAATTCTAATGGTCCGATCTCATCAATAATTATTAATTCGTTTGTGGTTTCAATCGTATCGACTAATTTTTGTTGCCCCCAAAGAAATACTTCTTCAGAAAAAATGTAATTGCCGATGGTTACAATCTTTTCATCCGCTGTTTGATTTTCAAGTTCCAATCTTCTCTTTTCACCGCTCACAACATCAACAAGATATTTAATACCGTTTATGCGTGGTTGTAAAATGCCGCAGACATTTGGTTTTTGCAAAAATATTTCTTGCAGATAGGTTGACTTCCCTACTCCCTTTTCGCCGGTATAAATAAAAACATTACTCATAAAGATCGAAGAACAAAATATTTATCAACGTTAGTTTGGCAAACAGTTTAATGCGGGCAAGTCCGGTGTTTGACGAAGCGCGTTTGAAGCATTCTTTGATAATTGTTTTGTAGTACGGAAGCGTATGCAGAATGGTTTCGATTTCAACAGTATATTTATTCTGGTTTGAAGCAATTACTTTCTTAAAATATTTCAATGCGATCGGTCCCACGAAGAAAAACCAAAGTAGTGTAATGCTGATTGCCCGGAAGATCGTAATAAGTATTGCCAATGCATGTCCGTTATGATTTCCGGAATAGAAATAAGAAATGAAAAGAGCCGTAAGTAAAAAGAGAAAGACGACAACCCCGGACAGCTTCTGAAACCAGAACTTCTTTTTCTTTTTAGCTGAAGTGAGAGATGTGTTTTCTGAATTTTTTATTTTTCCTAATGGGATTAAGAGTGATAAATCATTAAAACCGGAGAGTACTTTTGGGATCCGGGCAGCAATAATCCCGAACAACGCCCCGAATATTAAATGGAGGGCAAGATAAAAAGCAATAAGATAATAACTAAAATGAATATCCGCTCCAAGAAAACTGAATTGCTTTAAAACATAATTGAAAAAAAGATCAATCGCTTTCCAGAGTGTTGTACCAAATAATACTGTAACTAAAAATAATTTTTGTAAAGCCGAATACATCGATGCAAGAATTGCAAGTGATACAGCAGAAACAGCAAAAAACTTTTTTGAAGAAAAGAGAAGTTCTCCTAATAACCCTTGAATCAGAACTGCAACAAATGCCGCTAACGGAGTGTATGGACTAACGACCGCTTTTATCACAATTACTATCAACGTGGCTTTTGTGATACTCCCTTTTTTATCCGAAAGAAATGCGAGTAAAGCAATAAGAATGGAAGCAACACCACCAACAATCAATCCGGTAAAAGGAATATCGAATGCATGAAGAAGTCCGCCGAGAGCGGCTTCGTTCAAAGCCCAAAGTGCAGTTATTTTTTGAAAAGCTAAATTGGAATGAGGAAATTGTCGTTGTTCAGTTGTCAAATATTTCTTTCAGATTTAAAAGGAAAGGATTCTTTTTTTGAAAATCGAATATTGAACAAGGAATGATGAAGTTTATGATCTTCTCGATTCGATATTCATTATTCATAATTCACTTTGTTCTGGTTTGACCACTTTAGTAATAAATAGTTGTACGCCCATAGGGATTCGAACCCCAAACCTTCTGATCCGAAGTCAGATGCTCTATCCAGTTGAGCTATGGGCGCATAAAAATTATTTATAATTTAATTGAAAAATACACTTACTCATTCAAAATTCAAAGATGAATGTTGGGAATTCCTTAATTTCTACGGTGACTTTGTCCATCAAGAATTGAGATTTAATCTTCATTTGGTCTAATCAGCTTAGTGAAATGATATTTAATCGACTTGTCTAAATGAATTTTCACAATACTATTTCTTCTCCACGACATTATCTTCAATTATCAAAAGACAAATTGATGATATCTGCCTGTAACTTGTAAATATGTTGTTCTCTTTACGATATAATTTGACTTTGCGTCTATTAATTGATCTTCCGTTTGCTGCAACAACGCTTGCACCTCCAATAGATCGGAGACGTTAATCAATCCGTTCTTGTAACTGTCTTCATTTACTTTTAGATTTTCTTCAGCTTGCCTTTTAGATTCTTCGCTCAACAAATATTGTTTATACACATCGTTTAAATCCTGCCAGGCTTTTTCCATTTGAAGAATTAAAAGCTCGGAATTATTTTTGAAATTATTCTCGGCGATTTCTTCTTTGATATTTCTTTCCTGAAGTTCATGTGAGCCGCCCCACCAATTTGATATTGGAACAGAGACAGTACCGATAATCATTCCGAGCGTTCTGTCTTTTCCCTCGTCAAATTTCATATACATTCCGCTTATTCCAATTCCAACTTGAGGAAGGTATTCTCCGAGTTTCATTTTTGT
>JAUYAB010000093.1 GCA_030693705.1 Ignavibacteria bacterium | reverse complement strand
GCAATATTTTGAACAAAAACCAGCATTCGGGATTCCATGGATAAGATTTTTGAAACCATCTTTCAGCAATCGTTAGATACCATTTTTATCGTTAAGGCGAAGACGGGAAAAATTATAAATGTCAATAATCGAGTAACTGATATTCTAGGTTATCCACAGAACGAAATGATCGGAAAAAACTTTTCGATCTTGTTTCCTTCAACCACTCACACCTCAATTTCTGAAACTTTACGAGAAACATACGCATATGATTCAGTCTTAGCCGGTCAGCATTTCCTTTGTGCAGACGGTTCAACGTTAATAATGGATCTGACCGGCGTTGTCGATGAATTTGAAGGAGAAAAATATATCATCTTCTTTTTGCG
Source organism: Ignavibacteria bacterium (assembly GCA_030693705.1). GTDB lineage: Bacteria > Bacteroidota > Ignavibacteria > Ignavibacteriales > Ignavibacteriaceae > UBA1563. The sequence goes on along the minus strand of JAUYAB010000093.1, from coordinate 8,471 downwards.
CAACGCAAAAGAAAGAGACGAAGAAGAAAAGAAATTGTTTTTCAACAATGATCTTTTCAACAGCTTAATGGAAAATCTACCCGACTACGTTTATATAAAAGACAAAACCGGTAAATTCATAAAAGTCAATGCTGCTCTTGCGGGTTTCTTTGGAAACAAACCGACAAAAACATCTCCTTTTAAAAACAAATTGCCGGTGGTTCCAAAATCTTTTTCCGAATTAGTAACAGAAGAAGACAAACATATTCTTAATACCGGACAACCAATTCTAAACAGAATTGACCACATAAAAGATTTTAAGGATGGAAAAGACGTTTGGATGCTTACCACAAAAGTTCCATTGGTGAACGCGATCGGGCGGATTGAGGGACTTGTAAACATTTCGCGGAATATTACCAACACAAAAAACGAAATGGAAGAGTTGGCGCGTGGAGAAAAACTCTACTCTATTCTCTTTAACATGTCTCCCACTGGAATTCTGCTTGAAGATGAAAACGGAGTAATTTTAGAAGCGAATAAAGCTTATTGCCAAACCATTGGTTATCCGGAAGAGGAGTTGATCGGAAAATCAATTTCTGTCTTCATGAAACCGGAAGCTCATTCAATGATGAAAGAGAATATCGAACGAATTTTGAACGGAGAAATATTAATTCATGAAGTCGAGAATTTTTATCATGGCAACGTACAACGGTTTTTAGAATTGCGTGAAAGCAGGATAACCCTGGCTAATGGGAAAAAGGGAATACTAGTAATTGCAAACGATATTACCGAAAGAAAAAAGACCGAGCAGATGCTTCAGCAGGAGAGCAACTTACTCCGCAATCTGATGAATAATATCCCCGATACAATCTATTTCAAAGATCAACAGAGCCGTTTTATCCGCATTAACGCTGCACAGAAAAAAATGCTTGGGCTTGAAAATGAAGAAGAGGCTAAAGGAAAAACCGACTTCGATTTTTTTACAAAGAATCATGCTTCGGCGGCATTAATAGACGAACAGAATATTATTCGTACCGGCAAACCCCTTATCGGAAAACTTGAATATGTTAGATCGAGTGAAGGAAATTTTCGCTGGGTTTCTGCTACAAAAGTTCCGTTAGTGTCTTCGGATGGTTCGATAACCGGGATAGTTGGAATCTCCCGCGATATAACCGACTTGAAATTGTTGGAAGAAGAAATTAGAGAAAGTGAAGAAAAATACCGTTTCCTCTTCGAACATTCTCCAATAGGATTTTTTATTTACGATACCGAGCTACATATCACTCAATGCAATAAACGTTTCGTGGAAATCCTTCAATCCTCTTTCGATAAACTTATCGGATTAGATATGCGGCGTCTTAAAGACAGAAATATTTTACCTCCTATTGAGAAAGCCTTAACCGGGGAAGAAGCTTCCTATGATGGCTGGTACCGGGCAACCACAAGCAGCGCTATAATTTACACCACAATTAAAACAACCCCCCTGTTCGATACGAACAAAAAAGTTATCGGCGGAATGGGACTTGTGGAAGATATTACGGAAGCGAAAAAGAATGAATTGGAAATAGTGAAATCCGAAAATCATTTCCGTTCTATCTGGGAAAATTCTTTTGACGGGATGCGGGTTATTGATAACACCGGAATTATTCGCTCCGTTAACAAAGCATTTTGCGATATTGTAAAAAAAACAAGAGAAGAACTTATCGGAAAACATTATTCACTTGTTTATAGTGAACAATTCCGGAAAGATTTTGCCGTAAAAGGAGAGGAAAATTTAAAATCGAAATCTATCCCCATACATTATGAAAGGCAATTACAGCTCTGGGATAACTCATCTGTTTGGTTGGAAGTGATAAATTCTTTTATAGAAATTTCAGAAAATGAAAACTACTTATTGAGTATCTTCCGGGACATCGGGGAAAGAAAAATCGGGGAAGAAAAAATGAAAATCTATTTAGAAGAACTTAAAGAACTGAACAAAAGCAAAGATAAGTTTTTCTCTATTGTTGCCCACGATCTAAAAAGTCCGTTCCAGGGCTTGCTCGGTCTTTCCGAAATTCTTATTGAAGATTATTCTGAAATGTCAGACGAACAGGTCGTCCAATATCTGAAAATGATCCGAACGACGACAAAAGACGTTTACCGGTTGATTAAAAATTTGCTGGATTGGTCGCGTCTGCAATCCGGCAGGATGGAGTACAAACCCGAAAAACTTAACCTCCACCAACTCTGTGATGGTGTCTTCAAGTTGATAAGACCAACGGCAACGAAGAAAAATTTGCAGATGCACAATGATGTTTCTCAAAGCGTCTATGTGTATGCCGATATGAACATGCTTAATTCTATACTGCAAAATCTTATTTCAAATTCGGTTAAATTTACAAACGATTACGGTTTAATAACTATTTCATCTGATGAAAAAGATGACTTCTACGAAATAACAATTTCCGACAACGGCGTTGGAATGAATGATAAAGATTTAGCAAAACTATTTAAAATTGATGAGCATTTTTCTACAAAAGGAACGAAAGACGAATCGGGAACCGGATTAGGACTTTTACTCTGCAAAGAACTGGTTGAAAAACATGGCGGTACTATTTGGGCGGAAAGCACGTTGGGAAGCGGAACAAAATTTCATTTCACAATTCCAAAAGCATTAGAGTAGTAAACATTTAGTTAAATGAAAGTTGTGGAAAGAACAGCTTTGTATTCTGATGAAACAGCAATTCATCAATTTCAACCTCCATAAATTTGTACAAAGAAAAACCTACCAGAAGCCGCCAAACTTCTTGTTCAGATTCTGCCGAAAACGTCACCCAAAATTTTGTTCTGTCGGTTGATAAACCGTAAGATGTAATTTTCTTTTGACTAACTAATCTGCTGATGTAGTCTTTTTGCGCAGGAATAAGTTCGAGATATTCCTCCGCAATTACTCCCGAAAACGTTATGCTCGCCATAAATTCTTTCATGTAAATCCTCAGTTATACAATGGTGTTATAAGTGTAATACATATTACTAAAAAAAAGTTTATTTATTTGTGTTAAAAAATTGAAGTAAAAGAATCCCCGGATAAGCAGAATTTTTCTTCTTTCCAGATTATCTTTATATCCATTATCGAACATAGTTCGCAATAATTTAATGAGATGTTGTGAAATGGAATTCGTAACCTGATTGAGTAATTCGAAGTTCGGAAAAGGGTGATTAATCTAACAATGAGAGCATAATAACGTTTTTGATCCTAAAAGCTTTAACCATTCACCATGCACTTGCAGAATTGCCGGTGTAAAGTTTATTATATTTCGATTAAAATTATTAAAAATTTAATGAGCGTATGACAGAAAAAATAATTCGTGTAAAAGGGGCAAGACAGCATAATCTAAAAAATGTCGATCTCGAAATCCCAAGCAATAAACTTATCGTCTTCACCGGTGTAAGCGGAAGCGGCAAATCTTCTTTGGTGTTCGATACCATTTATGCCGAAGGACAGCGGCGCTACGTAGAAAGTTTATCTTCTTATGCGCGGCAGTTTTTGGAGCGGATAAACAAACCTGATGTTGATTTTATTACCGGAATAAGTCCGGCGGTAGCTATCGAACAAAAAACAGGATCGAAAAATACCCGCTCTACCGTTGGCACAACAACGGAAGTTTATGATTACCTCCGCCTCCTTTTTGCGCGTGTTGGAAAAACGATTTGTTTTAACTGCGGGAAAGAAGTTAAAAAAGATACAACCAAAACTGTGGTTGAGTTTCTCAGTTCGCTTGAAGAGGGAACAAAATGTTATCTCGCATTTCCTCTTTCCGCGCACGAAGGACGAAACGTAAAGGAAGAAATTGATCTAATAAAGAAGCGGGGATTTTTCCGAATCTATTATAAAAACGAATTACATGATTTAAATGAAACCGCGGTCAATCCGAAATCGAAAAAAGATTTTCGCGTAGTTGTAGAACGTTTAAAAATAACTCATGCAAATCTGCGGGAGAAACTTGCCGATTCGATCGAAACGACTTTTAAAGAAGGTGAAGACCGGCTTGTAGTTATCAATGCTGAAACGAATGCACAAACCGAGTTTAACAAGTTTTATGAATGCTGCGGAATCCGGTATGAAGAACCGGAACCACGATTTTTCTCTTTCAATAATCCGTTTGGCGCCTGTCCGGTTTGCCAGGGATTCAGCAAAGTTATCGGTGTAGATATGAATCTTGTTGTGCCTAATCCCAATTTAACTTTGCTGGAAGGCGCAATAGCTCCCTGGCGCACGCCAAAGTTCAGCCAGTATTTTCGCGAGTTGGTTCAGAACGCAAAAGCTTATGAAATTCCGCTCACCGTGCCGTTCAAAGATTTACCGCCGCACACCGTAAATGTAATTCGAAAAGGGACAAAAGAGTTTACCGGTATCGATGAATTTTTTGAAAAGCTCGAAGGAAAAACTTATAAGATGCACATCCGTATTTTGCTAAGTAAATATCGCGGCTATACCACTTGCCATGCATGCAAAGGAAGCCGCCTACGCCGCGAAGCGCTTCAAGTTAAAATTCACGACCATTCAATTTATGATCTTGTAAAACTTTCGATTGAAAAATCTCTTGCATTTTTTAATGAGATAAAACTTTCCGAGTACGAAACGCAAATAGCAGAACGAATTTTAAAAGAACTTCAACGGCGCTTATCTTTCTTAAATGATGTTGGTTTAAGCTACCTTACGCTTGATCGTTTAAGTTCAACCCTTTCCGGTGGAGAAACTCAGAGAATAAATTTAGCGACAGCTCTCGGTTCAGCGCTTGTGGGCACACTTTACGTTTTGGATGAACCGAGCATTGGACTTCATCCGCGCGATAACGAAAAATTGATACGGATTTTGAAAAATCTTCGCGACATCGGCAACTCGGTTCTTGTAGTTGAACATGATGAAGAAATGATCCGTACGGCTGATGTTATTGTAGATATGGGACCAAAAGCGGGTCAGCACGGCGGTGAAATTATTGCGCAAGGAACTGCGGAAGAAATAATTCAAAATGAAAACTCGATTACCGGGAAATATTTATCAGGTAAGTTATCCATTCCTTTGCCGAAAAAAAGAAAAAGCGAAAAAACTTCCACACTTAAAATTATCGGCGCCCGCGAGCATAATCTAAAAAATATTGATGTTGAAATTCCTCTCCACAAATTAGTTGTTGTAACAGGCGTAAGCGGTTCAGGGAAAAGTACGTTAATACATGATGTTCTTTATGGCGGGACTGCAAAATATCTTGGAATGAACCCGGCTTCAATCGGTAGCTTCGATGAAATAATTGGAACTCAATACATCGATCATATAGAGATCGTAGATCAGTCGCCAATTGGTAAATCACCGCGATCGAATCCCGTTAGCTATATTAAAACATTCGAGATGATCCGCGAACTTTTTGCTGCAACACATCAAGCAAGAGCCCGCGGATACAAACCGGGATTCTTTTCCTTCAACGTTCCCGGCGGAAGGTGTGAGACTTGTTCCGGCGACGGATTTATAAAAGTTGAAATGCAGTTCCTTGCAGATATTTATCTTGAATGCGAAGATTGTAAAGGAACCCGCTTCAAAAAAGAAATCCGCGAGATAACCTATCGCGGAAAAAATCTGGTTGAAGTTTTGGAGATGACCGTGGATGAAGCCGTTGAGCATTTTCACGGAAATGAGAGAATACTCCGTTCGCTTAAAGTACTTGCGGATGTCGGTTTGGGTTATATAAAACTTGGTCAGCCTTCCAACACTCTTTCCGGCGGAGAAGCGCAGCGAATAAAATTAGCGCTCCATTTAACTGCTCAGCATGAACGGAAGCATACCCTCTTTATTTTTGATGAACCGACAACCGGACTTCACTTTGACGACATTTCAAAATTGTTGAAATGTTTTGAGATGCTGATTGAGAATAATAACTCGGTTGTAATTATTGAACATAACCTCGATGTGATTAAATGTGCGGATCATGTTATTGATTTGGGACCCGAAGCCGGAGAGAACGGCGGTGAAATTGTAGCAACCGGAACTCCGGAAGAAATTGCGGCAGATGCTTGTTCATTAACCGGAAAATTTTTAAAGCAAAGATTGAAATAGCCTGGTAGAAATCATAAAAGATGAAGGACAAATAAGAACCAGAATCAAAATTGAAATAGCTCAAAATGGTTTTGATCCTTTTTTAAGCAGATACTAAAATTCAGTTATAAGAAGTCGGAATAAATTAAATTCCGACTTCATACTTCTGATTTCTATATTTATTTTCTTCCCGTCCACGTTTTCATACTTTGAGGAACGCCGAAAAAGATCATAAGTTTTTGGAACCATGAATCGGGCAACAACCCACGCAGACGTGGATTTAAATTTAACGTAACCGGACGTTTGGGTGAATATCTTCCTTTCTTTAATGCAGATTCTACGATTGTCTTTGCAATTACATCGTGATCTTTTAGTAAAGGAACGATAAGATTTCCGGGGAAGCCGAGTTTTGCGCCATGGAATAATCCTTGCGCAATGTAACTTGGATGCACCGAAGAATATTTCACACCGGTTTTTCCGTTGTTGTAAGCCTCAAAGCGAAGCGATTCCGTTAAACCCCACACTGCCCATTTTGTTGCTGTGTAAACAGCAAGACCGGGAACACCGAGTGTTGCTGATGCTGAAGATAAGTTGACGATATGTCCAACATTCCGTTCATACATCTGCGGAAGGAAAGCGCGGATGGTATAAATTAGTGAAGTTAGGTTTACATTAATTGTTTTTTCCCATTCTTCATCTGTGCCGTCTAAAAGTTCTCCGCCGAAAACTATTCCCGCATTGTTGATGAGAATATCAACTTTCCCCATTTCCTTCTTGGCGATTTCTGCAAGTTCGTAAACGCGGACTTTATCGGTAACATCGCATTGATGCGCAAAAACTTTTCCGCCAAGTTTTTCCAGTTCGGCTTTAGCCTTATTTAGAGCCTCAGTATTCAAGTCCCACAATGTTACCGTAACACCTTCTTTAATAAGACGTTTGCAAGTTGCAAGACCTATTCCCATTGCGCCGCCGGTAACAACTGCTGATGAAGTTCGTAATTTCATTTTTCTTCCTTACCAAATAATTTTTCTTAGAGAAAATTACTTAATTTAATCCATCAAATCACAAACAATTTGAAGGAAATATAATGTTTACATCAATTTCTACGGCTATAAAAGAACTTAGAAGCGAAAGCATAGCAACGCAAAAACTTTTTAAGAATTTAACAAACGATTCACTTTCGCAACAAGTCTATGCCGAAGGAAGAACTCTTGCGCGATTAGCCTGGCATATCGTTACCTCCATTGTTGAGATGATGAACAAAACCGATCTGAAGATTACAGATGTGGCTGAAGATGCTCCGATTCCCGTAACTGCAAGCGAAATTTTGGAGAGTTACAGAAAAGTTTCTGCATCGCTAATGAACCAGCTTCAAGAGAAATGGACGGATGAGAGTCTTACCGAAGAAGTGAACATGTATGGAGAAAATTGGTCAAAAGGCACTATCCTTTATATTCTGATGAAACATGAAATTCATCACCGGGCACAAATGACGGTTGTGATGAGACAAGCCGGATTAAAAGTTCCCGGTTTATACGGACCTTCAAAAGAAGAATGGTCTAAGTTCAAAATGCCGCCGATGGAATAATAGTTTGAAGCGTAATTCATTTTTGTGTATCAAATAGAAAAACAAAAATATTTTATTTGAAAGGAACAGTTATGGCAACGAAAAAAGCATTTGTAAAACAAGTTAAGGGAATCACTTTCGTAGGAAAGACGGATTCAAATCATTGGATAACGATGGATGGACCTGAAGAATTTGGCGGAAGCAATGCAGGCGTTCGTCCGAAAGAATTATTGTTGCTCGGATTAGGCGGCTGTACCGGCAGCGATGTAGCTTCAATTCTCGGAAAGAAAAAAGTAAAACTTGATGGATTTGAAATGAACATCACTTCTGAAGTTGCTGATGAGCATCCGCAGGTCTTTACAAAAGTTCACATTGAATATGTGTTCAAAGGAAAAAATCTTCCCAAGGAAGCAATTGAAAAAGCGATTGAACTTTCGCAAACAAAGTATTGCTCGGTAACCAAAATGCTTGAAAAGGCGATGGAAGTCTCTCACAGCTACAAGATCGTTGAGACTCAAGAATGAATTAGCAGCTCAAATTTAGTTGACCTTGATAATGATTGGATGGATAAAAGCGGTTTTGAATTGAACTATCGAATGTTTGAATGACTGCATGACTGAATGCTTTCCTCAATCAAATTTTTGTTTTAATCTTCTAAAATCAAAAATAGTTAATCCTTTCCGCCGACGGCGGACTGAGATTGAAAAAGTTTTGATTGGCGGCTCTGCACTCTAAGAAAAAACGGAAATCCTCTAAATGGTAACATATTACATTACGGATCATTCATCCATGCATCCTTAGCGCGGCAAAGCCGGCAACCAAAGTTTATTTGCTCACAGAAAGGATTCTTTGGAG
>JAUYAB010000092.1 GCA_030693705.1 Ignavibacteria bacterium | reverse complement strand
GTAGTATTTCTTTCATCTTTTTTCTCGCTAAGCTCGCCACGAACCGCCACGCTCGCGACGAATTTTCCCTTTGCGGACGTTGAGCTTTCTTTGCGAACGTTGCGAGAAATTTTCGATAACTATTCTTGCCATCTAGCGCAGTCCGCCGCGGCGGATTTTTACTAACTATCTAATTCCGTATTCATGCTGTTCGTCGTCTTTCCCCAATTTTTAACTCAAAATTATATTTTTTTCTTCGATAATAGGCTATAGAAATTCTATTCAATTACCATAGTATAATCCCTTATAAATGGATAAAAAGCCGCACATTCTTGTACTGGAACAAAATTCTGAGAATGCCGATCTTCTTGATAATTTTTTAAAAGAAAGTAAGATCGACTGCAAAACAACACATGTTTATGACAAAGACTCGTTTTTGAGCGCTCTGGAAGCAAACCATTGCCAGTTGATCCTCTCTGAATATCATCTGCCAAAAGTTGGCGGTCTCACAGCTTTACAGCTCGCAAAAGAAAAACGACCGGAAACTCCTTTCATCTTTGTATCGAAAAAAATTTCAAAAAAGTTAATGCTCGAATCTCTGTCCAAAGGGGCGGCTGATTTTGTAACAAAAGACAATATGCCCCGTTTGCTTTCGGTTATTGAGCAATCTTCTAAAGAGTGTAACAAAAAAAAGAGGATCAACGAGTCTGATGATTTATTGATGAATCAACTTACTTTTTTGCAAGTTCTGATAAACGCAATTCCAAATCCCGTTTTCTATAAAGATATAAACGGCTTTTATTTGGGGGTAAATACGGTTTTCGAAAACAGTATTGGTCTTCCGGGATCAATTCCCGCCAAGACAAATATTATTGAGTTTGCTTCCAAAGAAGCCGCAGAAAAATATTACTTGATGAATGAGTCGCTCTACCACAATCCCGGGCACAATACTTTTGAAGCCCGAATTAAATTCAAAGACGGAACATTGCACGATGTGGTTTTTAATCTTGCTACTTTTATGAAGTACGACAACAATCCCGGCGGCGTTGTTGGAATTATTAACGACATTACGGAGCGGAAGGAAACAGAAAAACAGCTCGCTTACGAAAAAAATCTTCTTGATAGTTTGTTAAGTAATATCCCGGACATTATTTATTTCAAAGATAACCAAAGCCGTTTCATTCGTATTAACCAGGCGCAAGCCAAACTGTTGGATTTACAATCACCGCAAGAAGCAATCGGAAAAACCGATTCCGATTTCTTCCCGAAAGAATTTGCCGAAACTACCCTGCGCGATGAACAGCGGATGATGGAGTCGGGAATTCCGTTGATCGATAAAGTTGAAAAAATGGTAAAGAGCGACGGAAGTGAAAAATGGATCTCCGCAACCAAGGTTCCAATCTTTGATAAAAAAGGAAAGATCACCGGAATTGTTGGGATCTCGAGAGACGTTACCGAAAGAATTAATGCCGAAGAAGCGCTGAAAGATAAAATCACAAAACTTCAATTGCTTAAAGCTTTGAACGAAACATTTCAGTCTACAATGGATTTGAATAAAGTTTTTTCAAGGGTCTATGAGGTTATTCCCCAATATTTAGGCGACCGCGGCGTACATCGGGCAAGTCTCTTTCTCCATGATCCCCAACTTGATATTCTTGTTGATGCAAATCAATTAGATGCTCATTCGGCTTCTACGGATATGGCGTTGAAGTTCAATGAAATATGTTTTAAAGAACAGCGCCCGATAATCATTAACGATTGCACTAAAACTAAACTTCTTCCGGTAGAATATACCGAACGCCTAAAAATAAAATCGACGGTTGCCGTTCCGATCAAAAGCCGGCAAAAAGTAGTTGGAGTTTTACGTTTGGATAATACTTTCGCTGTCCACAGCTTTACTAATTCCGACATCGAGCTTTTTACAATGATCGGTGAACAGTTAGCGATAGTTCTTGAAAATGCGTTGCTCTTTAAAGAACAGTTAAAGATGGAAGAAGCTCTTAATCGTAGAATTCAACTTGAAAAAATGGTAACGACTATTTCTTCCAATTTCATTCACTACTCTTCGGAAGAAATTGATTACGGAATAAACGATACGATCAGAAGCATCGGCGTGTTTTTAAATGTTCAGCGAAGTTATCTTTTTTTATTTTCCGCCGATGGAAATCTTGTTGATAAAACTTTTGAATGGACCGAACAGATCATCAATTTTAAATCGGGTGAATTTAGAAATATTCCCGTCTCTCTTTTTTCATGGATCACCGACAAACTCTCAAACTTTGAAGTTCTCCATCTTCCTCATTTCGAGGTTGAAAATATTGGAGAAATTTCAATTGAACAGAAACAAATGTTCGAAGGAACAAAATCGCTGATCCTTGTTCCAATGGTTTATGGTTCTCGTTTACGCGGTTTTATGGGATACGAACGACTCCACACGGAAAGCAAATGGAACGAAGAAGATTTGGATCAACTTGCGACTATCGCCGATATTATCATCAACGCAGTAGAAAGAAAACGCGCAGAAGAAGCGTTGCAGTCTGAAAAAGAAGAGTTGAGCGTAACGTTAAGAAGCATCACCGACGGCGTTATTACAACCGATCTTGAAGACAAGATTAATCTGGTGAACAACGCCGCAGAAGAAATTGTTGGAGTTGAACAAATTTGGTTGCTGGGAAAATCAATTTTTTCCGTTCTTGAATTCCACAAAAACGAATCGGCTCCGCAAGAACCAAAAGAAACTCACGGGCACAATAACGACCGGCAGCAAGAAGAGCATGTTAACGAATACTTAACGTTACTTTCCCGGAGCGGGAAAAAACTTACGATCTCAATCAACTCAAATGTTTTGCGAGATCAAAAAGGAAAGGTGCGCGGATTCGTTTACATTATCCGGGATATGACCGAACGATTGAAGATTGAAAAGCAATTATCGCTTTCACAAAAAATGGAATCGATCGGAAGACTTGCTGCCGGGATTGCGCACGAAATAAATACGCCGATGCAGTACATCAGCGACAACACAAATTTCTTAAAAGATGCTTTTCAATCTTTTACTACTTTGCTTACTTCCATTAATGAATCGGTAAAAGATTCCGCCGCTTTCAAAGACTTTGTTGAAATTATTAAAGCGATAAGAAAAATCCAGGAAGATTTCGACATTCCTTATTTCATCAGCGAAATTCCCTCTGCCATTGAGCAAACACAGGTTGGAATTGAGCGCGTTAGTAAAATTATTTCCGCGATGAAAGATTTTGCGCACCCGGAACAAAGAGAAAAAACATATACGGATCTGAATCACGGTATTCAAGTAACGGCTGCAATCTCCAAGAACGAGTGGAAGTATATCTCCGATCTTGAGATGAATCTTGATCCGGATCTTCCCGCTATCTCATGCATTCCCGATGAAATTAATCAGGTGATCCTTAACTTGATAATAAATGCGGTACACGCTATTCAACTTGCAATAGAAAAAGACTCCGGCGTTAAAGGGAAAATATTAATTGAAACCAAGCAACATGCTTCATCGGTTGAATTAAGAATTACCGACACCGGAACGGGCATTAAGCAGGAAAATTTAAGCAGAATTTTTGATCCTTTCTTTACAACAAAAGAAGTTGGAAAAGGAACCGGGCAGGGACTTTCAATTGCTCACGATATTATTGTTAATAAACATAAAGGCAGCATCTCGGTAGAATCGGTTTACGGAAAAGGCGCCACTTTTATCATTCAATTACCCATTTCATAATATGCAAATGAACATACTTTTTGTTGATGACGAAATAAATATCATTCAAGGATTGCAGCGTATGCTCTATCCGTTCCGCAAAGAATGGACAATGTCATTCTGCAACAGTGGTGAAGAAGCGTTGCAGATAATGGAATCTAATAAATTTGATGTTGTTGTTTCCGATATGCGGATGCCTAAGATTGACGGGCTTCTTCTCTTCACCAAGATAAAAGAACTCTATCCGAATGTTGTACGAATAATTCTTTCGGGTTACACCGAAAAAGATTCTATTCTTAATCTTCCGAACGTTGCGCATCAATTTTTATCTAAACCCTGCGATGCCGCAACGCTGAAAGAATCAATCGAACGGATAAGCAAACTCCGCAATTTTGTAAACGATGAAAAAATCTTGAGGCTTATTTCCGGAATATCAAATATTCCAACGCTCCCGCACATCTATGTAAAACTCCAAAAGGAAATCAATTCATCAGCCGCATCGGTAAAGGGAATTGGAGATATAATCTCAAAGGATGTTGCACTGACCACAAAAATTCTTCAGTTGGTTAATTCTGCTTTTTTCGGAGTTTCTCAAAAGATCACCGATCCCGTTTACGCTGTTAGTTTTTTAGGTTTTGAAACGATAAAGTCGTTAGCGTTATATGTAAAAATATTTTCATCGTTAAGTTTTAACGATTATAATAAATTTTTTGCCGAAAGAGTTTTTCAGCATAGCTACCGGGTTGGTGAACTGGCAAAGAAGATCATTCGTACTGAAATTTATGATAAAAGTATTTTGGATACTACTTTTTTAGGCGGACTGATCCACGACATCGGTAAACTAATTTTACTTCAAACACCGGACTATACTGAAAAGATTCACCACAAAATCTCGGAAAAGCAGTGTACGTTTGTTGAAGCCGAATATGAACTGTTCGAGACTTCTCACTCGGAAGTCGGCGCTTATTTGCTGGGGCTGTGGGGTTTGCCGGTTTCTATTTTAGAGATAGCTGCATTTCATGATGTGCCGTTAAGACCGGACGAGATCGAACCTTCGCCTATGTCTGCCGTTCATCTTGCGAACTTGCTTGTTAATCAAGAGAAATTTGATCCGCACATATTAAGAGAGCTTTATCCAAATAACACGCTCGTTATAAACATTTGTAAAAGTTTTGATAATGGAGATTTCAGCAATGAACAATAAAATTCTTTTAGTTGATGACGATGAAAATATTCTTTCAAGTTATAAAAGAACATTACGAACAAAATTTAATGTTACCACAAGCAGCGATCCCGTTGAGGCGTTAAAGTTATTTACAAAATCGGAACCTTTCGCTGTTGTTCTATCCGATTTCAAGATGCCCGGAATAGACGGAAATACTTTTTTAGCTGAAGTAAAAAAATATTCTCCCAACACGGTAAGAATTATGCTTACCGGTTATGCCGATACCGACACTGCAATTACCGCGGTAAATAAAGGGAGTATTTTTCGTCTGCTCACCAAGCCGTGCCAAAACGATGTTCTTGTTGATGCGTTGAGCGACGCGCTAAATCAATACGCTCTTATTACTGCTGAAAAAGAACTGCTCCAAAAAACTTTAAAGGGAAGCATAAAACTTTTGATGGATATTTTATCTGTCTTTAATCCAAAAGCATTTAGTCAGGCAAGCCGGTTAACAAATCTCACAAAAAATATCGCGCACCGTTTTGGATTAAATAACACATGGGAAATTGAAACGATGGTTCTGCTCGCAAAGATCGGCTGTGTTGCAATCCCATCCGATATTCTTGAAAAAAGATTGAACGGTGAATTCCTTACGCCGGAGGAGGAAACGCTTTATTTATCGCATCCGCAAATCGGAAAATCTTTGCTTGCAAATATTCCCAGGCTGGAAAATATTTCCAACATTATTTCTTACCAGCTTGTTCCGTTTGGAGAACCATCAAAAAACCAGACAAGAGCTCAAGCGGATGAAATTCCGATTGAATCCCGCATCCTAAAAGTGCTGGACGATTACGATTATTTCCTCCGCACCGGGTTAGACGAAAAAACCGCAATCCAAAAAATGAAAGAGAAGACCGGAGAATACGATACAAACATCTTAGTAGCTCTTGATGCCGAGATTGCAGGCATTTACACGGGTTTGCGAATTGTTACTATCGATATCGAAGAGATTGACGCCGGAATGGTTATTGCCGAAGCGATAAAAGATAAAGTCGGGCACACCTTAATTTCAAAAGGTTCTGAAATTTCTTTTGTGTTAAAAGCCCGTTTGCAAAGTTATATGAAGATGAACAATGTGGAAAAAAAGGTAAAGATATTCCGCGCATGGAATGGCTGATTTAGAATTGTTGGGCGAAACTCCGTTTCGCCCAACAGGTATAACCAATTTATTTATTGCGCCGGCGGCGTTGGTGTATCCGGTGGAGGAGGAGTTTCCTCTTCATCCGACTTATGTTTACCGCCAAGGTCTTTCGTTACCCTTGCCGCTTGATACTCAATATAGAAATCAGGATAATTTTTCTTCATCCTTAACATTAAATTATCAAGATCAACTTTTAGAACTTCATCTGCATTATCAAATAACTCGGTCAGCGAAACGCGGGCTCCTACTTTACCCGTAAAACTGGTTTTGTTATTTGCCGTAGCGTTACTAAAGGTTGCTGCTTTCTCCTTCAGATCATTTATTTCGGCATCATCTACGTTGTAATTGGCAAGAGTTGTTTTATTCGCTTCGATAATTTCCAGGATGGTTGATACTTTGTTTTTTAAGTCGGTATCTCCGAGTCTTTGCAGATCGGTCTTAGTGAACTTTACCAAAAGGGCAAGCTCTGTGTTTTTTGTTTTTCTTGCTAAAGAGGCAAGCGCTCCTTTTAAGGGAAGTAACACATCGATAAGTTCATTCTCAACAGAATTTTTTACAGCAACCTTCCCTACGGTTGCGGTTCCATATTCCTTATCTGTTTTTATGATATCGGCAATAAGGTCAGTAAACTCCGTTTTAGCCTCCGCCAATGCCGGCAGCGTGGCAACCGCCGTGTTGTTTTTGTTTAAAACAGCTTGCACTGATTCAAACATTTCCAATTTGTTTTCTTCGATTCGTTGCATAGTAACACCTTTCAATTAATGATTATTAGTTAGATTTATTTTACTTTGCCGCCCTGTGAGCGGCTTGGTTAAATTCCCTCGATCATTTTTTCTTAATCATAACTGTACGCCCGTTATTGCTCTACTCCTATTCCGGTAAATAAACAGCGGAACAAATGAGCAACTCACTTTGTGCAGTGGTCAATCGATAATATAATTTGAACTCGGTTAATTCCTCCAAAACCCTCCGGGGGTTTTAGGGAACCTTTATATAATTACACTCTTCTCTAATATTGTTTAGTAATACTTCAGCAACCCTTCCAACATGAACACCTGCCTGCCGGTAGGCAGATTATTCAGGTTCACGCCTGTTAGTCGGTGAATGATAAAATATTCTACGCTATTCAGTTCGTTGAATGACATTTATTTCCTCTTGTTTTTATTTTGCAACTGCAAAACAGTTTTTGCATTTAACGATGTAACTACTTTTTTACCTGTTCTTGCTTCCAATTCCTTCCTTGCCACCTTCGCAACATTTCCTCCCTGCTTCGCCACTTTTTTGCTCTCTTCAAAATCTTTAGGATTTATGGCTGCCGAAATATCTTTGGTTGATGCTTCTGCAAGCATGTTTAAAATCAATTCCGTGTTAGTCATGTTATCTCTAAGGTTTTCCTTTTTCAACCCTTTCAGTATTTTATATTCTTTTGTGGTTTTATCACTCCATGCTTTGGTAATAATATCGGTAAGCGTTGCAAACTGAACGCCTTGTTTCAATCCTCTTTTTTCCCATTCGTCGGTAAGTTCTTTTCTAATCTCAATACTTTTCAGCCGTTGGTTAATCCAGTTTTCGGAGTAACCTAACCTCAAATATTGCTCCAAAGCTCTATCAATAGTAAGTTCAGGGTCTTGCATTTCATCCAACCTTTCGGCAGCAACTTGAGCCAGCCAAAGTTTAAATGGCTCTGCTTTGGGTGATGGAATGGATTGTATCAATCTGAAAAGCTGTTCGGTGTCGGCAACATCGGTCATTCGCATTTTGCCATCAGGCGCCTGCATTTTCAAACCGTGACAGTTCGTCACGGTTTCATTTCCTTCTTCTTTGAGTCGTTGTTTCAACTTTCGCCAATAAGCATTTGGGTCAACACTTTCTGTTAATATGGTAATAACATCAACAATTGATATGAACCATTTTTCTTGTTCGCTATCCCACAAGGAACGAACTTTTTTGTCTTCAAATATTTTTATTTCGTTTTTCTTTTCCATTGTTTTTCTTTTTTAAATGGTTACAATTTGTAACCGTTTCATTGTTTACTTTATGGCAGCCTCTACCAATCTCTCATCCCTCCGCGATGGAGTACATTAATTCAAAAATGTTTTCTGTTCTAACAAATATCTCTTCTCCTAATCACAAATCCCGTTAGGGATAATGTATCCATCCGTTTTTAATATTACTGAATTCAGTAACATTAAAATCATGAATGTTCAGCTTCATTCTTCACCTTCATTTAGGAGATTAATAAAGTCTTGTTTATCCGGCAAAATGGTTTTGTATTGACTGGCAAAGATGCTGTCGTTATCTTCGGGTAATGTAATTTCAACAAGGGTTTTGCTTTTATCTTTGCAAAGGATAATGCCAATGGTTTTGTTTTCATCGGGCAGTTTTACAAAGCGGTCGTGGTAGTTTACATACATCTGCATTTGCCCGATATCCTGATGGGTGAGTTCGCCAATTTTTAAATCAATTACTACAAAACATTTGAGTAAGCGGTTATAAAAAACCAGGTCGGCTTTAAAATGCTTTTCGTCAATGGTAATACGAACTTGCCTGCCGACAAAGGTGAACCCCTTGCCAAGTTCCAACAGAAAGTGTTCTAATTTATCAATGATGGCGGTTTCCAAATCGCTTTCGGAATAGTGATGTTGTTCAGGTAAATCTAAAAACTCTAAAATATATGGGTCTTTAAGAAAATCAATCGGTTTTTCAATTATCTGCCCTCTTTCCGAAAGTTGTTTTACACCTTCTTTATCACGGCTTAAAGCGAGGCGTTCGTATAATGCGGTATCAAACTGGCGTTTAAGTTCTCTAACACTCCAGTTGTTATTCAGCGATTCAATTTCGTAAAAACTGCGCTCCTCCTTTTTTTCAATTCGGATTAAAACCAAATAATGAGTCCAGCTCAACATTGCGTTATGCTTTTCAGAAATCCTAATCGGTGATTGGGATTTTTCGGCAGGGGCATAGAGCAGGTAAAACTTCCTCATGTTTTCAAGATTCTGAACTGAAAATCCTTTTCCGAACCCGACAGTAAGCCGCTTAGAAAGTTCTTTCAGTATTTGTTTTCCATACTCAGCTCTTTCTTTTCCTTGCTGTTCATCTTCCACAATCATCCGCCCGATTTCAAAGTAAGTGTAAACCATTGTTTGGTTTACAATACGAACAACTGTATTACTTGCTGCTTTTAAAATTTCAGCAATTTTAGTGTAGAGGCTATTGTTGGCTGTTAATTCACTCATGCTTTGATGCCAATATTTTTAAGTAAATACGTTTTCTAAAGAATGTTTAATGGCTCCTTCCAGCCGGTCATTTTCCACTTATACCCTGTTAATTATTTTTTACCGGTTTAATTAACATGTTCTTATTTCATCCCCGAAAGCTTTCGGGGATGACATATAAAATTGCAAACCGTTCAATATGTTTTTGTTTAAACATGATAATTGCTTTTATATACCATGTCTACGGCATTCTGTTTTTTGTATTATTTCGTTTCTACCAATCTCTCATCCCTCCGGGATGAAGAACCATAAATCCCGATAGGGATGGTATATAAAATCTCAACATTTTTCTACAACCTAAACAATTACCCTGATTTGAAATACCAAACTTTGTTTCATTATTAAACTTGAATAGAAACATGCATATTTTGTTATTATAAATTTAAGGTAGCTGCAATTAAACTATTCATAGATTCGTAATGCTCATATGTATTGTATGAAGTTCGGTGGTGGTTAATACGTTATTGTTTTGTTGTCTGAATACCGCACCAGTAGATGAACAAAACCTTGAAGGAGTCATTAGTGCCAAGTTTCCGTATAAATTTCTCCACTGTGTATAACTAATTATACATGCTGCTTTTGCCCTTGTCATCGCTACATAGAATAACCGTGCACATTCTAAAACCAGACCAGGTATTTGTTGTGCATAAGAGTTTGGGAAAATCGTCTCTTCAAGTCCAGGGATGAAAACAACCTTTGCACTTAAACCTTTTGATGAATGCAATGAAATGATTCTAACTTTTTCAGGCAGTGGGTTGGATTGTGTAGTAGTTTGATTTAATCTTATTAAAATTGAATTTATAATATTGTCTTTTGTCTCTTGTGAATCTGTTTGTAGATAGTCCTTGAGTTCATTAAGAGACATGTCAAGTGGCATACTTGAGATGAAAGCCCGCCACCCATTTACTTCAGTTTGAGAAAAACTAGGTAATAGAATTTGGTCAATATCATTTACCCTTTGATTTATCGTCTCATTTAAGCTCCAGTTCTGAATTATTTGCAGGGTTGATTTTACTTTATTAATTGCTGTTACTTCTCTTTTTGTAAAAATGCCATTTGGAAGTGTGTTGTAGAAAACAGTCGTATAATTAATGTTGTTTGTAATTACTTTGTCCGTAATACTACAACAAGTAGCAAGACCAATCTTATTTGGTGTTCCTAAAAGTACTCTATGCGAGATATAGTCGTTTATGTTTTCAAGTATTCGGAATACTGAAAGGAGAAATCTACCAAGGTTACTGTCTTTAAAATCCTCTCTTTGGTTTGCATCATATCCGATGTTTAGATTGTCAAGAGCATCAGTTATAGGTTTCAATTGAACTCTTTTATTGCTTATCAGAATCATTATATCTTTCGGAGAAATTCCCATATTGATAAAAGCCTGACAAGAATTTGCAATAAATGTTGCTTCCTGTTTTGGACTTCTAAATATATTTGCTTGAAGGAAACCGGGATTGATTGGGTTAGAGTTAGAGTAAAGTGAAACTAAATTCTTTGGAATTCTATTAGAGGAAGGGAAAGTATTTATAATCCCTACGGCTGCATTTAAAACAGAAGGAGTACATCTAAAACAATCGGACAAAACATGATTGGTTGAATTTGGATAATTCGTTATGAAACTTTGGATACCTTGCGGGAAAGCATGCCGAAAAGAATAAACACTTTGATCATCATCTCCAGAAATAAAAACATTTACTCCTCTTTGAATTAGCAAGTCAATAAAGTCAAAATCGCATTGATTCAAGTCTTGAACTTCATCTACTATTAAGTGCTGAACACCTAATACTGTAACGGGATCAATTAAACCTGCTTGTATTTGCGATACACACATTCTAATTATTTCTCCAGGGAGAACACATGAATATGCTTGTGTCCTTTGATAATAAAAAGCATTAAAAGATGTTCTTTCCGGTGCTGTTATCGGTTGTTTCAGGACTGGCAAATTAGGTGGATTCCAATTACCTGTACTCCAAAATGCCTCATGGTCTCTTCTGATTTCTTCGCATCGGGAAGGATTAACCTTGTTATTGCGTCCATACTCTGAGTCAAAGATTGCTGTTAACTCCCAATCATCCAAAATTATTGGGTTGGTCGGAAATAAATTTAAGTTTCCTGTCCTTCTAAGTATGTAAAGAGCCAGTGAATGAAGTGTTGACACTCTTACATTGGTAACGTTAGGTTGATTATGCTTTATACAATAATCATATATCCGGTCCTTTAGATCTTTTGATGCAGCTCTTGTAAATGATATTGCAATAATATTTTGAGGTGGAACATTTAGGTTTGCCAATAACCACTGAATACGTCCTTCAATGACAAATGATTTACCTGTTCCTGGCCCTGCAACTAATCTCACAGTTTGATTAGTGTCTTGGGCTGCTGCATCCTGAATTTGTTTTGCTGCCTGTATTTGTTGAGGTGTTATTGGCATAGTATGGTCTCTAAAATAATTGAGGCTAATATGTTATCACAAGCTGTCATTTCAAATTCTATTCATTATAAGTAGTAAATGTCATTGTAAATGCTCCTTCGATTAATAATTCAAGGTCATTTTTTCCAACGAGTTTCACTGATTTTATAAACTCATCTAAATCAAATTTATCACCAAAAACTTTTTCAAATATTTGTCCTTTTAGAATCCTTGTTTTTGATGTGTTACCAAGTTTATAATATACATAGGAAGTCGAAAAGTTTCCAATTACATCTGCAGCTTGAATAGCAATGGAATGTTGGTCCTTTAGCACTGAAATTCCGCTTGCTGAAAGTTGTGGTGAGTTTGCAAATTTTAATTTCATATAAGCGTTATATAATCGTGTCATTAAGAAGTCCGCAGTAAATTTGTGTCCTTTAATAATTGTGTCAAGCTTAGGATAATTTTCTTTTGTCCTATCACTATCCACCTCAACCGAAAGTTCATATTCCTTACCAAAATGGTTAATAAGTCGCATAAATGAAAACAGACCAGGGGTAAGCTGTTTGCAGACTTTTATCAAATCTTGGTTTGTAACACCAACTTGTGTGAATACATTTGTCGTAACTCTATCGCAAAATTCCAGAAACGTCTGTTTCCAATTTTCGCTGTTCAATGTGCAACTTAAAATGGTCGGAACAGAATTCTCTGCATATCTTCTTATTATACGTAGAAATTGTTCATATTCATTTGATTGATTAGCTTTAAACTTTTTGCCGTGGAACAAAGTTAATTTTGTTGAACCCGATAAGAGAGATTTCACTTCCGCTTCAAGTTTTAAGTAATCTGTCTCGGGAATGCAGAAGTAACACCACCCTTCGGCTTTCTGTGTTTCAGTTCCAATTTCGTCAAGTCCGCTGATAAGTTTTATCATAGAGTTGTTCTATAAAATTGGTAAATATTTTATTAGAGTAAAAATTTTTCGCTTAAAAACTTTCTTCTTAATATTATCGTTTACTATTTCGTTGGGCTGGTTTAGTGTAAAATATTTATTAATCGGAGCTAAACAACTCCCGTAGGTGTTATCTTTTGTGAGGATTCTTTTTAGATCGGTGGTATTTCTTAAACAGTTCTTCAAGTAACTTATCCCTTACTTATTTTAATTTGTTTAATAGGTGAGTTAAAACTAAAACTATTTATCTTTTTACGCAAGGGAAAAAACAAAATTTTATTCCTTCGTACCACCTTTATTAAAAGCATAGTTTTTTTTCAGCAACCAATTTTTAATGCCCGTAGCTCTGAAAGAGCGGGATATATTAACACAGGGCAAAGCCCTGTGAAGAAAATAGATAAAGAAATATTCAAGCCCTGCAAGGGCGGAATAATCTTAAACCCGAAATTTATTTCGCCCCTTCAGGGCTTAATTATATAATTTTACTTTTCAGCATAGGGCTTCGCCCTATGTTGATGTATAACGCCCTTTCAGGGCTAACTCATAACATGGCAAAGCCAGAACAAAAATTGATCTCAGTCCGCCGCGGCGGGAAGGATTAACGATTTTAGAAGTCAGAAGATTTTATTCCATCAAAAATCAAATATCGTTAATCGTTATTCTAAAATTTTTGGCATTCCCGCTTTATGCGTAATCTGCCACTCCACTGCGACGGAGTATTTTTACTAACTGTCTAATACTCTTAGCTCTGAAAGAGCGGCATATCTTAACACAGGGCAAAGCCCTGTGAAGAAAATGGATAAAGAAATATTAAAGCCCTGCAAGGGCGGAATAAACTTCAGTCTCCAAATTTATTTCGCCCCTTCAGGGCTTAATTATATAATTTTACTTTTCAGCATAGGGCTTCGCCCTATGCTGATGTATAACGCCCTTTCAGGGCTAACCAATATCTATTCGAACTATCCTCTAATAAGATTTAAATTAGCCGGTAATACGTAATCTGATAAGCCGGAGCCTTAATTGATTTACGAACAAACATGCCCGGCTCAGACGGCCATTAACGATTTTAGAAGTTAGAAGATTTTGTCACATCAAAAATCAAATATCGTTAATCGTTATTCTTAATTTTTTTTGCATTCCCGCTTTATGCATATCCGCCGTTCCACTGCGACGGAGGATTTTTATAACCTGTCTAATTCTCTTAGCTCTGAAAGAGCGGCATATCTTAACACAGGGCAAAGCCCTGTGAACAAAATGAACAGAGAAATATTAAAGCCCTGCAAGGGCGGAATAATCTTAAACCCGAAATTTATTTCGCCCCTTCAGGGCTTAATTATATAATTTTACTTTTCAGCATAGGGCTTCGCCCTATGCTGATGTATAACGCCCTTTCAGGGCTTATTACTATCTATTCGAATTATCAATTAGGTTCAGCTTTCAGTGGGAATTTCCATTAATTATTCATTCCCTTTCCCTTTTTCCCAATGACTTTTGACCATTGACCTTTCACTTACTCCTTCCCATCACCCCTCAACCATCATCCATCAACCCTCTTTTCCCCTTTTTAGCTCATTTTCGGCATATTACCCCGCTTTGCTCACTTTTTACACCGCTATGTTTACTTCTTGTGTGACTTTGCTCAATTCTTACCTCTCTATGTTTATATCGTATGTGAGTTTGCTCAAACCTTATCTCTCTATGTTTAAACCGTATGTGAGTTCGCTCAAATCCTATCTCTCTATGTTTAAACCGTACGTGACTATGCTCAAATCCTATCTCTCTATGTTTAAATCATATATGCCTATGCTCAAATCCTACCGTGCTATGTTTAAATCTTACGCGGCTTTGTTCGGTTCTTATCCGGCTATGCGAGACTCTTACTTGCCTTTGCGGACATCTTAGATGGCTTTGTTTGGTTTTGATTTGGCTTTGTGTAACTCTGATTTGGCTTTGCGAAACTTCTATCCGGCTTTGTTTGATACTTTTTCCCCGATTACTACTTTCCCCATTTCTATGTTTAACCGTTACCCTCCCTTGCTAAATCCTTAATCTTTCTTTATGCAACTTCAGCAAAAATATTTTCTTTCGGCAGTGTAAAATGGAATGAAGTGCCCGAACCTTTTCTACTCTTTACCCAGATTTTCCCGCCGTGACGCATTATTAAATCTTTTGTTATCACCAATCCCAACCCCGATCCGCCTTCGTTTTCGGTTCCGTTGTTGGTTATGTGCTTATTTAGTTTGAAGATTTTTTCCAAAACATTTTCTCCCATGCCAACTCCGTCATCCACCACGGCAAGTTCAACAAATCCGTCAAGTTCTTGCGCCTGCACAATTACCGACCCACCTGCGTTTGTAAATTTAATAGCGTTCGTCACCAGGTTGTTAATAATTGAATTGACCATATTAAGATCGCCGTAAAGGTTTGTCTCTTGCGGAATTTTATTAACCAGGCTAACTCCCTTAGACATTGCGGTAATATTCAGAAGAGAAAAAATATTTTCAACTACTGCGCGAACATCCAGCGTTACCGGGTTAACATTTACAATTCCGTTTTGAAGTTTGGACCATTCAAGCAGATCGTTAAAAAATTTGTAGAGTATTTTAGCGCTGAAATTTATTGCCTGAGCAAACTCACCAATTTCCGTCTGCTCCATATCGTCTGTTTCTGTTGCAAGAAACTCCGACATATTTAATAACGCTCCGAACGGATTTTTTAGGTCATGCGAGATAATTGAAAGCAATCCGTTTTTACTCCGGTTAAGCTCAACCAACTCTTCGTTTTCTTTTTGCAGTTGCTGCAAAGTTTTTTTCAGAAGTAGATTTTCTTTTTTAATATCTATTTCAGATTGAGCAAACGGCAGCCGTGTTTCTTTTTTTGTTTTTGTTGAAGATGCGGATTGATCTTCTTTTATGGTGTTTACCGGGTTAGAATTTATATCCTCGTTTGAAAGAGGTTTGAACATCGACGAACAAAACATAAAAAGTTCTCCCCCCATATTAGCCGGGAAGGATGAGCCGCGAACGTTACTGTTTATTTGCTTAACACCGGCATTAAACCATTCGTATGTATCGGTTGATTCCGAATTGATGATAAATGAGTTGTTTCCCCCGGTTAAATTTTCTTCCCGCGTTTCGATGACGTATCCAATGTGACCCTCCGATATCGAAACGGTTTGAAAATTATTTTGATCAAAACACCCCGCAATACTGCTGTCTTCAATTTGCACAAAACTTTTGCCGCTTTGCTTTCCTTGAAAATTATTTTCCTCTCCTTTTGTTCCCGTTGCGCCCTCAAATATTTTATGCTGAAAGAATACTTTGTTTTTCTGATCCATCTATTTCCTGTCTGCTTAAAATTGATTTAGATTTTTTAGCGCACTGAATAACCGATAAAAATTCGTGCCATACATTCTGTTAAAGAATTAGAAGATTTTTCGTCTTTCCTTCCGCTCTTCGGTATTTATCAAACTTCAATATCCACCAAGTGTATAATATTGTTCAGTTTCACTCTTCAATTATTTAGAAACGAATCAATTTTTCTTCGGCATATAATTTGACTCAATTTCTTACAAGATTTTATACTTAATCAATTGAAAGAAAAAGTGATATTAGTAAGCATTTATATAAACGAAGAAAAACTTTTCATAGAGGTAAAACATAAAACCGTTTACCAGGTAGAAAAAGTGTTTTTAAGTAAGAAGAATCAGACTTACCGGAATGCGCTCTTGTTCACTCATCTTTTTGTTTCTATTATCAAGCTGGGGCTAAAAGAGCTGGTTGAAGTATTTAAAACCGTAAAGCAGCAGCCGAAGATATCGGAAATTCCTATTAATTATATTGAGGGAAAATAAGTAAAACCTTCGTTCCGGTTTCTTTGGAACTCTCAAACTCCATCTCACCGCCAAGTAATTTCGTTAATCCGTAAGCTATCGTTAATCCTAAACCTGCTCCTTCAAAGTTTCTTGCGTACCCTTCTTCTTCCTGGGTAAAGGGTTCAAACAACCGGCTTAACATGGTAACATCCATCCCTTTTCCGGTATCCGAAACAGAGATAATTATTCTGCCGTCGTGTGAACTTGCACCGATGATGACGCTTCCGGTTTCTGTATATTTAATTGCGTTATCAACTATTGAGAAAATTATTTTTTCAAATTTTATCCAGTCGGTTGAAAGTAAAACTTCATGTTGTTCTACTTCTAATTTGAAGTCCAATCCTTTTGCTTTAGCCGCTAACGTCTTTTTATTGTAAACTGATTTCAATATTTCGTGGCAGTTAACAACAACTTTATCAACTTGAACTTCACCCGATTCAATCTGGGAGACTTCTACGATATTGGTAAATAAGTTTAATACGCGATCCAACACCTCTTTAACAAAAACAGAAATTTCCTTTATTGTATCGAATTCGCCGACTTGAAGGCAGTCATCAATTATTTCCGAGTAGCCGAGAATAGCATTATACGGCGTTCTAATTTCGTGCGACATGTTTTCCAGGAATGCCGTCTTCAATTTGTTTAAATGAATTTCCTTTTCGTAAGCCTTCTTTAAGATAAGTTCATAAAGAAGTTGATCGGTTATATCTTTTAAACTAATGATAAAAAATTCTTCCGTATCAGAGACAATCCCGGTTACTTTGCCACTATACTTTCTTTTGTTCGAATGATCGTAAAAGAATTCCGCATACTTAAGACTTAAGTTTTTTAGTTTCGTTACCGCTGCAAAAATTTCTTTCAGGTAAGCCGCTTCCAAAACGGATTCAAGTTTTCTGTTCAGGCAATTGGCTTTAATTAGCGAAAAAGTCTGGAAAAAATTTTCGTTGGCGTTGTTAAATGTCCACTCGTTGTTTTCTTTTTTTATAATTAACAAGAGATCGGAAATGTTATTAATGATCGCCAGGAGACTTTCGGCAGACTTTTTCGCAATTTGATTTTTTAGAATATGACTTGTAATATCATGCGCAGTAAGAATAAAATTTAAGAGATCCGTTCCGTCTCTGTAAACGGGATTCAAATTCAGCTCAAGAAAGATGTGCCCCTTCTTATCGTCGAAGTAGGAGATTTCCTTCGTCCATCTTTTTGTACGATGAATCGCTTCGTTGATCTCGTTAAAGTCCGCATCAATAATATTATTTGAAAGGACAAGCGCAATCGGCTGGTAAAAAATTTCATCAATTGAATTCTTCAGAATTTTCTCGAACATCCGGGTAGCGTAATTGATGTTCCCGTTTTCATCCGTAATGATCACGGGAATTTTTCCATATTCAAGCGCATCGTGCAGATCGTTAATGCGCGATTCCAATTTCTGTTTTTCGTTTGATGTTTGAAACGTGAGGAAAAAATATTCCCGGCTCTCGATAAAAATTCTATCAACCTCAACATAATAGTGGTTGATCTCTAATTTTTCATCGGGGAATAAAAAGAGATCGAAATGAAAACCGTTAAAATTACTCTGCGAAAAAACCGTTAAAAGATTTTCAAGATTGGGTTCTGACTTTAATTCCTCGAAACTCATTCCCTCTTTAATCTGAAATGATTTGCGGAATGAATTATTGGTGTAAAGAATTTCACTATTTTTCCCCACAACCACCAACGGTTTCGAGTCCGGCAGTTCTTGGAAAGTTTCGATGTTGGGGGGTGACAAGAAGTCTTTCTTTTCCATAATTATATACAGTTAACGCACGTCTACATTTAACAATTTTATTTTATTTGATAAATCTTTACCGATCAATGTAGTAGGAACAATATTGCCCGGAGATTTTATTTTCATCATTTTTTCTATAAAGGCAAAAAGACAATCATTTATATAATCAAACTCTTTACTTACCGAATTCACTATTCCATCAAATAGATCATAGAGAATCTCATTATTAAAGTTGAGTTCTTGTTTTAAGTCCAAGCTGCTTAATCGATAAAAAAGTGTTTTAATACCATGAAGATCCGTTAGTACATCCTGCGGTTCTATTTGTTGTCTATGTACCGCAATAGAAAGAGAAGCGGCTATTATTTTCCCGGAATTTTCTTTGCTTGAATCGTTAACAACATTATAAACAATCGTATTAAGTTTTGCCAAATTTGATAGATCAAGAGTTGTTTGAAAATCGAATCCCGAAAAATTAAAAGCTACATGAATTTTCTCTGCGGTCAGGCTCGTCATTTCTTTTAACCGCCAATCAATTTGAGAAAGAAACCGGTACGCCGGAGATAAATTTACCGAATCGTGTAAATCATTTCTAAACACTCCGTTTTTTAACGAATTCTTATACGACACCGCAGCTTTTTTTCCGTTAAAAAACTCCGACTTTAAATTAATATTTGCTATTTTTTCCAACATACAGATTCTTTCAACCTATTATCGAAAAAATCCGCGGCAATTAAAGAGGAGGAAAAATTATTTTAAATCGATCATTTTGCTGCCGAAAGAATAATCAATCAAAGTTGGCTGCTCGAGATTCGTTAAGCTTTCTGTGAGTGTCTTGATTCTATCTATGGACTGAGAAATGATATTCAAATCCTCTGAAAATTTAGTTTGACTTAATTCTAATAAATCGGATTCTATGTTTTTCACGGAGATCAACAAACTGCTGAGAGGGTTATTGATTTTATGCCCGATGGTGCAAGCCATTTCAACAATGGCTTTGTTATGCTCAAGATTTTTTAATTCGCTTTGCAGATTAAAAATCCTAACGCCGGATCTTATTCTTGCAAGCAGTTCCTGGTTTTCAATCGGTTTAACAAGAAAGTCGTCTGCGCCAATATCCAAGCCGGTTATTCTGTCTTTCAAAGAAGCTCTTGCAGTTAGAACAATAAAATAGATGGTTTTATACTTTTCATCTTTTTTAAGAATCTTGCAAAGTTCAATCCCGTCCATTACCGGCATAGTCCAATCGGCTAAAATTGCTTTAGGCTGATAATTTTCTAAAAGCTTTAATGCTTCCGAGCCGTCCTTTGCAGAAAGGACTTCGTAGTTGTTTTTTGTAAGAAGCCTTTCAAGAATAAATCTCGTATCCTTCTCATCTTCAACAAGTAATATTTTATCTTTTTCCATTATTACAATAATAAGGATTTTATCTTGGAGATGAGTTGATTGTAATCAATTATCGGTTTAACAATATAATCGTCTGCAAGGCTTTCGGCAAAAAACGAATCTCCATTTGTACTTATTGAATAAGCCGTAACCAACAAAATCGGAATATTCTTAAACTTTTCATCTTCTTTTATTAATTTGGAAAACTTTACTCCGTTAATTCTTTCCCCTTTAAGAGAAGTGTTCTTCAGATTAATATCCATAATAATCAGCCCGATTTCCAGCTTAGCAAGTTCAAGAAGAATGAGATCACCATCTTCCATTATAAGAGATTTAAGCCCGGCTTTTCTAAAAATGAAATTATAAAAATCCTGTGAAAACGGGTCATCTTCGATTATTAAAATTGTTTTGTTCACTTTTGTTCCAAATATTTTACTATAATACTTATACGTCTATTAACAAGGCTGAAAGGATCATCAGGGGTTCTAAGGCGGCGGTCTGCATATCCACGGATTTCAACGATCTGCGATTCTTTTAGCCGGCTTTGGGTTAAAGCGCTTCTGGCAGCATTCGCCCGGTCAGAGCTTAATTCAAAATTTGTGTAACCGGCTCTTCCGTTGTTAAAAGGTCTTGAATCGGTGTGACCTTCCAGCACGATATTGTTAGGCAATTTTGCCAATTGATCACCGATCTTAATGATCACATCTTTTGCTTTATTATTTAAGACTGCTGTACCTACCTGAAAAAAGACTTCACCGGCGCCTTCAACCATTTCAATCCTCAATCCTTCTTTGGTAATTTCAACTTTTATTTTGTCTATCATAAAGCCGAAAGAAGAATCCGAAGCAAGTTCGGCAATAATTTTATCTCCCATGGATTTCAATTTTTCGATCTCCAATTCTTGAAACACCTGGGGATTATTTGCCATTGGTTTATCGGGGGTTTGAGTATTGCCCGGCATTAATCCCTTTCCTTTATCTGAAATACCGAGAGGATCTTTAAAGTAATGTGCTACCGCTTCCTTTGTGCTTTGGTCTTGCCCAAGCACCCAAAGAACAATAAACAACGCCATCATAGCGGTAACAAAGTCGGCATACGCAACTTTCCAGGCTCCACCATGATGCCCTTCATGTTTCTTAATTTTTTTTATTATAATGGGTGAATCGCTCATAAAACCCTTATGACTTGCCTCTCACAAAGGCTTCCAACTCGCTGAATGAAGGACGTTCATCGGAGAAAATTGTTCTGCGTGCAATTTCAACTGCAATAATCGGCGGATTGCCTCTTGCAAAGGCAATAATGCATGCTTTTATTGTTTGTAATAAACGAACTCTGCCTTCAATGCTGTGTTCAATGTTAGAGGCAATCGGGTTTACAAACCCGTAAGCCACCAATACTCCAACAAAAGTTCCAACTAATGCAGCGGCAACATGTTCGCCCACAACTTGCGCACCTTTATCAATTGAACTCATGGTGATGATAATGCCCAATACGGCGGCAACGATGCCAAGACCGGGTAAAGAATCGCCAACTTTGGCAACGGCTCCGGGAACCGGTTTGGATTCGATTTCGTAAGTTTCTATTTCCGTATCAATAAGGTTTTCTAATTCGTGCGGGGGTACGCCGCCGGAGAGCATAACCTTCATCGTATCCGCAAAGAAATTTCTTGCAATATCGTTTTCCACAAACTTTTTGCTCGTTGAAAGAATATCACTCTCCTTGGGGTTTTCAACATGTTTTTCGATTGCAAGTAATCCATCCCGTTGAGCTAATAAAAACAAATCGTTAAATGATTTTAATAATTCCAAATATTCTTGTTTTGTAAAACCATGTGCTTTGAACATTGCCGGAAGTTCCGCTATTATCTTTTTTATTAAAGAGAGAGGAGAGGCAATTAATATACTTCCGACAGCGGCGCCAATGATTACAATAAATTCGGGAATTTGAATGAGAAGTACCGGATTTCCTCCGGCGATCATAAAGCCGACAAGAACCGAGAGAGTTACTACCGCAATTCCAATTATCACAAACATATTACTGTATTACCTCCCGGTGAACATTATTAATATCAAGAACGATGGAGAATATTTGTTCACATTTTTGTTGAATGAAAGTCCAATCAAAACTCATCGTGTTCAATGCTTTTTCAACACTGTCACTTATAAATGAAAGTTGGGGATAGCCGATGGTTCCACCGTTTCCTTTTAGTTCGTGCATAACTGCGCGGAGGGTATCTCTATCTTTCCGCTCTATCGCAGTTAAGACGGCAGCTTTTTTTACTTCAAAACTATTTAAGAAAGTAAGGATCAAGTGCTGTTTAATATCTTCGGAATCGGAATCGGAGAATTCCACCATCTTCGAAGCATTGATTAAAAATTCAGTTCCGCATACTTCGTTGATACTCTTAATAATAATTTCTTTGCGCAGAGGTTTGGAAATAATGCGATCTGCTCCGATTTCAAGAACCGAAAGAACATTTCTTCTATCTGTGTTGGCGCTGATAACAATAACCGGAACAGCTTTTAGAGCATCCATTCCTTTTATGGTTTGCAGCATTTTCAGTCCGTCAACTTTTGGCATCATCAGATCAAGAAAAATAAGTTTGGGGTTATATTCCGTAGCTTTTTGAATTCCGTCCAACCCATCAGAGCAAGTTATAACCTCACAGTTATAACTTTCGAAGAAATTTTTTAGCGAATGCCTAACAACGTCGGAATCATCCACAATAAGAATGGTGGTTTTATTTTCTTCAAGATTTTTCATTTTTCTTTTTCATCTTATTGATTTTGAGAACCGGTAACGGAGTTGTGCTGTTCTTAATTTGTGAAATGGCTTCCCTGGTTGACTGAACTACCTTCTCATAGATTTCGCCCCGCAAAATCTCTATGTTCGGCGGCGCGGTTATTCCGAGCTTAATATTGTTTTCCGAAATGGAAATAATTTTAATTTTGATTTCGGAATCAATAATTATTTCTTCATCTATTTTTCTGGTTAATATTAACATAAAACCTTCAATGGTTACTCAACAAAAAGATGGTAGTTAACGGGATAATTCTCTTTGTCGATTATTTTTTGGAATCCTAATTTTTCAATTTGATTAATATAAACGGGAGCCTTCAAATTAATTGTAATTTGCATGGGGTCTCGATTTAAAGTAACAATCCCGAAAGCTTCACCATTCTTTTCAGTTGGATAATTTTCGTCTACAACGCTTATTCCGAAAAGCGGGAAAGCTATTTCAGGCTGTTCTACAGAATTCAGCCAATAAAATAGTTCTTCCTCAATTTTTATCAAAACGAATTTTTTTAATTGTTCGAACCCAAAAAGACCTGACGGGAAATCCAAAATCAGATTTTCCTCAAAATCCAGTTCACCAAATTGATGTGTTTGTATTTTCATTTTCTTCTACTTCTTAATTATTACTATATCTACTCTTCTGTTAGAAGCTCTTCCCTTTGGAGTATCGTTAGAGGCAATCGGTTTATACTCGGAATTACCTACGATAGAAACTTTTTCCGGCGGAAGATGTTCATCATTTACTAAGTAATACGCCGTGTTTAATGCTCTTGCAACCGAAAGATGCCAGTTTGAAGGAAACACTGTTGAATGGATCGGCACGTCATCCGAATGTCCTTCTACACGGAGATCATTAGGCAATTCTTTTAAGATAATTGCAAGTCTGTGCAACATTAATTTTGATTCGTCACTTAAATCTGCTTTTCCCGATTGGAAAAGAATATCATCTAAAATATGGATCGTAATGCCTCGTTCATTTTCTTCCAGGGTTATATGGCCTGAGTAATCATATTCATTTACTAACCGGTTTAAATTTTCTTTTAAGCCGGTAGGTTGTATGGGAACATTACTATCAAACTTTCCGCTTTTTTCTAAAACTTGTCCGCTTCTTCCGAAAGTATTTCCGATTGCTGTTACCATTTTGGCGTACTTGCCCGAATCAACTTTAGAAATAGCATAAAGGATAATAAAAAGTCCAAGCAATAAGGTAATTAGATCAGCATAGGTAATTAAGTATCTATCTTTATCAGAATCTTCTGCGGAAAATGTTTCATCGGGCTCGGGCGTTAAAATATTTTTTCTTGGTCCCTTGGGGGGATAAGACTTAACAGTCGCGCCTTTACCATCGAGGGGATTTCTCCAGCTTGCAAAGCCAGAATTCCTTCGATTGAAACTTCCATCATTTGTTTCTCTTCTAAGTGACATAATTTTAACTTATCGCTAATTGGGAACCAAAAAATATTTGCACTAAACACTCCCCATAATGTTGCTATAAATGCGGTTGCAATATTTCTGATCAATCCGTTCGGATCATCGCCAACGTTTGCAAGCGTCATAATTAAGCCCATTACGGTTCCAAGAATTCCCATAGTAGGCGCGTAACCGCCCATTTTTGTAAAAATTAATATATTTAAGCTATGCCGCGCCTGCATCGCTCTAATTTCAAGCGAGGCAAGATTAGTTAACGAATCGGCATCATTTCCATCGAGCACGTATTTAACCATTTTTTGCGGAAACGGATAGAGAAGTCTATCAAGGTCTTTCTCTACCGCCAGAAATCCGTCTTTCCTAATTATTATCGAAATATCTATGAAAATATTAATGAGTTCTTGTAAATTATATTTCTTCGGGAAGTACGCGATTTTGATCAAGCTAAAAATGTTTAAGAACTTATCCATCCCAAAACCAATAATGATGGCAGCGAATGTTCCGCCGAAAACAATAATTAACGGCGATGCAAGAAAGAGAGCGTGGTACGAACCGCCTTCTAATAAAAAGGCTCCGAAGATGGAGAAAACTCCTAATGCAAGACCAATTAGCGAAACAGACCTTATTTTCATAGATAATTCAAAATAGATTGAGGCAGTATCATTGCCGACATTTTATAAGCCATTTGCAGGGAATTATCTTCTGCCTGCATTTCCATTATAGCTTTGGCTACATCAACATCTTTTTCTTTAGATACCAGTTCCATGAGGATCATTTTCTGCTGAGCAATTTGATCCGAAACATCTGTAAACTGGTTCGAGACATTTCCGGCTTCGGCTATTTTTGATAAAATATGTTTATTAAAATTTTCTAACGTTGTTCGCTGTTCGGCGGTTGGTTTAATACCAAGTTTCAAATTTTCTTTAACAGTAAGCAGCGTATTAAAAATATCGGTTTTTTGATTTGCGGAAAGTGTCATTGCAGACGCCCCACTTTTCTCCGAGAGAGAAGCTAAATTAAACTGGAAATCAATTTTTTTATCGGCTGCTTTAATGTTGAATTGCTGCGCCGAATTTCCATCGATCGATTTTAACCTTGCAGTCTCTGCATTAAATACCAATTCTTTTGGCGCCGGCGCCGAGGTGTAAATTGACGCATTGCTTCCGTCAAGAATATCATAATTCAAAGAGTAAGTGTTGTCGGCTGTTTTTGTAAAGGTTAAATCAAGAGTGTATTCATTTCCTAACGAATCGTAAACTTTAGTCTGCTTATTGGTTACATCGCCAACCGCTCCATCTTTATCTAAGCTGCCCGATCCTTTTACAATCGTTGCAAACACTTCTGTTCCGGACATGTTTAATTTTTGCGAGATATTTGGGGCGATTTTAATTTCCTGTTTGCCTGAAATATCGTTGGCTTTAACTTCTACGGCATTCCCGTCTGTGGTCATGCCAAACGGCGCTGTTGAATAATCTGTTCCGCCGAAAATATATTTTCCATCGTACTGAGAATTTGCGGCATCCATTATCGCCTTAAGCGAAAGATCGATTGCATCTGCGTAGGAAGTAAAATCTCCTCCGTTCGTTGCATTCTCCAATTCTGTTAGCTTTGTTATGTTTTGTGATGTTTCCGACTGAATCCTTTCCATCGATATGATTGAATTATCAATGAAAGAAAGACCGTTTTGAATGTTGTTGGTATACATATCAGACTGACTTATCTGGCTATTCAACCGGTTAATCTTAATTGTTCCGCCTGGAGAATCAGACGGTTTTTGAATTTTTGTTTGCGTTGCAATTTGAACGCTAAGTTTATCAATTCTTGATTTCGTTTGAGTTAAAGAATTGATGAAATTATTACTCATCATTGAATCGGTAATTCTCATCTTACGACACCATGTTTAAGATAGTTTGTAACATTTCATCGGCAATTTTTATCATCCTTGCAGACGCTTGATACGACCGCTGGTAGATAATAACGTTGGCCATTTCTTCATCGATCGAGACGCCTGAAACTGCCGCTTTTTGTTGATCGAGTTGTTGTAGAATCAGTTGGTTAGATTGTGCCATTTGATCCGAGGATTGTTTTTGGCTTCCGATCTCACTTATTAAAGATCCGTAATTATCAGCTAAGGTTGTCCCGTTTAATAATTTTGAATTAATTAAGTCCGCGATCTTCGTAGCAATATCACCATTACCAACGGTTCCGTCTTTGGAAAGGGCAATTTTATTGGGGTCTTGAAGAATGTCTTGATTAATCGTTAACGTTCCGTCGGTATAATTTTCAAAGAAATTCAAACCGGTTTCAGCCGGGCTGGTCATCGTAAAGCCGGAGGCATGCAACTGATTAACCGAATCGGTTAGCGTGTTGACCACTGAATCAATTTTTTCAACATAATCGGGAATCGATCTGAAATAAATATCAGTAACAGCAAAAAGCTCTCCGCTTGTAACATTTAGCGGAAAACTGTCGGAGCCGGAAGTGATGGAAAGTTTTCCATTACTTTCCGAAAGTTGAAATTCTTTTGCGATCGTTTTGTCAACGGCAAACATTCCGCCAACAGAAACAATTGCGCTGTTTGAAGAGTCCGTGGTTACGTTAATATTTACCAGTTTGCTCAATTTGTCAATCACAAGATCGCGTTGATCCAGCAAGTCGTTCGGCTGTTGACTTTTAAGATTAACTTCAAAGATTTGCTTGTTAAAACTTTGTAATTCTTGCAGATAATCATTAATGCTGGAAACGATACTCTTTGCATCAGACATTAAACTCGTTTTTATATCGCTCAGTCCGTCATAAATATCTTTTACTTTGTTCGATAAATTTTCAGCCGAACGAAGAACATTAAACCTTAGAGAAGAAGAAGTTGGATTAACGGAAGCTTCGCTCCAGGAATTGAAAAACGTTGTCATCGTATTTGACAAACCAAGATCGGACGGCTCACCAAAAAGCTGTTCAACCTGACCAAGAATATCCGAACGCTTACTGTTATCTGAATATTTTTGATTATTCGTACGAATTTGAGAATCAATTAAACTGTCCCGTTCTCTTTGGATGAGATCGAGTTTAACGCCGGTTCCAAAAACCAATGAACCGTTGTACTCACTTTTTTCAGGAGCTAAGACCGCTTTCTGCCGCGAATAATCGGGGTTTGAAGCGTTCGCAATGTTATGCGAAGTTATATCCAGCGCTTTCTGATAAGTGGCTAAACTTCTCTGCGAAATATCGAATATTCTACTGATTCCCATTAGACTCTTCTGTTTAAAATAGGATCGTTATTTACACCTGCAAGCGAAGTAAAAGTTTGTTTGATAAAACTTCTTGCATTTTCAATAAGCAGGCTGTTCTGTGAATTAATTGTTTGAATTTTTGTCAGCAATCCTCTTAACGATTTTTGGATCTGCAAAAGATTTACGTAATCGTTCATGCTGATTTTTTTAATAGCTTTTGTGAAATCCAAAAGTTTGGTTGATGTTGTTGCTAAGGAATATTGCGCTGAAAGTTGATTAATTGTTTTCACTACTTCTTTATCAACGCCGTTGATATCTTTAAGCAGATTTGCCTCAACAAGAATAACCTCGTCCATCACCGGAAGATTGTGATTAATTAAAGCTTGCTGATGTTTTAGAAGCGAATCTAAAAATTTCTGAAGATTAGATTCTTGTTGTTTTAAAGCTTTTACTAAATGTTGTGTTTCCATACTAAATTTCCTTTAGATGATTTAAGTAACCGAGTACTCGTGTAATGTAGGTCTTCGTTTCTTCAAAAGGCGGGACTCCGTTGTATTTCTCAACATTCGCCGGACCCGCATTATAACCGGCTAATGCGAGCTTTACATCTCCGTTATATTGTCGAAGCATTTCAGATAAATATTTTGTTCCACCCATTATATTTTGCCGTGGATCCCAAACATTTTGAACGCCCATACTTGTTGCGGTAGAGTCGATGAGCTGCATAAGTCCCTTTGCTTTTGCCGATGAAACAGCTTTTGCATTGCCGGCTGATTCCGCAATGATTACCGATTTTATCAAACCTTTATCAACGCCGTAGCGTTTGGCAGCTTCTTCGATATGTTCATCAAACTGTTCCAATCTTTCCATTGATTGTTTGGAAGGAACTATTCCGGTTGATTCTTTATCCATGTTTTTAAGTTCAACTTTGCTTTTTATTCTCAGCGGTTCCATACTGTTTTTAAAGGAAGAAACATCAAGGTCTTCACCGGTAATTTTTTTGTATAACTCGGAAGCAAGCCCCAAACCGCTGCCGCTGGAAATATTTTTAGCCATTTCGTTTTCAAAAAGCGTTTCAAAATAATCGCCGCCGTAACTTTCCTCACCGAACAATCCATCTTCTTTTGTTTTGTTCATGCTTTTCAACATCATGGCGGTGAGCAGACTTTCAAAGTCTTTGGAAGTCCTGGCAATTTTCGCTTTCTGCTCATCGGAATATTTTTGGTTGATTTCCGGCGTACGCGAGAAATGTTTTAAGTCGTTCGATATTTTTAAATTCAGTTCGCTCATTTTAGATGATCACTAATTCAGCAATTAATGCTCCTGATTCTTTTAATGCCTGGAAAATTGCAATAATATCTTTCGGTGAAACTTTTAACGAATTTAATGCGGCGGCTACTTCCTGCACATTTGATGCGCCCTGGATCGCTATGGTGTTGGAAGAATCCTGCGAAGCGTAAGGAACCAGATTATTAAACACTGCGGTCGTTCCGTTTGAAAAAGCGCCGGGTTGAGAAATTACGGGGTAAGATTTTATCGAGAGATTTAGTCCGCCGTGCGAAATAGTTACCGATTGAATTTTAACATTGCTTCCTGAAACTACCGTGCCGGTTCTTTCATTTAAAACTACTTTTGCAGCATAATCAATTTCAACTGTCAGACCTTCAAGTTCCGCCAAAAATGCCACCATGTTCGCTTGCTTATCAGCAGGAACTTTTACTTTTATTTCAGCGGCATCACTTGCCAACGCGGTGCTTGCGCCAAACTTTGCATTAATTGCGTTTGAAATATTATTTGAGGTTGTCATGTCGGGATCTTTTAAGAAAACACTTATCTCATCCGAAGTCAAAACAGGCGCGGGAACTTCGATCTGCAATAAACCGCCGCGTGGAATTCTTCCTGCTAAGGTCGAATTTCTCGCAACTCGTCCACCGGTCGGGGTGCTAATGTCATATCCGCCGACTGAGATAGAACCCTGCGCATAACCGTAAACATTTCCATCTATACCGGAAAGAGGCGTCATCAGCAGCGTTCCGCCAAGAAGACTTGTAGCGTCTCCAAGTGAAGAAACATTTACGTCAAACTTAGCTCCGGCTTTTAGATAAGCGTTTAATGTGGCTGTTACCATAACGGCGGCAACGTTTTTTGTTTTCAGATCTGCTTGCGGAACGGTTATGCCGAATCTTTTAAGCATGCTTGTTATCGATTGAATTGTAAAAATCGAGCGATGACTGTCGCCTGTTCCGCTAAGACCAACAATTAAACCATAACCTAAGATTTGTTCCGAATTTTCGCCGCCAAGATAAGCGATATCCTTTATCCTCTGGCTGTAATTTTCTGCCGAGAAAGAAAGAAGGAGCAACGATATTAAAAATAATTTTTTCATAGAAAGCCTAAAAAAGCATGTGAAATATTTTTGTTAACCAACCGGGACTTTGTGAGCGTTCGATCAATCCGCTGCCGGAAAACTCAATCTCCGCCTCTGAAATATTA
Source organism: Ignavibacteria bacterium (assembly GCA_030693705.1). GTDB lineage: Bacteria > Bacteroidota > Ignavibacteria > Ignavibacteriales > Ignavibacteriaceae > UBA1563. The sequence continues at coordinate 6,855 of JAUYAB010000092.1, read as the reverse complement.
TATGAGAGAACTGAATTATCTGCTGCGATATCGGAGAGTCTTACAATTCCTTTAATCTTTACAATTTGTTCTTCACCGTTAATTTTAATTTTTCTGCTTCCGCGAACAAGAAGATTTCCATTTCTTAAAACTGAATCAATCGTTGCGCTAATTTTAGTGCGGATCATTCCGGTTGTTTTGGTAGAGCCGGAACCGGTAAAATCGTTATTTGTCCCAAGTCCAAGATCAACCGTGGGAAGTGTTGTTTTTCCGGCTTGTCCTTTTCCACTTAAGCTAAGTGAACTTGATCTTGCCGCTTGAGTTTCCGCATTATTGGAAGCTTGAGAAGATTCAACAACAAGAATGGTTATTGCATCTCCTATCTTATTTGCTTTCTCATCCGAGAAGAGAGATTTAAAAGAGTTCTGTCTCATTTCCTGCGGATAAATAAAGGCTGAAATCACTAACACAAAACTGAAGGTTAAAATATGTTTCATAAGTTTACTCAAGGATATTTACATTTGTTTGATCTACAACTTTAGCTCTGTATTGTTTTTTATTCTGCGTAACAACTCTGATAAGATCACCAACGGCGCCTTCTTGACGCGCATTCGCTTCTATCGTGATCGTTACGTTTCCATTTGTTAAACTTGCTTTCACCAGATCACCGCTTTTAATCACCGGTTTAGCTTCAAGCGCTTCGTGAATTAAGATTGAGCCGGAATTCAATTTTATTTTTGTTCTGAATGAAGAAACCTCATCTAAGGAAAAGAACGGCGTTCCTTTAAGAAGCGAAACATCCAAAGTTTTCAAATCAAATTCAGAAGAATTAAGGTCAGTTTTACTTTCGATCTTATTCCTAACCGTAACAACTTTTTTATAAAGATGAAGTTTCACTTTTACAAGTGATTCACTTTTCTTGTTTTCTTTAACAAGCAAAACCGGAACCGAAACAATATTCCGGTTAAGGTTTAAGGCTGTTCCTTGTTCAATCGATATAGAAGAATAATCTTTCGGCATTTGCATAATTTCATAGTCAAAACTATCGTACATAGTAAGTTGTCTCGTTAAATAATCTTTTAGTTCATCACGGAATTCATTTCCGTTTAACGAAAAAAGTATGATAATATTTAAGAGATAAAGCATCATTTTAAAATGTTATGTTTTTAAGTTGTTCGCCATCGTCATCATTTCTTCAACTGTCTTCACCGTTTTGGAGTTGATTTCATACGCTCTCTGCGCAGTGATCATGGCAACCATTTCCTCAACGATATCAACGTTGGAAGACTCAAGAAAACCTTGATTAATTTCTCCAAATCCTTTTGAACCGGCAGTTCCTAAAATCGGCACACCGGAAGATTCGGTTTCGGCGTATAAATTATCACCAAGCGCCAATAAACCGGATGGATTCATAAATTTGGCAAGTTCGATTGTTCCAAGCGTGGTAGTTCTTCCATCGTTTTCCAAAACATCGACCGATCCGTCTCGGCTTATTGAAATACTCTGAACATTATCGGTGAGACTAATTTCAGGATCGAGAAGATACCCGCCGGAAGTAACTAACTTCCCTTCGGAATTTATTTTGAAGGATCCGTCTCTTGTGTAAACGATTGTGCCGTCAGATTTGCGAACTTGAAAAAGTCCGTCACCTTGGATCGCCATATCCAACTGGTTCCCGGAAGCAACAACATCACCTTGCTTAAAGATTTTCTGTGTCGAAGTTGATTGAACTCCGTTTCCAACTTGGATCTTTGCCGATGGAGTAGACTGAGCTAATGCATCCGAAGCCTGCGTTGGATTGATTTGAACTTCTTGATACATCAAATCCTGAAATTCAGCTTTATTTTTTTTGAACCCGGTTGTGTTTACGTTGGCAATATTGTTGGAGATAACTTCAACGTTTAGCTGCTGGGCATACAAACCGGAGGCTGCTGTTCTTAAGGCACGTGTAGACATAATTATTTTCCTTTAGTAAACTCTTCCAATTTGGTTAGATTTTTCCATCGTTTGATCCAGGTAGCGCATTATTTTATAAGCCGATTCATAATCTTTGTTGGTTTCTATCATCGTTTGCATTTCAAGAATCGGATTAACGTTTGATTCTTCCAAATACCCTTGAACGATCTCATAATTTTGCGGCGAAGCGGTTGTGTAATTATCATTTGGAACAGCAAAGTTTGAGTCGGATGTTCTAATTGCATCTTGCGGATTTTCCAAATTCACAACCGCCAAAGAATCAACATTTGTTTCACCTATTTTAATTTCACCTGTTTTAGAAATGGTGATAGAAGGATTGTCGGTTTCCATTAAATCACTAAAACTGATCTCACCGTTATTGCCGAGAACTTTATCGCCGTTGCCGTTAACTAAAAATCCGTCTTCGGAAATATGAAATTTTCCGTTCCTGGTCAGTTCGGTTCCGTTATCGGTCTTTAGAAGAAAATAACCGTCACCGGAGATAGCTATATCAAGCGGATTTGCAGAAAGGATTACTTCTCCCTGTCCGTAATCGGTTGTTTGCTTAACCTGAATCTCATCGTTTTTATTTAAATATTCTTGAAACGGAATTTGTTTCTTAAATCCGGTTGAGTTAATGTTGGCAAGGTTATTCGCAAGCACGTCGATGCTTTTAATTTTTGAGTTGAGACTTCGTGCAATGTGATAAATTCCATTAACCATAATCGTATTCCTTCCCGGTTACCTTTCGTTCGAACAGATTGAAAGTTCATAGGATTTAATTTTTGCCGCCAGGATAATTTCTCCTTTAGCGATATTTAATTCCTTCGCTTTTTGCGTTAGTGAACCTTCCGCATTACTTAAATAAATGGAACTCTTTAACAAATTTTCACGGATGTTTTTCAACTTAGTTTCTTTTTTAACGACCGATTTTTCAAGTCTAAGCGATTGAATATTTGATCTCAGTTTATTGGATTTCCCTTTGCGCTTTAACACCAATCTGCGCGTAACCACGCTTCCAAAAACCAACAGCGCTGAAACCAAAATGATTTCAATTCTTATTAGCGTTTCCGGACTCAAACCAAGCCACGTAACAAAAGATACAAACCAATTACTTTCGATCTCGTTCTTAGAAATTGAAGAAACATTTTTTTGCTGTACAACAGGTTGTACTTTATTCTCCCATTGTTTTGCTTGTGCTATCGCTATTTGCTTATCAACCATACCGGCTACGTCTACTTCCTCTTCTCCGCTGGAAGCCTGCATTGAAGTATCTGAAATGGAAACTGACGTTGCATTTAAACTTTGCGCCGTAGCCGAGGAGAAAACCAACGCTAAAAGAAATATAAAAAGTTGTAAGTATCTCATCTTATTTTTTTCTTTAATGGAAAGGTTAACACAATTGATGATCCTGTTAATTCGTTAGCGTCAAATTCAACACTTCCTTGATGCTTTTGCATCAGGTGGGTGATCATTTTTATGTTCAGGTCATCATTACTTGTTATTAAATCTTTGGTTAAATTTTGAATGAACGCAGTAGTAACGATCCTTACAATTACAAATCCGTTATTATATTTTGTTTGGATTAAAATACCGCCGCCGTTTGTTGCGGAGATTTTTATCATTCCAAAAATTGTAGTTAATAAGTGCGTTAAATAATCTTGATGGCTAAGCACGGAAGGAATATTTTCGCCGAGATTAAGAATGCATTCGATATTAGCGGCTTGCAAAGACGAACTGATAAAATTGTGATAATCGTTAATCACTTCATCTAAACGGCAAGGTTTAATTTCAAGGCGGTTGTCGTTCATATCGGCAAATTTTACCAGACGGTTAACAACGGTTTCAACTCTCTTTACTTGCTGTTTAATTACATTCAAATTTTTATTGCCGGAAGTTTCCTCGTCAGTCTGTAAATAATCAGCGGTACTTAAAATTACCTGCAACGGCGACAAAATATCTTCCGCCAAACCTGAAGTTAATTCTCCAATTGCCGAAAGTCTGAAATCGTTTGATAACTTTGATTGATACACGTGAAGTTCGTGGTAAGTTGATTTCAGTTCTTCATCTTTTTTAATTAATTCGATTTTAGGAACGGCAATATTTAATACAAGCTGAACGAACTGGACTTCAAAACTGTCTTCGTATTTGTAGGTTGGTTTAGTTAAAAGAGTAAAAACTCCCTTAGGTTCTTTTCCCTCGCCTACCGGGAATAAAATATAATTTGATTTAGAACCTGCGCTGCTTACTTTTCTTAAGTCGGGAATTACTTGCGGTTTATTTTCTTTTAACACCCAATCCAAAATTCCTTCGGTGAACACACGGTTAATAAATTCAGTTGTTTGAAGATTTTGCGGTTCAACTACCGAAATAAGTTTTAATCTGAAATCATCGAAGAAAAAAAGATCTGCTTCGTCAAAATCAACAACTCCTTTTAAGAATTCATTTACCTTCAGAATAATTTGTTTAGCATCGCTGCTGTTTTTAATCACTTTTTCAAACAACGAAATCTTTTTAAGCATTTGCGGCAAATTTTCTGCCGACTCAATCGGCTTTGCGGCAACAACTTGCACAAATCTTGGCTTTACGGTTCCTATCGCTTTTGTGAATGAGGGAAGCGAGCTCGAAAAAGATTCGCAGCGGACTCTATTGTTTTTAATTACTCTCAACTTAAATACCTTACCGCTTCAGATTGTTCTAAAAGGAAAGTATCATAACCGGAAATAAATGTGTTCAGTTCATCTTCGGAGTGTATTCTCATATTCTTCATTACCTCCATGTCAAGTTCTAAATTCTTATCAACTGCAAACTGTCCCACGTTAAAATGCTTTGTAGTGAAATCTGCGAGATGAATAATTGAAGCCAAAAGAAAATTGCTCAACGATTCATTTGGGGCGTGATGATATCTAATAACGTCGCACAATGATGTGGGGAAATTCCAATTTTCGGCAAGAAAACTTCCTATCTCGGCATGGTCCATTCCAAGCACTTCTGTTTCCGCTTCAAGCAAACTTAATCCTGAATTTTCCTGCAATTCGGAAATAGTAACAAAGCTTGAATGGAAAAACCGGTGGATTACTGCAACGCCCATATCGTGTAAAAAGCCGGCGAGGAAAGCTTCACCTTTAACCTGGAAACCAACGTCTTCGGCAATTTTTTCCGAGATGCTTCCGGTAAGAAATGAGTGAAGCCAAAATTCTTTTTGATCGAGATATTTATCGGTTTTATTTTTAAATGTTTCGATGACCGAAAGAGCTGAAATAATTTTTTTAAGTTCGCTGAAACCGAGAACTAAAATTGCAAAATCCATAGATGTAACTTTTCTTTGCAAGCCGAATAAAGGAGAATTGGCAATGCTTAAAACTTTGGTAACAAGGCTTTGGTCTTTAGAAATAACATCAACAAGCAATTTAGATTTCGGAGCTTTCGAATCTAAAATTTTGGAGGCTTCTAAAAGCACTTTTGGAATTGGCGGCAGTTTAAAAATATTTGCCAATACCATTTCGGTTTTTGTTCTTCGCTGAGTTTGGGTTGTAATAATTTCCATAAGAGTTAAATTTTTAGTGATTCTATTTGATGTTTAAATAAAGTTTCGTAGCTGTCAATAAATTTGTTCAAGTAATCAAGGTTTCCAAGTCTTAAGATCGGGATGATCCCTTCATCCAACTCAAAATTTTCATCCCAACTAAAATTTCCGATTCCGAATTTTTGGGTCATAAAATCTGCGAGGTGTATAATTGCAGAAAGAACATTATCGCCTCTGTTTTTCGATGGTTCGTGATGGTTCAACATAGAGTCGCTTAAAATTTTCGGGAGATTCCATTTTTCTGCCAGAAAAGCACCGATCTCTTGATGCGTGATGCCGAGAATTTGCGCTTCGGCGTTAACATATCGCATCTGCTGATTTTCAACTAAATCACAAATTGCGACAAATTCTTCTTTGAAGTAACGCTGGATAACAGAGATACCTAAATCGTGCAGCAGTCCGGCAGTAAACGCTTCACCTGACTTCGGGTATCCAATATCATCGGCAACTCTTTTTGCAGCCGCAGCGGTAACTAAAGAATGCACCCAAAATGCTTTTTTGTTCCACGATTTCTCGGTTAAATTCTTAAATGCTTCAATCATGGAAAGAGCGATAACAATATTTTTAATATGATCGAACCCAAGAATAACAATGGCAAATTCAATTGTGGAAACTCTTCGCGGCAACCCGTAAAGAGGAGAATTAGCAACCGTTAAAATTTTTGCAACAAGTCCTTGATCTCTGCTGATAACCAAACCCAATTCCGAAGCGCTGGTATTCGAGTTATCCAACAATTTTGTTACTTCGATCATCAGATAAGGAACTGAAGGCAAGTTCTGAACGTTGCGAAGAAAGTTCTTATAATAATTTGAGCGGGTTTCTACTTCTATCATAGTCTTATACTGTAGTAAATGCCAATTTAGATTTTAGAGATTCAATGATGCGTGTATGAACTTGCGAAACTCTCGATACGGTTATGTTAAGCACTTGAGCAATCTCTTTATAGCCAAGATTTTCGTAATAGTAGAGGCTGATAATCTGCCGGTCGCGTTCCGGTAATTTGTTGATAGCTGCGATTAGAAATTCTTTCATTTCTTGCTTTTCCAGCGATTCATCCGGAAGAATAGAGTCGTTCGGAATAATTTCTTCTAACGAATATCCTTCTTCATCATCCGATGTGTGGCTAAGCGGAATGTTGGTATAAATAACTTCATCGTTTGCGCTGTTAAAAACTCTCGGTTTTTTCTGAAGTTTTCTCAGTTCATCAATAATCTTTCCACGGATTCTTTTTATTGCATAGGTTTCAAATTTTGTTCCGTATTCGGGATCAAAACGGTCGATCGCCTCACTTAATCCTTCAATTCCGTATTGAAGATAATCTCTTTCATCAAGGA
>JAUYAB010000090.1 GCA_030693705.1 Ignavibacteria bacterium | reverse complement strand
CAACATTGGAGGCGCTAAGCGTATCTTTTGTTAGATCATTTTGCTTAAAAGGAAAGATTACTTCTATGATGGTTGATGGGTTATGTTTGATGGATGATACTTACTCATTTCAGAAAATAAAAAACATCTCCCCGGTTAAGTTGAGTGTTTGATAAACTGTATGGTTTAATCAACTGTTTCAATCTTTTATTCTTCTTAAAATCACTTCTTTTTCTCTTCTCTTATAAAATATTTTTGCATCCTTTTTATTACCGTTAAGGTTTTTTCAATCGTTTTCTTGTAGGGAGAATTGTTTTTTCCCTAAGGGGAAATGAAAAATCCGTAAGGCAAAGTTCATTTCCCGTAAGGCAAAACTGATTTCCCTAAAGGAAAAAGAAAAATACCGTAAGGGGAAAATGAAATTCCCTACATCGGAAATGTTTTGCCCTACATTCCAAACCGTTTGCCTAAAGGAGAAAGGAAAATCCCCTAAGGAGAAAAGAGAATCCCTAAAGGCAAAAAGATTTTTCCATGGAAAAAAGAAAATCCATTAAGGGAAAAAGGAAATACCGTAAGGAAAAGCAAAATTACTCAAAGGAGAAAGTGCTCTCCCCAACGTCAATTTCCATTTGCCCAAAGGAGAAATGAAAATCCCCGAAGGGGAAAGGGAAAATCCTAAAGGAAAAAATGATTTTCCTTAAGGGGAAATGATTTTCCCCTAGTAAAAAGTGCGAATAATGAGTAAAAACGAAGAAAATGGGAATTGGAGTCTAATTCTTCGCGTAACTTCGTGCCTTCTTCGAGGAACTTCGTGTAACCAAATTCTTACACGAAGAACCACGAAGAGTTTTCACGAAGGAACACGAAGAGTTTTCACGAAGAACCACGAAGGGTTTTCACGAACTTGTTGCCTTTGGCTGAATCTGCATTTGCCGTCTAAAAACGAGTAAGATTACGATTATGATTATGATTAAGAGGATTTTTAATTAGCGACTGCATAAGGTGTCTTAATAAATAAAGTGGTGAAGGAAACTCCGTTTTTAACCGGAGTTTGTATGTGAGGTATCCGGAGGATCAAAAGTGTTTGGAGCGGATTCTCGGGAACCTATAGCTTAATAATTTAATATTTCTGCGTGTTACCTTCTTTTAACACAATCTTAAATCATCTAATTATTAACTTTATAGGAGTTCCAAAAATGGGACGTATAAAATCGGATCTAAAAGGCAAAAATGTTGATGAAGAAATTCAAGCAACAAAAAACCGCTACGCTGCCTTATCGGGGAGCGAAGTGAAGGTAACGGTGGACGCTGCAAAGTTGACCGCTTATCAAAACGCGATTAGCGCACTGGAGGCTAAAGAAAGCGCGGTAAGTGTTACAAGGGATAAACAGCGTCAGGCAATTTCCGAACGGGATGACGCGAGGGATGCGCTTGAGAAAATTGACGTTTCGATTGTTGATGAGATCAACGGTAAGTCAAGCGACGTAAATGTGCTGCTAACTACCGGGTATCCTATTGCATCGGAAAAAGGAAGCGCCGTACCGATAGACCAGGTTACTAATCTCTCTGCGGCTATTGGTGATGAGCCGGGAGAACTGGATATCAACTTCGACCGTGTAAAGGCGGCTACGGGTTATGAGTTCCAGCTTTCTGTAGATACTCCGGAAGCCTGGACGAACGCCGGAGCAACGGGCAAAACTTCCAAATTTACTTTTACGGCTTTAACTGCCGGAAAGAAATATTGGATAAGAGTCCGCGCTTTTAGAGGCGAAGAAAAGGGAAGCTGGAGTAATCCGGTCTCCGCGACTGTTGCACATTAAGGCAGTGGTCAGAGGTCAATTCGCCGCGGCGAATCAATGGTCATTTGTCATTGATGATTAGTCGTTGGTTGATACTGACTACTGATAACTGAAAACTAAAAAGGGGTGATGGACTGGACTTGATGGCGGTTCATCATCCTGGTTTATAAAGGTTGATTAGAATATAGTACGCAGACTGCCATATGCACTTTGCGGAATTATGGCAGGAGAATTAATAGTTAAACGAATCTCTCATATAAGGTACAGTAAGAATACCCATGAAAAGTTATAAGAATTTTTTATTAGATAAAATATTCGAGCTTCAGAAAAATATTAAAGCAGATGGAGTAATTGAAAAAGAAATCGAAATAATATTTTCCTATTTTAGCTTTGAGCGTGAGCGATATCCAACTTATCAAAATATTGCAGAACGTTTCAAGAATACAAAACAAAATGTTGAGCAAAAAATTAAAAAATTTGTCTCTGGATTCACTGAGGAGGACATTAAATATTTTAACGATATTAAAAATAGAATAAGCAAAAGGTATATATATTTCCTAAATGATATGGATAAAGTTCTCCTTAAAGAAGATATTATTTTAGGTGATATTTCATTCTCTGGTTTAATAAATATGTTTAAATCTTTAGACATAAGTTATGAATACACTTTGCTAAATGATTCATTAAAAGAAGCAACTAGAGATGAAATAATTGCTGGTAAAGATATTATTCTTGTCAGGAATGATGTCAAAAATGAAATTCGGAAATTTCTAAAAAAAATATTTGATGCACCAGGTCAAAATGGTATTGCTTGTCTTAATGATTATTATGAAAGCGTAGAAAAATATTTAAATAAAGAAGATTTGGATAGAATAGTATCAAGGAAAAATGAATCTTGGAAATATTACGATGATGATAAAATCTGGTTCTTATTCGAGAATAAAGAGAATTCGATTATTAATAATTTGAAAAAAGTAAAGACTGTTGTACCAAATAGTCAAATTAAAATTGAAATTTTAGCTGATAATTTTGAGCGATTTCAAAAAAACAGAAAAAAAAAAGACATAACAACACCAAGCAAGCATATTATAGGGGAATATTTAAAAAAATCTTCTAAATATATTTATAGTGTGAATGAATACGTGACTATAAAAGATAATTTAGAGAATGCAGAATTAAAAGATATGGATGACATTTTAAATATTTACTTCAAAAAAAATGATTATAAACATTGTAACGCTACAGAACTAAAAGATGAATTTGAACGTAACAATTTAACTGAAGCCGCTGCAAACAAAGCAATATATAATTCACCATTTATTTATATTAATAAGGGGAATGGGCGTAAAAACTATATTTTTCATCATATTAAAGAATTTTCAAATAACGAAAATGAATATCCTCAGAAAAATAGGTATCAAGTATATAAAGAAAAATTATTTCAATTTATAAACAATACAGACTATGATGTAATAACAAAGCAGCGTCGAGAACAAGAGATTTTAAGAGAGTATTTATTTGAAGGGAAAAATTATGAAACATGTGCTATTTGTGGGAAGAATTATCAAGTAAGTGGGTTAGTTACGGCACATAAAAAGAAAAGAGCTATATGCTCAGAAAATGAAAGGACAGATCCAGACATTGTAATGCCATTATGTAAATTTGGTTGTGATTACTTGTATGAAGAAGGAATCATCACAATAAAAAATAGTATTGTTAATATTAGTCCTGATGAAAATAATACAAAACATGAAATAGAATACTTAAAGTCAATTGATGGAAAGAAATTAGATGAAAAATGGTTGGAAAATAGTGGTCATTATTTTGCCTAACAAGTTCCTACAGAAAGTAATTAAATAATTAATTCGGTAGTGTTGCGTTTTAACATAACACGCCGTATGTGTTTATAAAATAAAAGGGAAAAGTATATGAATACAGTATTCAATGTAGTTTCTAATAAAGAATGGGTTGCAAGAGTATATTTTGAATTGGACCCAACTGGTAAGTTGTTTTACTCAACAATACTATTTCTGAATGAAGGTTCAAAAAGTATTATTAACAAGGATATAGATACTTTACAAAAAGAAGTTAAACACGAATTGACCAATAAATATGGAAATGGTAATTATAGCATAATTGAGTCAAAACCCGCTGAACGAGAAGAGTATGAGAAATTATTTTATTCTAAATTTTTCTCGAATAATAAAAATGGAATATAACTTTACAACATTTTTATTAGTACTGGGTGAACGAAAGAAAAGTAAAATTTAAGTTGAAGAAATTAAATAATTAATAAGCCAGTGTTGGGTTTTAACAACTTGTCCCTCAAGGCGGGAAAACATAGTGTAAGGTAAAGTAATAGCTCCAAACCTTCGAGGTCTGCGCCCAAAATGGATTAGACCTCGAAGGTTACGGCAAGCAGTAATTATAAATCCCAGCCAGAGGCTGGCAGGCTCTACGAGGATTAAGTGCTGTGGGGGGATTTATTTTTTACAATAATATGACCTCTACGAGGTCAGAAAGCAAAACATTGTAGATGTTTAATTATTGTAAAAAATGTTCTCACTAATGAACGATCCTCGTAGAGGATCAATAAAAGGCAGAATGAGATTGATATACAAAACAATTAATAAGGTAGTGTTGCATTTTAACTTAACACACGGTTAAAGTAAATATCAAACGGAGAATTAATATGAAAGCTATTTCAGTATTTCGACCTCTTCTAGTTGTTTTATTTTATTGATGCTATATTTTATCATTTACTCAAAATCTTGATGCATCAAGCGGTACGTTCTACCAAATCGGGGGAAAGTTATTTGAAATAATTGATAAGTCAAATAACATTTACCGGATTAAATTATCCGAACTGCCTATCCCTTTCGGTCAAGTTGATTTTAATATCTCTTTGAATGGTTGTGGAGGAGTAGTTACTGCCTGCTGCATAAGTCGATAAAACAACTTTCCTCGATATGTTGATAGTTTTCTATTGAACATTGAACAAGGAATTCTTGAAAATCTTTTGGATAATGCTCTTTATTACTCATGTTGCAACGTTACAATTTTTTTACTTGACCGAAAGGGATGGGCGGTTAAATTTATTATATGCGCGTTCCTCTATCGCTGGAAGTCTCAACACTTCTGCGAAAGCTAAACCTTCTGTCGCACTAATTTGGACAAGTCAAGACAGACTTCAGTATGTGCTGCTATTTAACAATTTTTTAGAAATCCTTAAAGAAATAGCGCGTAACATAGCTTAATATGTTATTTTTATAGCCGCGGGAAGTTCTCGAATAACGATATCATCATTAATAGATCTTTTCAATTTCTTTCCATTAATCGTAATTTCCTTCACGGTTTCTTTAATTGGAAATTTCTTCAAGACAATTCCTCCATCCGGAATTTCGATTTTTCCGCTAACAGAAATGTTGATCGTTTTCTCTTTTTCTTTTTTGATTGAATAAGAAATTGAACCATAATAAGTCAGAAGATTGTTAAAACTTATACCTTCTTTTGAATCTAACCATTCGGGAAGAAGTCCCGCACCAAGAACAAGTGAGTTATTCAGTTCATCTTCGTAAACAAAAAATGAACGCAGAGAAGAAATGTAATCAGAGCCAACCCAGGTATGCGGCATATCTCCGATGAACCGCGCTGTTTTTGGGTCTTTCCAAACTACTTCAGCCCAATGGTTCCATCCTTGCGGACGCTGGTCGCGGAAGAAAAAATCAAGCAAAGCGTGCGCTCTTTCAGGCTGATTTAAGTAGATGAACGCTCCAACGGTTCTTATTTCGTACGGAGTATAATTTATCCAATTGTATGACGGATCATCACGACGTTTGGTAAAGAAATCGAAATACCGGTCAAACGTGTTATCTAAAAATGGTTGCGGTAAATTCCTTTTTTCGTTGCACGGATAAAGTGAGATAGCCGTTGATGTAGCATCAAAATCACCTAATTCTGCGCAGCCGGGAATGTAGTCGATCTTTCTGTTTTTAATGGCAAGACTCAACGAGTTGATGAGATTCTTAGAGAACTCATCTCGTAACGAAACAAATTTTTTCAAATATTCTTTTTCACTTAGTGCGGCTGCAATTTCAACTGCATCCTTCAATCCTTTGATCGCAAAAAAATCATCCCAATAAGAATGCATCGGTTTCTCAGAATACCCTTCGTGGCTTATCGATTCGGGCAATAATCCATAAAAAACTTTGAGCGAATCAACTATTTTGTAATTTTCAGTTCTTCGTTGATTCATTAAATATTCGATGTAATCAACCGCGCGAACCACATTATTAAATTTTAACCGGAGGTAAGTAGTGTCTTTTGTAAAAAGAAAATATTGGTTGATCAAATAAATTAGTTGTCCATGACTATCATTTTCCGGTACCGGATCGGCGCCACGGCGATCTACAACGCAGGGAACTTTACCATTTGCATATTGGAATGATGCGTACCAATCAATAAATTCTTTTACTTCTTTGGTAATCCCAAGTTTTAGTAAAGCTGAAGAAGTTAATGAGCCGTCGCGGATCCATGATCTTTCATACGAGCGAGAACCGGGTTGTATCCCTACGCTATCGCGATTGATTAAAATGTACGCCAAAGTAGTGCGGAGCGTATTTATCCATTTTTGGTATTTCGGTGGGAGTTTTATATCAAGCACATTAAGTTTTTCTTTCCAAAACTTTTTTACTCCATCGAGTTTAACATCAAAATATTTATTTCTTTCAGCATCAGAAACAAAAGTAGGCATCGTTAACGTTGAAGTATGAAAAGGAGAAACAAAATGAAAAATCTTTTCTTCTCCCGGCGCTAAAGTAAATTGATACTCAAAAGCTGCAGAGGCAAAACCTTGTTCATCAGCCACATTTCTTTCTTTAGGTAGATTGTTTTGAGCAATGAATTCAACAATGTCTCCTTGATCAAAATCAGATGCTCCAAAATTATCTGGTTGGTTCAAATAGTAAATTACTTTGTCGTTATTTATCACAACTTTATCATTAGCATAGGTTATCGATTCAACTTTTGCAATTCCACCCTGAGTATTTAGGAATTGATATGAAGGATTCACTTGAAAAGGGCGGATTGCGAAATAGATTTTGCCGGATTGTCTTTTACCCGATGTGTTTTTTAGTCTGTAGGAAATATTCAGCGTTGAATTACCGGCTTCTCTATCAGCGAATGTCTTTATTGTAAGCTGAAGATTATCCGATGTACGTTTAACGATTGGAATTGGGAGGTAATCTTCTTCAAGTGATTGATTAATTTTTGTTTCGTTCCATGTCAAAAATTTTCCATTATTGAGGATGAAAGGTTCAAGCGAGAAAGAAGATTTATCAACTTCAATTTGACCTTCTTCATTTATCAAAGCTTCTTTTCTATCACCGTTTACACCAACAACTGTAAAGTAAGAAGCTTCATCAAGAAGATATTTTGGAAAAAATCCGCGCGGTTTTTCTTTTGCCATTGTTTTATAAATGTTATTCGGCGATGATGAAAAATCAAGATTCAGTAATTCAATTTCTTTTATCGAATATCCGTTTTCATATCCCGATTTCTTCAAATCCAATTTTAGATAACGCGCTTCAGCTTCCGGCAACGGAATAAAACTTGTAACACAATTCGCATCTTTAACCGTGTAGGCAGTTTTCCAACTTTTGTTGTCCTCAGAAAGAGAAACAGTGAATTCTTTCGCAAATTTCTCTTCACTCCAATCGATTTTTAATCCGCCAAATTCGCGTGTTCGATGAAGATCAATAATAATACTTGCATCGTTTTTTGATGTAAGTGAATATTCGGTATTTAAGTTTTTATCAAAGAGACTATTTGATAGAGCGGTAGTCCCAATCGGAGAAATTACTTCCGGTGTATAGTTATAATCTTGTACCGAATCAAGCGGAGTAAAAGTAAAGTCATCAAAATAAAGCGTTCCTTTGCCGCCATTTACAGAAGAGATCATAAATTCAATTTTATCGATTATCGTAGGTTTTATTTCGGTTGTTGGTCCCCAGGCTTTTGAGATATGTCTCTGTTTAATTTTTATTTTCACCCAATTTTTCGGGAAAGTGTAATCCCGGTAAATTGTCCACCAAACGCTCGTTCCTTCGGTGTCCAGCAGTTTAAACTCAAGATTGTTGTTAGGCGAATTTGCCTTTAAGTAGAATGAGAATTCGTAATTTGCCGGAAGTGAGAGGGGAAGTTGAGTTTGAATTCCGCCATAACCTGAACCACCGACAAAATTAAAATCAAGTTTCAAACAATCTCCAGAAACACCGGGAACAGTAGAAGTTGAAACTTCTACGAGATCAGAAGCATTAACTTTCCACTTTTTGGTGTCGGCAAAGTCATCGATGGTAAATGCCTGTTGCGAAAAGGCAAAAGGAACAACCAAAAAAGCGAAGAGGAAACTGAGGCATAATTTGAATTTCATAGCAATTCATCCCTTAATTTTTTTCATAATATTTGATAAAATGAGAATAATTTGATAAATTTCTTTACATGAAAACGATTACATTAAAATAAATTTAAAAAATGACAATTACAATTAAAGAATTGGCTCTGAAGTGTGGAGTCTCTACAGCTACAATAAGCCGGGCGCTAAATGACGATCCGTCCGTAACAAAAGAGACGAAAGAAAAAGTGCTTGCAATGGCTTCGCAGCTTAATTATAAACCTAATTTATTAGCGCGAAGTTTTGTTACAAAGAAATCCAACATAATCGGATTGGTAATGCCCGACATTTACGGCGAATTTTTCATGGAAATCATTCATGGTGTGGATGAAGTTTGCTACCTGAACAAATATTACACGATGGTTTCCAGTTCGCAAGGAAAACGTTCAACTGCCGAAGCGATCATCGATTTTATGAGCCGGGGAATTGTTGGGGGAATAATTTTGATGACTCCCGCAATTGACGATGAGGTGAGAAAAATTCTCAGGTTAAATCATCTTCCAACCGTTGTAATTTCCGGGAAGAGAGACTTTGACAAGTGTGATTCGATCAGCATAGATAATTATAACGGAGCTTATTCTTTAACCGATTATTTAATAAATATTAAAAAAATTAAAAAAATTGCTCACATCTCCGGACCATCGAAAAACAATGATGCTATCCAACGACAACGCGGTTACTTAAATGCATTAGAGGATAATGGAATCCCGGTTAATAAAAATTGGATAATTGAAGGAGATTTTACGACCCTTGGCGGTCAATCGGCGAGCACAAAATTATTAAAATTAAAAGAGCGCCCGGAAGTGATTTTCGCCGCAAATGATATGATGGCAATTGGCTGTTATATCTCGGCAAGGCAGTTAAATCTTAAAATTCCGACCGACTTTGGCGTAGCGGGATTCGATGATATTTTCGCTTCACAATTTCTTAATCCTCGATTAACGACTCTGCATGTTCCTATTTATGAACTTGGAAAAGAAGCGGCAACCATTTTGATCCAACGGATGAATAAAACAGCGATAGATGATTTCAAACATATTACGGTGCCAACGGAATTAATTGCCGGCGGTTCAGTTTAACCTTAACACAGACAAAAAAATAAATGAATACATACTCAACTAAATACGGACAATTTTCCAACGATGGAAATGAATATATAATTAAGACACCTTTTACTCCCAAACCGTGGGTTAACGTTATTTCAAATGGAGATTACGGATTAGTCATTTCACAAACCGGCGGGGGATTTAGCTGGCTGACACATTCTGAATTCAATCGGTTAAACCGCTGGCATCAAGATATGATCCAGGATAATTGGGGAAAATATTTTTACATAAAAGACAACCAAACCGGAGAAGTTTGGAGTCCAACATGGAACATCGTTAAAACGCCTCTCGATAATTATGTAGTGAGATATGGTTTTGGATACGCGGTTTTCAGTTCCGAATATAAGGGTGTAAAAATCGTTCTCACCATTTTTATTCCAATGAAGGAATCAATTGAAGTATGGGATTTCAAGATTGAGAATACACGAGATGAAAAAATTGATCTTTCAATCTTCTCATATTTTGAATGGTGCCTCGGTTCTTCGGAAGATTTTCATAGAGAATTCCACAAAACTTTTATCGAAACGGAATTTGATGAAAAAGCAAATGCAATGATCGGAACAAAAAGATTGTGGGAAATTCCGCTTGGAGAACGCGGACATTGGAACATTGAATACAACTACTTTGGATTTATTTCTTCAAATAGAAAAATTTCCGATTATGAAGGCGATAAAGAAGCATTCATCGGTCAGAATAACACGCTTGCAACTCCGCAGGGAATAACGAATGAAAAACTTACAAAGAAGACCGGAAAGTGGAACGACTCAATCGGCACCATTAAAATTGATCTGGCGATTGATCCTAAATCTACCCAGCAAGCTGCATTCTATTTCGGTTTGAAAGAAAACAAAAATGAAATAAGTGCATCAATAGAAAAGTTCAACACCGAAGAAAAAATTGTTTCTGCATTGACGGAAGTAAAAACTTTCTGGGCAAACTTTTTGGGTAAATTGGAAATTGAAACTCCCGATGAGGCGATGAATCTCGCTGTAAATAAATGGTTCCGGTATCAGGCAATTGCCGGCAGACTCTGGGCGAGAACAGCATATTATCAACAAAGCGGTGCATTCGGTTTTCGAGATCAACTCCAGGATAGTCTGGTTTATTTGGCGATCGATCCGGCTTATACGGAAAAACAGATCAAACTGCATGCAAAACATCAGTTTGAAGACGGTACAGTTTTACATTGGTGGCATCCAATAACTGAAACGGGTCTCCGAACTGAAATGACAGATGATTTGCTGTGGCTTCCATACATCATCACACATTACATAGAGGAAACCGGAAATTATGAAATTCTAAAATCGGTTGAACCGTACTACGATTCTGAAAAAAAGGGAAGTCTACTAGAACATTCGCTAAAAGCTTTTGATAAAGTTTTAAAGCGATTAAGTGAAAGAGGTTTAACGCTTATCGGCGCCGGAGATTGGAACGATGGTTTAAGCGCTGTCGGGCTTGAATGGAAAGGGGAATCAATTTGGTTGACACAATTTTTCTACACAACCCTTAAAAGATTTGTAGCAGTCTTAAAATCGATCAACGAAAATGAATTAGCTGATCAGTATAATGAAAAAGCCGATGCTTTGAAAAAATCTTTTGATGCAAATGCCTGGGATGGCGAATGGTTTTGGGGAGCAACAAAAGATTCGGGACAGAAAATTGGAAGTAAAGAAAATAAAGAAGCATTTATCTGGCTCAATCCTCAAACATGGTCGGTGATAAGCGGAATAGCTCCAAAAGAAAAACAAGAGCAAGCGATGGAATCGGTCGGGAAATATCTTCTAAAAAATAACGGTGCGTTACTACATTTCCCGGCTTACAGTAAACCTGACAACCATATCGGTTATCTTTCTCGCTATGCACCGGGAAGAAGAGAGAATGGAGGAGTCTATTCACATGCAGCAACATGGGCTGTTTGGGCTTATGCTTTACTGAAAAACGGTGACATGGCATACGAAGCGTATAAGCGCCTCAATCCAATTTACAGCGGAATGAATCCCGATCTATATGTTGCCGAACCGTTTGTAACACCGGGAAATATTGATGGTCCCGACTCTCCAAATTATGGAATGGGCGGATGGACGTGGTACACCGGATCGGCTTCCTGGTTTGTTAAAGTTGTTGTCGATTGGATACTTGGCGTTCGTGCAACACACGATGGTTTGTTGATCGATCCATGTATTCCGAAAGACTGGGATTCATTTTCAGTTAAAAGAGTTTTTAGAAATTGTACTTATAAAATAAAAGTGATTAACACTGGACATGTCTCAAGCGGAGTAGCAAAAATTTCCGTTGACGGAGTTGAACAGACATCAAATCTCATTCTGCCGCAAAGTAAAAGCGAATGCGAAGTGATTGTTCATTTAACAAAGTAAAGTAAAAGTTAGTTTGATTTCTTAATCATAATCATAATCATAATCTTATTCCGCATTCCTCTTGTCCAACCGGAGTAAGATTAAGAACATGATTATGATTAAGAACAAGATTATGATTAAGAGGAGTTTATTAACAGAGTGTGAATTTGTTCTTAGTTCTTAAATAAAGCAGTATTTTATAATTAATAAAACTTGGTGCTATGGCGAATGTAACTCTTAAAAATATTTGTAAAGATTATGATAAAGGAAACCGGGTAGTTTCCGATGTATCAATTGAAATCGAGGACAAAGAATTTGTTGTGCTCGTTGGTCCGTCAGGGTGCGGAAAATCAACCACACTAAGAATGATCGCCGGTTTGGAAGACATTTCAGCCGGAGAACTTTTTATCGATGAAAAACTTGTGAATTCGATCCCGCCAAAAGACCGCGACATTGCTATGGTGTTTCAGAATTACGCGCTCTATCCGCACATGTCTGTTTTTGATAATATTTCTTTCGGATTAAAAATTAGAAAGTTTTCGAAAGAAGAAATTATTAAAAGAGTAGATGTAGCGGCAAAAATTTTGGGGCTTGAGGAATATCTTAATAGAAAACCAAAAGAGTTATCCGGCGGGCAGAGACAAAGAGTAGCTTTGGGAAGAGCGATTGTTAGACAACCAAAAGTGTTTTTATTTGATGAGCCGCTGAGCAATCTTGACGCAAAACTACGCGTGCAAATGCGCACCGAAATTTCAAAACTCCATAAGAAATTGGAAGCGACAATCGTTTACGTAACACACGATCAAGTTGAAGCGATGACGATGGGAGACCGCATTGTTGTGATGAATAAAGGAGTTGTGCAGCAAGTTGCCCCTCCGATGGAATTGTACCAAAAACCGGTAAATAAATTTGTTGCGGGATTTATCGGAAGTCCGGCAATGAACTTCATTCTTGGTACAATTGTAGACCACGATAAACTTTTCTTCTCAAGCGATAAAGGTTCATTCGCGTTTGAAATCCCGGAAATTGATGAGACAAGATTGAGAAATTTTATCGGCAAAAAAGTTTGGATTGGAATAAGACCTGAAGATATGTATGGTGCTTCAACTGGAGTAGATACTTCTCGATTTGCAAAAATTAATGTAAAAGTTGATTTAGTAGAACCGATGGGAAATGAAACATTTGTTTACTTTGTTCTCGACGAAGTACAGATAACAGCGAGAATCTCCGCGAGAGAAAATCCCTCCTTACAATTGAATTCAGATTTTGCGATTGATCTTTCCAAAGTAATGTATTTCAATTCCGAGAGCGAAAAAAGAATTTAACATGAAGATCCAATCGAAAAATATTTTGCTTAACGGATCGTGGAATTATGTAACCGACTTCGGGAGTAAATATTCGTATGCTGAAATTCAAAAACTTATAGATCAAAATCTAAAAAACAAAATTACTGTTCCCTCAAACTGGGAATGTGAAGGTTTTCATAATTTCAACGGATCAATCTGGTTTGCTACCAATTTCAATGTGAAAAGTGATTTTACTGAAGACGACATTTCTGTTCTACTTTTTAAGGGAGTAGATTATTTTGCCGATGTTTGGTTGAACGGAAAAAATATCGGGAAGCACGAAGGGTATTTTCAAAAATTTGCATTTAACGTTTCCAAATCGTTGAAACATGGAAACGACTTCTTAGTTTTAAAAGTTACTTCGCCAAGAGAAACGCCCGGTGAAGTTTGGCCTTTGAAGAAAAAATTGATAAAAGGAATTTTTAATCATCACGATTGCCGACCCGGCGGCTGGAGTTATGAATTCGGACAAGATCAAAACACCGGCGGGATTTGGAATGATGTTGAATTAGTTATCGGTGAAAAAGTATTTCTTGAAAATGTTAAAGTAGGCAGTGCCATTTCAGCCAATAAAGAGAAGGCGAAAATAACTGTCGCTGCCTCATATCTGAATAATATTTCCCGGTCGATCACTTCAAAAATAAAAATTGGCGTAATAAATTCCGGGAAGAAAATTCTGCAAAAAGAATTTTCCGTCAATATAAAACCTAAACAAGATTCATTTTCTTTTTCATTTGAAATTGAAAACCCGAAGTTTTGGTTTAGCTGGGATACCGGAAAACCGGAACTCTATCAACTTGAAATATCTTCTGAATTGTTTTGCCCAAGAGTAGAAACTTTTGGAATTAAAGAAGTCTATTTGGATGCAGATCAAAATTTCTATCTAAATGGTAAAAAGCTATTTCTCCGCGGGACAAATATTATTCCCACGCAGTTTCTAAGTAAACTCTCTTCCGCTAAAATAAATAAACTTGTAAGCGACATTAAAGCTGCAAACATCAACGCTGTTCGTGTGCATGCGCATGTTAACCGGAAAGAATTGTACGATGAATTTGACAAACAAGGAATTTTACTCTGGCAGGATTTTCCGCTTCAGTGGACGTATGATAACTCAAAAGAATTTGCTCAAAACGCAGTTGCACAAATAAAAGATATGGTGCGGCAGTTAAACAACCATTCTTCAATCGCTTTTTGGTGCTGCCATAACGAACCGGGAGAACAGATTGAAACGCTTGATAAACTTTTATATGCTGCTGTTTTAAGTGAGGACAATTCCCGCATTATCCGCCTAGCTTCTAATTTTGAAGAGCATCCTTATGACGGTTGGTATTGGGGAAAGAAAGAACATTATGCAGCAACACCAATGGGTCCGCTTGTAACCGAATTTGGAGCGCAAGCTCTTCCGGAAATTTCTTCACTTAAAAAATTTTTATCTCCGAAAGCAATAAGCAAGTATGATTGGAAGGAATGGGAATATCATAATTTTCAATTCGATCAGACTTTTAATATTGCCAAGATCGAGCGCGGGAAAAATGTCGGTGAGTTTATAAAAAATTCACAAGCATACCAGGCTGATCTTCTGAAAACTGCAACAGAGTTTTACAGACGAAAAAAAAATAACGGCATCACCGGGATTTTTCAATTTATGTTTGTTGATTGCTGGGCTTCCATTACCTGGTCGATCGTTGATTTTTATGGAAAGAAAAAGTCCGGGTACAAAGCGTTACAGCAAGCATTTAAACCGCTGCTGCTTTCAATCCGGCTTAGACAAGATGTTTATCTCCCGGAAGCAAAATTCAATTCTGATATTTGGGTGATTAACGATTCGCACAAATTATTTAAAAACTGCTCACTATCTTTCATCTGGAAAGATAAAGTTTTGCTTGAAGTTACAAATTTTACGATAAAAGAAAATGACAATAAATTTTTCTTCTGGGAATCTTTGATCTTTTATCTACCGAAAGAAATGAAATATGGAAGGAACAAAATCCAAGTATTGTTAAGATCAAAAGAAACAATACTGGATCAAAGTGAATTAGCATTTTTAATCGTTGCAAAAAAATAGAAAGTTAGGATAACAATGAAATACATAAGAATAATCTTCGTTTCTCTAATCATTTTGTCGATGAAAAGTTTTGCGCAAGATTTCGTTTTTTTTAATGATAGTCCCGCTGCTTCTTACTACGATCCGAGTTGGGGCTTTTCGAGCAACGGAAGTTTACTTGAACTGATCAACACAAATAAATTTCCGGTTGAAACTACGATAAAATATTCCGGAACAAACTCACTTCGTTTGAAATATACATCTTTGTCCGGCGGAGATTGGGGAATTGCTGTGGCGGGAATTGATTGGCCCGGTCGCGATGTAACAACAAAAGATTCTCTCGTCTTTATGGCATATACAACCACTTCGATCGCTATCTCCGATCTGCCGATAGTTTATTTAGAAGATTTAACCGGCGCCAAAACTTCAAAACAACCTTTGTCGAATTATGTTTCCACTCTTCCGATGAATGCATGGTTCAAGATTGCTGTTCCTCTCTCAGTATTCAAAACGAATCCTGGAAGTGCAGATTTAACAATGATCAAAACAATTTTCTTCGGACAAAATACGGCTGATGCTGTTCAACATTTATTTTATCTTGATGAAATTCGCATGTCTTCTGCAGCAAGTTTAACACCACCGGGGAAGCCGCAAAATGTCTCTGCGAAAGGGTATTACAGACATATTGATATTTCATGGGATTTGAATTCCGAAACCAGTGTTACCGGTTATAGAATTTACAAGTTTGTTAATGGAAATTATAATCAAATTGGAACAGCGGCGCGAGAAGATAGATTTTTTACCGACTTTGTCGGTGCGCAGGACTTGAGCGGAACCTATAAAGTTTCTGCAATTGATGGAAGTTTTAACGAATCGGAATTGAGTGCCGAGGTAACCGCAACAACGCGAATTATGAATGATAACGAGTTGTTAACGATGCTGCAAGAAGCAACGTTCAGATATTTTTGGGATTATGCTCATCCTGGGTCTGGTCTTATCCGCGAACGATACGGTTCAGGCAATACGGTTACAATCGGTGGTTCGGGATTTGGAGTGATGGCGGTTCTCGTTGGAATTGAACGTGGATTTATTTCACGTCAGCAAGGAACCGAACGCATCTTGAAAATTGCTAATTTCCTCGAAACGAAAGCTGACCGCTTCCACGGAATTTGGTCTCATTGGCTTAATGGGCAAACGGGAAAAGTAATTCCGTTTGGTGCTTTGGATGACGGAGGTGATTTGGTTGAATCTTCTTTCATGCTTCAAGGATTACTTACTGCAAGAAAATATTTCGACCAAAATGTTGCGGGTGAAGACTCGATCCGTGCAGTAACTACACGTCTGTGGGAATCAGCCGAATTTGATTGGTACAGAAGAACGGCATCCAGTAATTTTTTATACTGGCATTGGTCGCCCAATTATGCATGGCAAATAAACATGCAGATAGCAGGATGGAGTGAAGCGATGATCGTTTATATTCTTGGGATCGCTTCGCCAACGCACGGAGTTCCCGCAAGTCTATTCAAAAACGGTTGGGCAGGCAACTCCTATTATAAAAATGGAAAAATTTTTTACGGTTACAAGCTTGATGTCGGCTGGGATTACGGCGGACCATTATTTTTCGCTCACTATTCTTTTTTGGGATTCGATCCAAGAAATAAAAAAGATTCGTTCACAAATTATTTTGTGAACAACAAAAATCATTCGCTGATCCAGCGTGAGTATGCAAAACTAAATCCAAAAGGAATGCCCGGTTATAATATTCTTACATGGGGAATGACCGCAAGCGATGATCCGTTTGGTTATGGTGTTCATGAAGTTTCGCGTGATAACGGAACAATCTCTCCAACAGCGGCTTTATCTTCAATGCCTTATACGCCAACTGAATCTATCATGACGTTAAAGAATTTCTATTTTACTTATGGCGCTAGAATTTGGGGAATCTACGGATTTAAAGATGCATTTAATGTAAAAGAAAATTGGTATGCATCGAGTTATATTGCGATCGATCAAGGTCCGATTATCGGCATGGTAGAGAATTACCGATCTCAGTTACTATGGAATAATTTTATGAAAAATGCTGAGATAGACAGCGCGATGAATAAAATAGGTTTCGTCCCCGATCCGACAGATGTTCAAACTAAAAACGGGATACCAACTGAATTTGCATTGGAACAGAATTATCCCAATCCATTTAATCCGGAAACTATTATAAGTTATAAACTCGCTGCAAATAGTTTTGTAACTCTAAAAATATTCGATGTTCTTGGAAATCAAATTGCTGAGTTGGTAAATGAAATGCAGAGTGCAGGAAAGTATCATACTAATTTCCAATCGACAGATTATAATTTATCGAGCGGAATTTACTTTTACCAATTGAAAACAGAACAATTTATTGAAACGAAGAAGATGTTGATACTTAAATGAAAAGCCTTTTGTTGAGAAGAGTAAAACAGTTGAATCAGAAAAAATTTCTCCACTCGGGTTTTGTTAATCCGTTGAAATCCGTTCTATCAGCGAAATCCGCGTGCATTTTGTTTTTTATCCTCTCGGTTCTTTTCCTTTCATGCAATCAAAAAAAAGATTCCCAAACCGAAATTAGTTTTTGGGCGATGGGCGCTGAAGGGGAATTCGTTCAAAAACTTGTGCCGGAATTTGAGAAACAAAATCCGGGAATAAAAGTAAAAGTACAAATGGTTCCCTGGACTGCGGCGCAGGAAAAACTTGTTACAGCGTATGCAAGTGAGAACTCGCCCGATGTGTATCAACTTGGTAATACGTGGGTTCCTCAGTTTTCTGCACTCGGCGCTATTGAGGAGTTAAATTCATGGATTCAAAAATCTTCCATCGTAAACCAAGAAAAATATTTTGAAGGAATTTGGGATACGAACGTTCTTGACAATGAAGTATTCGGAATTCCCTGGTACGTTGACACGCGCGTGATGTTTTACCGCAAAGATGTTTTGGCAAAAGCGGGATATAACTCACCTCCTAAAACGTGGGATGAGTTGTACGATTGTTCAAAAAAAATAAAGGCAAATCTTCCGGTTGATAAATATCCCATTTACATTCCAACAAATGAATGGGCGCCGTTTGTAATTTTCGGTTTGCAAGCGAAAGCGAAGCTATTAAAAAATAATGCGACGTACGGAAATTTCCAGTCGAAAGAATTTGAATTTGCTTTTTCTTTCTTAATCAATTTTATAAAAGAAAAACTTGCGCCGATGAGCGTATCGCAGGTAACGAATATTTATCAAGCGTTCGCAGAAGAATATCTCAACATGTACATTTCCGGTCCATGGAACATTAACGAGTTTAAAAAATGGATGAAAGGGAATCTTGCTGATAAATGGATGACCGCACCGTTGCCGAATATCTCTAATGAAAAATATCCGGGCGTTTCACTCGCAGGCGGTTCAAGTTTGGTGATGTCGAAACACTCGAAGAAAAAAGAATCGGCATGGAAGTTTATTGAATATCTTTCAACACCCAAAGTTCAAGTTGAATTGTTTCACTTAATAAATGATTTGCCCGCAGTAAAAGAAGCCTGGAACGATCCATCTTTAAAAGATGATATTTATCTGAAAGCTTTTTATGATCAGTTCCAAAATGTTCAAGCGACACCGAAAATTCCTGAGTGGGAACAGATCGTTTTTTCTAAACTACAGCAATACGCCGAATACACGGCTCGTGGTACAATGAGCGTAGAAGAAGCAATGAAAGCGATGGATGGTGATGTAAATATAATTTTAGAAAAAAGAAGATGGATGATAGAGAGAAATTCCAAATGACAAGAAGCAAATATCATCTGTCGGCAGCAGTAAACATTAAGATAGAAATTTATGAAGAATAACAATCTTAAAGCGCTCATTATTTTTCTTGGTCCGGCAATGCTTGCGATCTTTGTTTTCTTTTTCATTCCGGTGATCTCGGCATTCGTTATCAGTTTTACAGATTTCGACATTTATTCACTCGGCAATTTTTCTAACGCAAGGTTTATCGGGCTGCGCAACTATACACAATTATTTGAGGATCCGTTGTTTTGGACGGCGCTGCAAAACACACTCTTCTTTGTAATTCTTGCAGGCCCACTTTCCGTTTGTGTTTCTCTTTTTGCAGCAATGTTATTAAATGCTAAACTTGTAAAGTTCAAAGGGATTTTCCGTCTTTCTTATTTTATGCCGGTTGTCACTACGCTTATTGCCGTTGCAATCGTTTGGCGTTTCATTTATCATCCGCGGTTTGGTTTGTTGAATTATCTTTTAGGATTTTTTCATGTCAATCCGGTTGATTGGCTCGGTGATCCTTTTTGGGCGATGCCGGCAATTGTATTGATGTCTGTTTGGAAAAATTTTGGTTACAACATGATCATTTTTATTGCAGGATTGAACAACATTCCATCAGATCTTTATGAAGCCGCAACAATCGAAGGCGCTTCGTGGTGGCAGCAATTCCGTTCAATCACTTTGCCGATGCTTGTGCCC
Organism: Ignavibacteria bacterium; assembly: GCA_030693705.1. GTDB lineage: Bacteria > Bacteroidota > Ignavibacteria > Ignavibacteriales > Ignavibacteriaceae > UBA1563. The sequence goes on along the minus strand of JAUYAB010000090.1, from coordinate 84,839 downwards.
ACAACTCTTTTCATCAGCATTATCACGATGATCGGCTACTTTCAATTATTTGCCGAACCATATATCATGACGCAAGGCGGACCGCTAAATAAAACGTTGAGTATTGTTCAATACATGTATCAGGAAGGATTCCGCTGGTGGAATATGGGATATTCGGCGGCGATTGCATTTGTACTCTTCTTTATTATTTTTCTTGGTACCGTCATCCAAACTTTTATTCAAAAGAAATTGAAACATGCATAGTATGAAAAAAGTTTTTCTCTATCTTTTTTTAAGCGTTTCGGCAATCCTAACGCTTGCCCCGTTCTTCTGGATGATCTCCGCATCGTTGATGGCTGACGGGCATGCGAGCGTTTATCCGCCACGATTTTTCCCGGATGTTACAACGCTTATTCAGTTCCAGACACTTTTTACAAGATTGAATGCGCTTTCAAATTTCTTCAACAGCTTAATTCTTTCATTACTTGTTACTACTGTTTCACTCCTTTTCAACTCAATGGCAGGTTATGCTTTTGCTAAATTCAGATTTAGCGGAAAGGATAAACTTTTTACACTTCTTTTAAGTTCGATGATAATTCCTGCACAAGTTACGATGCTTCCTTTGTTCCTAATGCTAAAAGAAATGGGATTTATAAACACTTACATGGCTATCGTAATTCCTGGATTAGCAAACATTTTCGGAATTTTTATGATCCGGCAATACGCTCTTTCAATTCCCGATAGTCTTCTCGAATCAGCAAGAATAGACGGTGCAACCGATTTCCAAATTTATTGGAAAATTATACTTCCTCTCTGTACACCAATTTTGGTAACGCTTGCGTTGTTCACTTTTCTTGGAACGTGGAATGATTTTCTTTGGCCATTGATCGTGCTTACAGACAATTCAATGTACACGCTGCCGGTTGCTCTTGCTAACTTGATGGGGGAACATACAAAAGATCCCGAACTAATGATGGCTGGATCGGTAGTAACAATTATCCCCGTTGTGATTGTCTTTTTGGCGCTCCAAAAATATTATATTAAAGGAATAATGATGGGTGGTGTGAAAGAATAGTGTAGTGTTGGTAGGGAATGATTTTTTTTGCCCCTCTTTTAAATATTGAATATCGAACAAGGAATAACGTATGATGAAGTTTTCCATTTGATCGCATCGATCTTCATCGGTTTCCCAATTAGAAAAGAAATAGCTAAGTTTAAATATATTTTTTACAAAATTTTTCTCAGGGAAGATGATGAAAAAGGAAAATGATTCTTTAATTAACAACGAATCCATTGATGATGAAACTTATTCAATGGAGACACATCTCATTTATGGTAAAAACAAATCGAATAAATGGGATTACGCACATCATGTTGTTGCACCGCTTACTTCATCGGTAATCTTTCGGCTAGACTCGGTAGAACGCGGCGCCGAAGGATTTTCCGAATTTGCTCACTCCGACTTCATGACCGAAAACTCCCGACCGATTTATATTTATGATCGTCTCGGCGAACCAAACAAAGACTTACTTGAAGAGAATCTCGCTTACATTGAAAAAGGTGAAATGGCGCTAACATTCTCCACAGGAATGGGAGCCATCTCCGGTATTTTGGGAATCCTCACAAAAACCGGTGATGAAATTATTTCTCACAGAACGCTTTATGGATGCACTTTCTCACTACTTAACAATTGGTATCCGAGATATCAAATCAAAAATAATCAAGTTGATCTGACCGAGCCGGAAAATATTTACAAAGCGCTAACTGAAAAAACCAGAGTAGTCTATTTTGAATCTCCTTCTAATCCGAATTTAGATATTATTGATATCGGCGCAATCAGAAAAATTCTTGATGAAGTAAATGCAAAGCGAAATGAATCGGAAAAAATTTACATCGTTGTTGATAATACTTTTGCAACTCCATACTGCCAAAGACCGATTGAACTCGGCGCCGATTTTACAATCCATTCCTTAACAAAAGGAATCGGCGGATTCGGGACAGATATGGGCGGCGTTGTTATTGGAAGAAAATCTTTTTATGATTCGCTCGTTTTGTACCGAAAAGATTTTGGCGCTGTACTTAACACAAAAGCCGCATGGACAGTGCTTACTTATGGATTGCCGACTCTGCAGCTCCGCATCAGCAAGCAGATCGAAAACGCTCAGAAAATTGCGGAGTATCTTTCTTCTCATCCCAAAATTGAATTGGTAAACTATCCAGGTTTACCTTCGTTTAAATACTATGAATTAGCACAAAAGCAGATGACAGATTTCAACGGAAATTTTGCTCCTGGTAGTTTGCTCTTTTTTGCGCTGAAAGGAAACTCAAACCAAGAAATGCGCGAACTGGGTAGAAAATTTATGAACTACGCAGCAAAGAATGCTTACACTATGACGCTGGCAGTAAGTCTTGGGCATACTCGAACGTTGATCGAGCATCCGGCTTCTATGACGCATTCAGCGGTTCCTGCGGATAAATTGCTCGAGTCGGGAATCCATCCGGGAGGAATTCGTCTTGCATGCGGACTTGAAAACGTTGATGATATTTTAAAAGACCTTGAGCGATGTTTGGAAATTGTTTAAAAGTAAAAATTATTAATTGGTAGTTGTTACAAACAACAAACCATTATCTACTAACAACTCACAAAAGGAGTTTTGATGGCTGCAAATATTAAGATGTATGATGTCCCGTTTATTTCTTCTTTGCAAGATATGGTGATAAAGTCTTCCCAGAAGCACAACAAAAAATTAGCGCTCGAGGATTTGGCGAATACACCCATTTCAAAAGTCACTTATCAAGAATTGCTGGAGAACATTTTACGATTCGGAACAGCCCTGCAACAACTGGGAATAAAAGAAAGAACGCATATTGCACTTATCGGTGATAACCGTGTGCAATGGGGAATTTCGTATCTCACTCTAATGTGTTTCAATTATGTTGTTGTTCCGATCGACAAGAACCTTACTACAAATGAAATACTAAATATTATACACGAATCGGATGCCGAAGCAATTATTTTTGCGGATACATATCAGCAGTTGTTGGCTGAAAAAAAAGATGTGCTTATACGGTTGAAACATTGCATCTCGATGGACATGAAGCAGAAGAACGAGACATTTCTTTCGATGTTTGAAATGATTTCTACTACGCAGCCGATAACAGTTAATCAACTGCCCAAAATTAATCCTGACGAACTTGGAGAAATTATTTTTACATCAGGTTCGCTTGGAAGAGCAAAGGGAGTGATGTTAAGCCAATCGAATTTGGTTGCAAATCTGATGAGCATGACCAAAATGCTTTTCATTTTCCCCGAAGATAAATTTCTCTCTGTGCTGCCAATCCATCATACATATGAATGCACGTGCGGATTTTTGTGTCCGGTTTACAGCGGCGCTTCAGTGCATTTTGCCCGGTCATTAAAAACCGTTTCGGAAGATATTCAAAAAGTTCATGCAACGATGCTGCTTGGTGTTCCGTTATTATTCGAAAAAATGTTTCGCGCCATATATAAAGCGATAGAAAAAGATAAAGTTAAATCGGCAATAATGAAACCGTTGATTACAGTCACGGATTTTGCCGAAAAGTTCGGCTTGAAAAATTCAAAGAAAAAAATATTTCATGAATTGCATAATAAATTTGGTGGTTCAGTTCGTCTCTTCATTGCAGGCGGCGCTGCGCCTGATCCAAAGGTATCAAAAGGATTGCGGGAATTCGGGTTTAACTTTGTACAAGGTTACGGTTTAACAGAAACCTCGCCAATATTGGCTCTTAATCAGCTCGATAATTTTAAAGATAACGCCGCCGGTTTACCTTTGCCCGGAATTCAAATCAAAATAAATCAGCCTGATGAAGAAGGAGTTGGAGAGATTTTCGCCAAAGGTCCGAGTATCATGCTCGGTTATTATAAAAATGAAAAAATTACCACCGAAGCTTTCGAAGACGGCTGGTTCAAGACCGGCGATTTAGGACGTTTTGATGAAGAGGGATTTCTGCACATCAGCGGCAGAAAAAAGAATGTGATCATTGCGAACAACGGCAAAAATATTTTCCCGGAAGAGATCGAAGACATTTTGCACCGCAGTCCTTATGTGTTGGAATCACTTGTCTTTGGCGAAAAAGATGATAAGCATGATGAGCGAATCGCCGCGCAAATTTTTGTTGATGCGGAAGCATTTATTGAATATTCGGAAAGAAATAATGTTCCCATTACGGAAGAGTTGATCCAGCAAAAAATAAGTGAAGTGATCAAAGAGACGAATGAGCAACTATCATCATTTAAACAAATCAAAAAGTTCTATATTCGCCAGCAGGAATTTGAAAAAACTACTACGCAAAAAATAAAACGATACGCCAAAGGAAATGCGGAGCTTTAAATTTCTAAAAAAAGAAGTTTTATTCACATGAAGAAACTTCGTTCATAAGTTAGAATTGTTTTGATCGATTAAATTTGATAAGTTTCTAAAAAAGGTTTTTGAAAATGGAAAATTATATTGATAGAGTGACAATCAACCCGAATATTTGTAATGGGAAACCGATTTTAAGAGGTATGAGGATTACAGTTGCCACAGTACTGGAATATTTAGCTGCTGGAGAATCGGTTGAGAATATTTTAAATGCCTATCCGATTTTAGAACCGGAAGATATTAAAGCATGTTTGGAATATGCTAAAAAAGTCTAACAGAAGAGAGTAATTATGCGAATTGGAATTCCAAAAGAAGGTAAGTTTGAAGAAAAGCGTGTGGCATTAGCTCCCGCCGGTGTTGATGCGTTAATAAAAGCCGGGCACACGGTTTATGTTCAAAAAGGGGCAGGAGAAGAGAGTCATTTTTCGGATGAAGAATACAAATCTCTCGGCGCTAAAATCGTCTATTCGACCGAAGAAGTATTTCAGCGCTCTGAAATTATTGCCAAAGTTGCTCGTATCTCTGAAGAAGAATCAGAGTACTTGCAGGAGAATCAAATTCTTTTTTCTTTCCTTCAACTTGTGGTAAGCGAAAAAAAAGTTCTCTCGAATCTGCTTGCAAAAAAAGTTACGGCTATCGGATATGAATTAATAGAGGATGAAACCGGACTTCCGGTACTGCAATCAATGAGTGAAATTGCGGGACCTGTGGCGATTCAAGTTGCAGAAGGATTGTTGGAAAGTAAAACCAATTTCGGAAGAGGCGTATTGCTTGGTGGAATTACCGGTGTTGCTCCGGCTGCAGTTGTAATTATCGGTGCCGGAGTTGTTGGTACAAGCGCGGCAAAAGCTGCTCTCGGAAGAGGGGCGCAAGTAATCGTTTTAGATAGAGACTTAAATAGATTAAGAAAAATTGACGAAACCTTTCAACGAAAAATTACAACCGTTATGGCAAATTCTTACACCATCTCTCGAGGTGTAAAATTTGCTGATGTACTTATCGGTGCTGTGCTAATGAAAGGAGAGAAAACTCCACACCTTGTTACCGAAGAAATGGTGAAGACCATGAAAGAAGGAGCGGTAATTGTTGATGTCTCTATCGATCAGGGTGGGTGCGTCGAAACCAGTCGCCCAACAACAATTTCAAACCCAACTTTCATTACGCATAATGTTATTCATTACTGTGTTCCAAATATGCCTGCACTGGTTGCGCGTACTGCAAGCTATGGATTAACCAACGCATCGCTGAATTATCTGTTAGACATTGCCGATAAAGGTCTTTCTGCTGCTGTTATCGAAGACGCGGGATTGTCTAAAGGAATTTGCACGCACAACGGATATTGTTCAAACGAGATAATTGCCGATACGTTTAACGTTGAGTTCCGTAGAATCCATTTTTTTTCAACGAATTAAAATAAAGATGAAGTATGATGACTGATGCTGCTGCTAAACCTACGTATGCTTCGAGTATTCTAAAAAGTTATTCTCAGAAAGTGGTTACTGCTGAAGAAGCGGTAAGTGTTATTAAATCAAACGACAACATTGTCATTCACTCCAACTGTGCCATGCCGTTTAAGCTGATTGACGCGATGGTTGCCAGAAGAGCAGATCTTGAGAATGTAAAACTTTTTCATGCTCTTTCTGTTGGGAAGCTTCCTTATTTTGAAATAGGAATGGAGAAACATTTCCGTCATTATGCTACATTCATGGGAGCCGAAGCGCGAAAATCATTTGCACGTGGAGATGCTGATTTTATTCCGGTTTATCTCTACGAAGTTCCTTTACTTTTTTCAACGGGAATTATTAAACCGCAGGTTTCTTTAATTCACATTTCGCCGCCGGATGAACACGGTTTTTGTTCCTACGGAGTTGAGGTTGGAATTACAAAATCTCCTACCGAAAAAGCGGACATCATCATTGCGCAGGTTAATAAACAAATGCCGCGCGTATTGGGAGACAGTTTCATCCACATCAGCAAGATAAAATATATCGTTGAGATGGATGAACCGATTCCGGAACTTCCGCAATCAGAACGGAATCTTTCTCCGGAATGGGTAGATATTTATTCGAGGATAGGTGAGAACATTGCAAATTTAATTGATGATGGTTCTACACTTCAAATGGGAATAGGCGTTATCCCCGATAACGTATTGAGGTTTTTGGAAAACAAAAAAGATTTAGGTATCCATACAGAAATGTTTGCCGATGGAATTATTGATCTTGTTGAAAAGGGGATAATTACAAATTCAAAAAAAACTTTGCACCAGGGGAAAATGATAGCAGGCTTTGTTCTTGGTTCAAAACGGTTGTACAATTTTATTCATAATAACCCGATGATCGAATTTCATCCGCAGGAATATGTAAACGATCCCTTCGTCATCTCGCAAAACGCTAACATGGTTGCGATTAACTCTGCAATTGAAGTTGATCTGACGGGACAAGTTTGTTCGGACTCGATCGGCACAAAAATTTACAGCGGATTTGGCGGACAGGTAGATTTTATTCGCGGCGCAGCCCGTTCAAAAGGTGGAAAGCCGATCATTGCGCTTCCTTCCACTACAAAAGATTTTTCTATTTCAAGGATCGCTTCCTTCTTAAAACCAGGAGCCGGTGTGGTTACTAATCGTGCCGATGTTCATTATGTTGTTACGGAATACGGGGTTGTGCAACTGCATGGTAAATCGATTCGCGAACGAACAAACTCACTTATCGGCATAGCTCATCCAAAATTTAAAGATGAGTTGACCCAATTTGCTAAACAGAATAACTACATTTAGGTTTTGATGATTGCAGTTATTGGTGATATCCACGGTTGTTATTTTACTCTGCGCAAATTAATTAAAGAAACCCGTAAGCAATATTACGATATTATAATGTATGCTACCGGGGATTTAGTTGACCGCGGGAACTATCCGGTTGAGGTTTTTGAACTGCTGATCGATGAAGGTATTCAATTTACAAAAGGAAACCACGATCTGATGTTCTTATATTCTTATACAAGACCGCTACATCCATTTGTCTTATCATGGCGTTACAACGGGAACGAAAAAACGATTTCAGCTTATAATAAACAGCCGAACTTTTTAAATAAGCATTTAGATTACATCGAGGTTGCACCTCTTTCAATCAACTTAGAAGATTGTTTAATTTCTCATGCCGGTATTGCTAATGTTTACAGTAAAGAGTTCCGGGGTTATAGACCGATAAGCGATGCCTTCCTTCAAAACTTTTGTATACGGCATATTAACGAATCAACCGGTGTGGTTTGGAATAGAGAACCGTTATTAAATTTGGGGAAGCTTCAAATCCTTGGACACACCCGGCATGCAAAAGTTACTTACAGCGAAGTGAGTAACGCCGTTTATGTAGACACTTCGGTCTATACCGGCAATCGTTTAAGCGCTGTAATAGTTGAAGACGGCGAAGTGGTCGATATCATTTCGGTTGAAACAGAGTTGGCAGACATTTCATAGAATTAGGAATTACGAATTAGGAATTTTATTCCAATTGATACGAATTGATCTCTTTAATAAATGTCTTTAATTGAATTTCTGATAAATGAAAACTGAGAATTAAAAACTGAGAACTGATGACTGTTGATTATTTTATGCGGTGCTAAAATTTTACCTTAAATTATTCATAGAGTTTCCATTAATTTCAAATGCAAAAAAGATAGTTTTTGCTTTAATCTGAATTCTTTATATTTCTACACAAAATTGAGAGGATTTATCGAAACATATTTTACTCTTTAAAACATTTTCATAGCTCAAAGGTTTTCTTATTAAACGTCTTGTTGTACATCTATTTGAACTATTACTTCAAGTAACTGCCGGATGTGCAGTTTTCTTTTTGTTTTACCTTCTTATGGGTTTTTCCGGTGACCGATCTACAAAGGTTGATCCTTTGTTATGGTTTGATGCCTATTTTCGGATCGCGCAGGCGAGTTCCTCCAACCAAAATGCAGAACAATCTTATAAATTAGATGGTCTTGTTTCGGAAGAAAACCAAAATACTCCAAACGATCTTTCCATTTCCTTTACTAATGCTGTAATCGATTCAAACGAAACTCAAAGGAATGTAGATTCGCTCAGGTTAACACCAATTTCTGTATCAGCTTTGCCGCTTCATAATCCAATGCAGGATTCGAACCTGGTAATTAAAAAGTTGGATTCACTTAAAACCAATTCACCCCTAACTCTTAAACAACCGGCGATAAACGATACGCTTGCGTTGAGGGCAGAATTAGCGAGAAGAGATTCCATTAGGTTAGATTCGCTTCAGAGAGATTCAACCGCCAGGATTACACATTTCAAGTATAAAAGAAAAGACACTCCCGTTCTTTCTTTGTATGATCAAAAACCTACAAAATTATTTGCCCAACCGTCATCGGGCGTTAAACGAAGAACTGTAGAAATAGATTCTACCGGAAAATTTGTTGAGATAAAGGAAAAAGTTGGAGACGTAACAACAAAGATCATTCTCAAAATTCCGATTGAAGAGTATGTAGAGCTTCGTTTAAAAACCAGGCAGGAAGAATTGTGGGACGCTCTTGCTTATCAATACGAATTGAAGGATGCGAAAAAAGGTTTAGGGGAATTAATAAAAGATATTACCGATTTCGAAATTCCACTTCCAAGCGTCGGTATTTTAAGCATTTTTGGTCCGCCTAAAATCAATCTCCGCATCGGCGGTGCAGTTGATATTCATGGCGCCTGGCGAAACGAAACTACCGAAGGAATCACCGCCTCGCGTTTGGGCAACACAAGGAATGAACCCGACTTTAAACAAACCGTGCAAATAAACGTTAACGGAACAATTGGCGATAAACTTACCATTAGCGCAGACTGGAATACGGAACGAACTTTTGAATATGAGAATCAATTAAAAATAAAATATACCGGCTACGAAGACGAAATAGTTCAAAGCGTTGAAGCGGGAAACGTTTCTTTGCAAACTTCTCCGCTTGTCGGTGGCAGCGAAGCGCTTTTTGGAATTAAAGCAACATTTAAAATGGGTCCATTAACGCTTACTACACTTGCCAGCCAGAAAAAGGGAGAAATAAAAGAGAAGTCGGTTACCGGTGGAACTACTTCTCAAGAGTTTACCATTCATGCTTATGATTATTCAAATAATCACTACTTCATTGATTCTTCTTACGCAAGCTCAGATTTAAATTTATTTAATAAATATTATAGTAATGCCACACCTATTCAAGTTCAGCAATATTTCGTTAAAAAAGTCGAAGTTTGGAAATCTTACACTCAGACTATAAAAAACCCTACCGAAAGAAATGCGACAGCATTGATTGATTTACCAAATAGGCAAAAGGATGAAATGTATCTAAATGATGTCAGGAATTCCGCTCCAAAAGAGGGAGAAATCGTTCAGGGACGATTCATCCTTTTAACTGAAGGACTCGATTACATTCTTCATCCGGAAACCGGGTATATAACATTTAAATCTCAAATTCAGGATAACGATATTATAGCAGTTGCCTATCAACATGACGGAGCGACGACGAGCGAAGATGATGATATTTATTATGGCGAGTATTACGACCAGGCTGCAGGTGATACTTCGCAAAGTCTTGTGCTTAAATTGGTTAAACCACAATATCTTTTGCCCAAAAATACCAAAGCATGGAAATTGCGTCTTAAAAATATTTATCCTGTCGGTGGAAGAAATATTAAGAAAGAAGGTTTTGTATTCGACATTAAATATGAAGTAGTAGGACAAGAACCACAGCCGGTTATTGGAGACGTTCGTTTATTAAATGCTTTTGGACTTGATCTTGTTGGTCAAGATGGTCAAGGTCAGCCGGATGGTATATTTGATTATATATCCGGTTTAACAATTATTCCGGAGACAGGTGAAATTATGTTCCCGGTACTCCAGCCATTCGGGATGGATATGCCAAAAATTATTCCAAATTATGACTCACTGAAGTACCAGAGTGTTTATGACACTACAGTTACGAAGGCAAAAGAAAATGCTGTTAAAGATAAATTTACAATGACCGGTACCTATTCGGGGGAAGCTTCTGCGGTTTATCAACTTGGGTTTACCCTGGTTGAAAATTCGGTGAAAGTAAATCTGAACGGAAGAGATTTAACTCCCGGAATTGATTATTATATGGATTACAGCATCGGACAATTAACAATTAGAAACGATGCCGCTCTTGTTCCCGGCGCTAATTTAAAAATTACCTACGAAGAAAATGATCTTTTTCAACTTGCTTCCAAAACACTATTCGGTATACGCGGACAAATTGATTTTTCAAAAAGAACAAAGCTTGGTTTTTCGGCATTAACTTTAACACAGCAAACATTAAGCGATAAAGTCCGTATTGGTGAAGAGCCGTTGAGCAATTCAATTTACGGCGTTGATTTCACTACCTCGGCTGATCTCCCGTTCCTTACAAAAGCGATCGATAAAATCTTTCCAACGCGGGAAATGTCCAGTATCAGTTTAAGCGGTGAATTCGCTTATATGAATCCCGATCCAAATACTAAGAAAAGCACCATCTCTTCGGATGAAGGAAAGAGCATCGCTTACATAGATGATTTCGAAGGCTCCAAAAGAATTATTCCTGTTGGAGTTTCTTACACATCGTGGAAAGATTTGAGCATCCCTAATCAATTAAAAGCGCTCACCCTTTTGTCAACTTCGAGTGACTCTGCAACTATGACCTATAAAGGGAAAAGTTTTTGGTACAATGTATTACCCTCAAACGTTATGGTTAAAGATATTTGGCCCGAAAAGAAAGTTGCGCGAGGTGATGAGCAAGTTACTGTTCTCGATTATGTTTATATTCCCGATGCGCCAGGCACTTACAATTATTCAAGAGACATGGCAACAGTAAACAAGCCACAAGCCTGGGGTGGCATGATGAAACCGCTCTCATCAACAGCGAACAATCTTGTTGATGAAAATATTGAGTTTCTGGAATTCTGGTTAAAGGTTGATGCAAACTCTGAAGACACAAAAATTTATATCGATATAGGTAAAATAAGTGAAGATGTAATACCGAATGGACATCTTGATAAAGAAGATAAAAACTCAAATGATCTTATCGATAACGGTGAGGATAATGGTTTGGATGGAATGCTGGATGCTGCTGAACAATCTTATTCCGGTTCTTCTGAAGCTGATCCGAGCCATGATAATTTCGGCTATAAAAATTCCGGGTCGGGATTAAAGTCTGATTACGTAAATATCAATGGCACACAAGGTAACGCAGCACTAACAGATATTGGGAGATTCCCGGATACAGAAGATCTAAACCATAATGGATATTTGGATGTACTAAATAGTTACTACCGGTATGAAATTCCATTAAGTACTGACCCGATGAAAAATCCTTACCTTGTTCCCGGTGGAACAGGTGATTGGCATTTATATCGCATCCCGTTAAAAGATACTTCTTTGGCATACGGCAATCCGAGTTTTTCAGTTATTGAGAATCTTCGATTATTTGTGACGAATGCGACCGATACTGTTCACTTTAGAATGGCTGATTTTAATCTAGTCGGAAATCAATGGCAGAAAAAAGATTTAAAAGACAGTACCATGGAAATTTCTGTTGTAAACATTGAGGATAACTATCCTGCGTACCAAAGCCCTCCGGGAGTACAAAGAGAAAGAGACCGCAGTCGTCCCGACGAAGAAATTTTCAGAAATGAGCAGTCGCTTAATTTAACCTTAACTGATCTGCCGATGGGACAATCGCGTGAAGCGATAAAATATCTTTTCCGTCCGCTCGATGTTTTCAATTACACGCAGATGAAATTGTTTATTCACGGTGAAGAAAATGTTACAACAAGTTCAGTTTCATATATTAGCGGGAACGAACAGAATGCCGATGTCTATTTCCGTTTTGGAGCCGATACGAATAATTTTTATGCATATAAGCAACCAATCACTCCCGGTTGGAACGAAGTAAGCATTCTGTTTAGCGAGTTAACCGCTTTAAAAGATGCTAGAGATTCGACGCAAATTACTTCAGAATTTATTCAGAAAGTCACCGGACATGATAGCCATTTTTATGTGGTCAAAGGTAATCCTTCACTAACAGCGATCAAATTTTTGTCGGTTGTTATCGTTAATAGAGCAACGGGCGCTATCTCCGGACAGGTTTGGGTGAACGAACTCCGTGTTATCGGTGCGGATGATACACCCGGCTGGGCGTATAGTTTTGCGACCTCGCTTAAACTTGCAGATTTAATGAGTGTTAATTTTAATATGAGTCAAACCGATCCCTTCTTCCATCGATTGAATGACCGGTTCGGTTCGAGAGTAGATTCTAAAAGTTGGAGTATGTCAACGGACTTTAACGTTTTGAAATTCCTTCCATTTGATATGCCGGGAAGTAATTTGCGAGTAACTTATTCAAGGACGGAATCGCTCGGTAAACCTCTTTATTTTCCCGGAACCGATATCAAGGTTGAAGAGTCGATTAAAAAATCGAAAAATAAATCAGCGGAAGAGATCCGTTCCGAATCGCAGACATTTACCCAATCAGACTCATGGAACGTTTCGAATATCAAGTTAAATATCCCATCGAATTATTGGCTTATTCGTGATACTTGGAATTCGATCAGTTTAAATTTTAATTACAATAAATCATTTAGCCGAAACCCGAACACACTTTCTGCAAGAAATTGGATTTGGAACGCTTCGGCTAATTATTCGCTGCAAATTGGGAGCGATTATTTTTTCTATCCGACAAGCATTCCGGTGCTCGGCTCTGTGTTTGCTTTATTCAGCGATTACAGAAACGCGAAATTTTATTACGCTCCGCAGTCCTTGGCTTGGAATATTGCCGCAAAAAGGAATAGAAATATTAATGTTACAAGGGCGCAGAGAAACAGCGATTCAAAAACTATCATTTCGCGGGACTTCACCTCTTCGCGCGGATTTAACTACTCATGGAAATTCACCGACAATGGATTCTGGAATATCGGAACAACCTACAACGTTGATGTCGCTTCCACCCTTTCATATCTCGAAACGGATGCTTACAACAACCAGCGAACCGAACGTGAAATCTGGAGAGATATTTTAGGCGGTGTATTCTTCGGAAAAGATTATTCCTACAGACAGACTTTCGATCTTAAAACTTCACCGCGCCTTCCTTCATTCTGGGATTTGAAAAGCTTCTTTACCTTAACTGCCGGATATAGAGCAGCTTATCAATGGGATAACGATTTTAGGCAGGAAGAACTTGGCAGACGTGTTGGAGTAAGCAACGGAATTAATTTAGGATTTACACTTAAATTAAAAGCTCTTGCAGCGCCTTTATTTAAAGATGAAGAAACAGCAACTCAGCAACGGTCTAATTCAAATACGCCAACAAGAAGTAGGACTTTTGATGAAGGAAATCAGGATGCAGCTAAAGCCAATCCAAATCTTCCCGCCGCGGCGATCGTTAAAACCGATTCATCTCTTGCGGTAGATTCATTAGCCGGGAGACCTACGGTAATAACTAAAGCAGTTTATTTCTTAAAGACTTTGGCAAGAACTCTTTTCTTTGATTATGAAACTATCAGTGTAACCTTTTCAAATGATAATTCCATTGCTTCGAACGGAATACGTGGAAAAGGGACAGGCTTTAAAAACTTTTGGGGATTTAAATACAGCGCTAACGAAGGTCCATCGCGTCTCTATATGTTTGGTTTGAACAACAGTGTTGGTCCCCGCGCAGCGAACGGCAACCTGTCGGATAATTACAGCCAGCGGAATTCCATCGATTTGAAAACTTCCAGACCATTGTGGGAAGGAGCCAGAATAGATTTAAATTGGAAAACCGGATGGTCGATCAATAAATCAACATCGCTCCGTTCTGATTCAACCGGATTTACGAGTATCCAAAACATTACTTCAACCGGAACATTGGATCGTACCTTCTTTTCACTTCCGCCGGTCTTTGCGCTTTCAATGTTCAAGAGCGGAATAAAGCGGGTGAGCGAATTATATGATCCGAAATCTGCTAATAAAATTGAAAACCTTTCGCAAGCATTTATGCAGGGATTTGAAACTCTGCCGCTCCTTTCAAAGATCGGTTTTTTAAAAACTCTTATGAAATATGTTCCGCGTCCGAATTGGCGGATTACGTGGGATGGTCTGGAAAAATTCGCGATCTTCAAAAGTTTTGCCAAGAGGGTAAGTCTCGATCATGCGTATGGTGCAAATTATACCGAAGGGTGGAGGATAGATCCTGATGGAAAGCAGGCAACATCATCGCAAAAAATATCATACGGATTTTCACCCCTCGTTGGTTTGAATCTTACTTTAAATTCTTTTTGGGATGGAAACTTTTCCGGCAACGTAAAATATTCAACGCGTACAAATTATGATCTTGCTCCAACTACCCAAAAAATTACGGAAGGTTTCTCACGTGAGATCGGCGTATCGCTGAATTATTCCAAGTCCGGTTTTGAAGTTCCCCTTTTCGGAATTGCATTAAAGAATGATATTGAATTTAGTTTTTCGTATTCCAACTCAAAAAATTCAACGGTAGTTTTTGATATGAATCAATTTACCGAAGAAGGAACTCCTCAGGACGGAACTATTAGAACCTCACTTGAACCGAGAATTAAGTATGTTATTAGTTCGCGTGTTACCTTGTCCATATTTTACAAACGCTCTTCCATTACGCCGGAAGGAGCTGCGAGAGTCTCGCCTTCAACGATAAATGAAGCCGGTTTGGATGTGCGAATTTCGATTACACAATAATACTTTTCATTTAACTTTGGTGAATTTTGGAAATTGTTCAAAATCTTGTAGAAATTTTTATACACCTTGATGTGCATCTTGGAGAATTAACAGCAGAATACGGAACATTCACTTACGCAATTTTATTTTTTGTAATTTTTGCGGAAACCGGATTTGTCTTCACTCCGTTTTTACCTGGCGATTCGCTTTTATTCGCGATGGGAACGCTCGCCGCGGTGGGAAGTTTAAATGTTTATTTTTGTTTTCTACTAGTAGTTGTTGCCGCGCTTTCTGGTGATAATGCGAACTATTGGGTTGGGCATTTTCTTGGGGTAAAAATATTGAAGAAAAATTCCGTCAGATTTATTAAGAAAGAATATCTGGCTAAAACCTATGCATACTTTGAAAAATACGGCGGAAAGACGATCATCATTGCCCGGTTCGTTCCTATCGTTAGAACTTTTGCTCCGTTTACTGCTGGAATTGGAAGAATGAATTATCTAAAATTTATTTCCTATTCAATTGCCGGCGCTTTGTTGTGGAGCGGGTTATTAGTGTTCCTTGGATATTATTTCGGCAACCTTCCGTTTATTAAAAAGAATTTCAGTTTGGCAATTCTTGCAGTTATCGTGATTTCAATAATGCCTGCGATAATTGAAATAGCCAGGGCAAAGTTTAACAAAAAACCGATTGCATAAGTTCTTTTATTTTCAAAGCTATTTTATAACTATGAGTTTCTTTGAAGCCCGGAAGTTGACTTTACGATCAATGGAAACTGCAGTGAGGTTGTAAAAATAGACTCCACTTGCAAGATTGCCTGCTTCAAAATTATATACAAAGTTGCCTGCCGGTCGGGTTGTATTCACCAATTCAGATATTTTCTCTCCTTGAATATTGAAAATCTCTAATTTAACATTGCTTTCAAACGGAAGAGAAAAGTATATTTTTGTACTCGGGTTAAATGGATTGGGATAGTTTTGACCTAACCAATAATGCGATGGAATATTTAAATCTTGTTTGTTGATTCCGGTAGTTGGATTGACTGAACAATGAACATTTCCTGCACTACTGTTATCTCCTAAAAAGATATAACCATTTGAATTTATAGCAGACGATTCAAACTTTCCCCCTGTAAGTCCGGTGTTAATATTCTCCCAGGTTACTCCATCATTTGTTGTTCTGTACATAACACTTAACATATAAGTATAGATGTGGTTGGATGAATTAACGAGGAAAACCCTGGGGGTTGCAGAGAAAGTTATTGTAGGCATTTCCTTCCAAGTTCCGCCATCATCTGTTGTTGTAAATATCCTTCCATTAACATTTGAACAGATGAGAGTTCCTAATGAGTTTAAAGTTACATAGTAGATCGCCTTCTTTGACATCGTACCATTTACAGCCGTCCAGCTTGCGCCATTATTTTTTGACAAATAAACGCCGCCGCCGTCCGTTGCTGCAAAAATATAGTCGTTATTTTTAATAACAAGGTCTGTGACTTTCAAATTAGTAAGTCCATCATTGCAGCTTTCGAAAGTAGCTCCATCATTTGTAGATTTAAAGATTCCTTTGGTTGAAGAACCGATAAATAAATGACCGGAAGAGTTAAAAACTATTTTACCATAAGGATAGCCCGATAACCCCGTACCAACTCTCTCCCAGGCAGCTCCATCATTAGTTGATTTAATAATTTCATATTGGGTTGATAAATAGATGTTTCCTGAACTCGAAAATGATATAGCATAAACTTCAACATAACCTTCAACTGGAAAAGGTGAGGTTTTAAACCAGCTAACTCCGTTATCATTTGAACGCCAGAGAGAATCAGCTTTACAAAAAATATGGTTTTGAGCATTTATGGCAATGCAACGGATTTGTCCTTTTTGGGGTCCGTTTAACGGCTTCCAAAAATCTTGAGAATGAATCTCCGTGAGAAAAAATATTGCAACAAACGAAAGAAAAATAAAGTATCGCATATAAACCTCAATTAATTGTGATATACAAATGAGAGGCAACTTTAAAAATGCCTCAACCTTGTTTTTAAGTGAAACTCAAAATATATTTTCAACGAAGATACCATACTAAAGTGAACTCATGTCCTGCAAATTTCTTTCATCATTTATTCTCCACCTAAAATAAAACCGTCTTGATAAGAGATATTCTGCCAAAAACTATTTTTGTCTTTTATCTGTAAAGAATATGGAGGTATTTGTTTGCTTGGTAAAGGAAGAAGTGTTTGCGAATAAAATAAATTATAAATTGATACGCCATCAATCAACTTATTTTCAAATTTTGTCTGATACTTGCAGGAAAGAGTTTGCGAAAATATTTGAGAAAATAGAACAAGAGAAAGCAAGAAACTAGTCAAAGTCTTTTTCATTGTGAGCCATCATTGTTTTACTGCGGCAAAAATCCTAAAATATTTTGTAAAAGTCAATTTGATTCTTCTTCTTAGGCAATAAAAAGTAAAGATTCAATTTGTTCAGGTAAAAGAAATCGATTAAGTTTGATTAAAATTTTTATCAATTAACTGAAGAAAAAATGGAAGCAGCAAAATCCGACCGTTTAATTTCTCTTGATGTGTTTCGCGGAATAACCATCATGGGAATGATCCTTGTGAATAATCCCGGAAGCTGGGGCAATATTTATCCCGCTTTAGAACATGCCGCATGGAACGGCGTAACTCCAACCGATTATATTTTCCCATTCTTTTTATTTATTGTCGGCGTTGCCATAACACTCTCACTCACTAAACGAAAAGAAAGGGGAGACGATCAGAAAAAACTAATTCTTCAGATTTTTAGAAGAGCAATAATGATTTTTCTGATCGGTATGGTGCTTCACGGATTCCCTTATTTTAATTTATCAACTATTCGCATTCCCGGAGTTCTTCAACGGATTGCGGTTGTCTACTTTTTTGCATCACTCATCTTTTTAAAAGCGAATTGGAAAACGCAAGCATATATTGCCGGCGGACTATTAATTTTCTATTGGATTATTATGACGCTCATCCCGGTTCCCGGTTACGGTATGCCCAATTTATATATTCCGGTAATTACTGATGCTGCGGGAAAAGCGTTATTCGCGCCAAATCTTTCAGGCTGGTTAGATAATTATTTGCTCCCGGGACATTTATGGAGAGTTACAAAAGTCTGGGACCCCGAAGGCTTGTTAAGCACAATTCCCGCTATTTCAACTGCGTTAAGTGGCGTTCTCCTTGGAGCGTGGCTTAGAACGAACAACGACAAAACCACAAAAATTATCTGGATGTTCATCTTCGGTAATTTAGGAATTGTTCTTGCGACCATCATTGATATGTGGTTCCCGATCAACAAAAGTTTATGGACAAGCTCATACGTTTTATTCAACTCCGGAATGGCGCTTCACTTTTTTGCTCTCTGTTATTGGTTTATCGATGTAAAAGGAATTACCTGGTGGACAAAACCTTTCGTTGTCTATGGAACAAATGCAATAACAGTTTTCTTTTTTTCGGGCATCGGCGCAAGATTGATGGGGCTGATCAAAGTTTCAGGCAATAGTGGAACTGAAATCAGTTTGCAAGGGTATTTATATAATAATCTCTTTTTATCCTGGTTAGCGCCAATTCACGCTTCGCTGGCATGGGCGCTTATGTATGTAATTGTGTGGTTAGGATTAATGTGGATACTTTACGCTAAAAAGATATTCATTAAAGTTTAATGTGTTATAAAGAATTGTAAAAGTTAAAGCCGCAGAAATTTATTTTGCGGCTTTTTTATTTTTATAGGATTGTGAAACTTCTTCCCAATATTCTTTCCTTAATTGAAGTGAAGAAACAGCGTCTGTTTTAATTTCAAGTACAGAGAAGTTTTTAGCGGATAAAGATTTGTTCATTTGTTTTTCAAAATCATTTTGCTTTTTTATTAGTGAATAATTCCCGCCGAACTCTTTAACAAAAGGTTTGAATGATAACGAGTGAGGCATCGTAAAAAACTGCTCAAACACATCTTTGTATTTTGAAATCGGGAGAAATTGAAAAATCCCTCCGCCGTCATTGTTCACCAAAACGATGATCAAAGGGATACTATATTGTTTTGCAGTAAGAAGGGAGGTAAGATCATAATAAAACGCAAGATCTCCGGTTAGCAGTACAGTTGGCTTGCCCGAACTATAAGCGATACCCAAAGCTGTCGAAACGATTCCATCAATGCCGCTTGCCCCGCGGTTATGAAACACAGTAATTTCTTTTGATAGATTTGAAGCGAAGAAATCAAAATCACGCACGGGTAAACTATTTGAGAGCATGATATTTACTTTGCCCGGAAGACTTGCAAGCAGCAAGTTTATTAATATAGGTTCGTTTGGAAAAATTGTTGAAGCAAATGTTTCGTGTTTAATTCTTTCTGTTAATTCATCTGCCGATGTTACAAAACGCTGCCATTCTTTTTTCTCATCGGATAGAGGAATAATCTTTTTTGATGTTAAAAGTTTTTGGCAGAACATAAATGGTTTAATTGCGAATGCATTTTCAGCCTTCCCGGTAGGATCGAACCAATCGCCGAACTCATTAATCAAATATTTCGGAGCAGATGTTTTTTCAAGAAATTGTTCAAGTCCTTTAGAAGTAATTGTTCTTCCAAAGTGAAGTATCAGATCGGGTTTAAAATCATTTATAAAATATTCCGAGCGAAGCAGCGCATCATAATTTGCAACTACTTTATTCTTGTAAGATTTGCCAAACCGTAATTGAGATGCTCCATCAGCAAAAATCGGAAATCCGGTTTTAACTGCAACTGCATTTATCAATCCTGGAAATTTTGAATCGTACTGGTCAGGTCCAACGATGATCAATCCGTTTTTTGCCCGTGCGATCACTTTTATCAAAGGATCAATCTCTTTCGAAAGCATTTTCTCTTTTACTGTCAATTCTTTTTTTGAAGAGTACTTTATGTCGAATGTAGTTGGGTTGGCATCTGTAAATGTTTCCGGTTCGAAAGGTTTTTCGAAAGGAAAGTTGATGTGCACCGGACCCTTATTTGTAATCGAAGAAATCTCAACGGATCGAACGGCAATATTTTTTATTTTCTCCAATTTCTTTGGTGAAGTCTCGGGCAAACCGGCATCGGCAAAAAAACGAATATGATTTGCGTACAAATTCTTTTGGTTAATAGTTTGGTTTGCCCCTCTATTTACAAGCTCCGGCGGGCGGTCAGCCGTGCAAACAATCAAAGGGATTCGATGTTGATATGCTTCAATTATTGCGGGATAATACTCTGCGGTTGCAGTCCCGGATGTGCAGATCAGTGCAACGGGCGCTCCGGTTGTTCTCGCAATTCCGGCAGCAAAAAATGCCGACGAGCGTTCATCGATTATTTTTAAGCAAGTTAGTTTTTTATTATACACTGCGGCAAGTGTTAAGGGAGTGCTTCGAGAACCGGGAGAGATGCAGACATGCTTTACACCAAGTCTGGCAAGTTGTTCAAAAAAAATTGTAGCCCACAAAATATTTTTATTAACTTTTTTCATTAAAAGCCGAAAGGATAGTCTTAAATTTTGTTTCAGTTTCTGCAAATTCACTTTCCGGGTTGGAACCTTCAACAATTCCGCAACCGGCGTAAACAAATATCGTGTTTTTATTAATAAGCGCCGAACGGATTGCCACAATTAATCTTGCGGATGAAGGAGAAATCCATCCAACTAATCCGGTATATAATCCACGGTCAAAATCTTCTAATTCAGAAATAAGTTGCATGGCTTTTTCCTTTGGAAAACCGCACACCGCCGGAGTCGGGAAGATATTTTTTATTACTCCAAAAAGGGAGGAACCTTCTTTTAATATTGCAGTTATCTCAGTTGATAAATGTTGTATTGAAGTTAGCTTTTTAACTGTTGGTGTTTTATTGTAGCGTACCTCTGACGTCAATTCTGTTAAATTAGTAACTAAAAATTCTACTACGGAACTGTGTTCTGCCCGCTCTTTATTTGAGTCGAACAACTCTTTTTCGAATGCAGAATCTCCATCTAAAGTAGTCCCTCTTCTTCGAGAACCGGCAATCGCTTCAGTTCTTAGAGTATTGTTTTTAACTTCAATCAATATTTCTGGCGAAGCACCCAAAAAGACGGTATCATTTTTTTTGATGAAAAATATATTGGCTGATGGATTTGTTCTCTTTAATCTTCCAGGTAATGCTTGGAGCGGAATGGGAGCATTTGAAGTGAATGACATTTTTCTTGCCAGGACAATTTTAGTAAGCGAATTATTTGTTATTGCCGAAAGCGCCATCTCAATTTTTGAGTTCCATGCATCTTTCTCTGCTATAAGATCAACTGAATTTTTGTATTCAATGACTGCTTCGTCATTCCTTGCTTTTCCGCCTATAAAAATTTTATGTACTGTTGCACTAAATTCATTTTTTGCTTCAATAATTGAGAACGTTGGAGTAACTAAATCATTAAATCGAAAGAGGAAAGATTTTTGTTCAACTTTAATAATGAGCTTCGGGATATAAAATTCGATGTTGTTGAAATTACTCCACTCCGCGCTCTTCTTTTCATCGCTAAATTTTACTGCCGCACAAAATAACGGAGAATCAATAAAAAACGGTTCGTTCGAATTGAAAAGCGGCTCCGGGAATTCTTTATATAATTCCTCTATTAACTCCCATCGGTCAGCGCCTTCAGCCTGAAGGGAAAAAATATTTCCAAACGCCGAAAGTTCTTTTCCATCTGCGCAGGAATAAAAATCGTCGCTAAAATCATTTAAAAGAAAAAGAAAATCTTCGGTAAAGAAATCATTCGGAGCTTTAAAACAAAAACTCAAAAGCTGGTTCGGTTTTGTCGAATTATCTGTTTCCTGTAGTTTGTTTTTTAAGAAAATTTCGTATGATGCTGTTAGGTTGTCTAAAGATAATTTCATT
Source organism: Ignavibacteria bacterium (assembly GCA_030693705.1). Taxonomy (GTDB): domain Bacteria; phylum Bacteroidota; class Ignavibacteria; order Ignavibacteriales; family Ignavibacteriaceae; genus UBA1563. Next base: position 62,852 of record JAUYAB010000090.1, on the reverse strand, counting down.
TAAATATGGTAAATATTAAATCAAATATAAATTTCGTTGAACAACTTTCCAATAAATTCCTCCGAAGAGGAAATAGTTTCTAATCTATTTAATAGATTGGACTGTTTTCTTGTGTGCTTAATTGGGCTGGTGTGAAACAAAAGTTCGAAATCAGGTTTTATATCCTTCGATCTTAGAAATACATTTACGGCAGAAAATATTTCCCTTAATATCTACTTCCTCAATCCCCGGAGAGGAATGCATAACGCAGTCCCAATCAACGCAGTGGCGCAATCCGTAACAATGACCGAGCTCATGGAGCGCTTCCTTAACTGTCCGCTGAAATAAAAGATGTTCATCGGAAACTCCGGAATAAAATTCTTCGTGCAAACGACATACGGAAAGGATTGAGTGTTTACCATTAAGCTGCGCTTCGCCAAAAATAAACGTGAGAACCGGAACAAAAATGTCCACATCAGTTAAGAGAATTATTTTCCCGTCAAATTTATCAGTTAACTTCATTGCTTCCGCGATGATCTGTGTGGAAAAATATTGCTCCCGTTCGGTCGAAAAAAAATCCTCAAGATTTATCTTTAGGTCAATTACATGAATGGCTGATGAAAATCTTTTGGACAGCTCTGTAACAAGGTTTTGTAGCAGCGGGGCGCTGTAAAACTTCAACGGGGCGATAAAGATATCCATTAATATTCGGCTTTGCGCAGACCGTATTTATTAATTTTGTTATAAAGGGTAACTCTGTCTATTTCAAGTTCCTGAGCTGTTTTGGAAATATTCCAGTTATTCTCATTCAATATTTTTTGAATATACTTTTTTTCCATTGCGGAAAGACTTTTTGCATCTCCGTCCAATCCAAAACTGTTTGATGAGACGTGAAAGGGGAGATCATCGACGATAATTAAATTAGTTTTTCCAACTACCATCGCTCGTTCGATTGCATTTTCCAACTCGCGAACGTTACCGGGCCAGTCGTAGTTGATCAGAAAATCCATCGCTTCTTTCGAAACGCTTTTTACCGGTTTATTCATTACCCTCGAAAATTTGTTTATGAAAAAATTTGCAAGCAGCGGAATGTCATCTCTTCGTTCACGTAACGGAGGAATAACGATAGTAAATACATTCAGTCGGTAATATAAATCTTCTCTAAACTTTCCAGCTTTAACAAGTTCTTCAAGTGGTTCATTCGTGGCTATAATAACTCTGAAATCACTTTTAATCAGCTCGTTTCCGCCAACGCGGTTAAATTGTTTTGTTTCGATAACGCGCAACAGTTCAATTTGCATTTTCAGTGAGATCGATCCTATCTCATCAAGAAAAATTGTTCCCCGGTCAGCCATTTCAAATTTACCTTTTCGTTTGAATTGAGCGCCGGTGAATGCGCCTTTCTCGTGTCCAAAAAGTTCGCTTTCAAGAAGTGATTCCGCTAACGCACCGCAATTAACCGGAATGATCGGAAAATATTTTCTGCTGCTGTTTATATGAATAGCTTTAGCTACCAACTCTTTTCCTGTGCCGCTTTCGCCCCTAATCATTACGGTAGTATCCGTACGTGCAACAGTATGGACGAGTTCATAAATCTTTTTCATCTGAAAACTTTCGCCGATCAAATTATCAGGTTTAATAATTTCGTCGATATTTTCTTTGAGTTGAATATTTTCAATTTTTAGCGCTCGCTGCTCAAGAGCTTTTTTTACGAGATGTGCAAGTTCATCCGGGTCAACGGGTTTGGTAACGTAATCATACGCGCCGTTTTTTAACGCAGTAATTGCGGTTGGAACAGAAGCAAAAGCGGTAATGAGAATTATAAGAGCATCTTTATCGATCGCTTTTATTTTCGATAATAAATCTAAACCGCTCATGCCCGGCATTTTCATATCAACAAGAAGTAGATCGAATTTTTCTTTCTCGTATTTGTTAAGTGCCGTTTCACCATCTTCAGCGGTGTCAACATCATAATCTTCTTCTTCAAACCAGTGGAAAAGAGATTCCCTTACAATTTTTTCATCATCGACAATGAGTATTCTTTCTTTCTTGTCCATAAATTTTCCTCTTATACAAGTTGTTCGTTTTGAGGTAAAACTACTTTAAATGTAGTTCCCTGAATAGAAGTTTTCTCAACTTCAATTTTTCCTTTATGTGTAGTGATCACTCCGTAAGCCACAGCCAGACCAAGTCCGGTACCATTCGATGCTTCTTTCGTTGAATAAAATGGTTCGAAGATATGTGGTAAATCTTTTTCTCCGATTCCTGTTCCTTCATCAGCAACCTTGATTACTACTTTTTCTTTTTCACGGATTAACTTAATTGTGATTTTTCCGCCATTCGGCATTGCTTCAGTTGAGTTTATCAGTAGAGACATTAACGCTTGTTGAATTTTATGTGCGTTGCACACAATTTCAACCGGAACCTCATCGTAATCTTTTACTAAGGTAATTCCATTAATTTCAAGATGATGTTTAATAACGGTTGCGCTCTTATCAATTATTGTCACAAGGTCTTCTTTTGCAAATTCATCCCGTTCACCATGCGAAAAGATAAGTAAGTCTTTAACTATTTTTCCGCAGCGGGCAGATTCGTGAGAAATTAATTCGAGGTACCCAATTATTTTAGCATGCTCGGCTTCTTTCTGCGAAGCTTGTAATTTTTTTGCGATAAGTTTGCTGTAAGTTAAAATTCCTTCGAGAGGATTATTTAATTCGTGTGCAACTGTAGCAGATAGTTTTCCAAGTGATGCAAGTTTTTCAATTTGATTGACTTGATTGTAGATATTTTTCAACTCTTCAGATTTTTCGTTGACTTTATCGTTCAACGTTTCCGACCAATTTTTTATCTCTTTATAAGCTTCATCTAATTTACTTGACATTTCGTTGAACCGCCGAGCCATTTGTCCCAATTCGTTTTTTGAATTGACCTCAATTTTAAAATCTAAATTACCATTCCCAACCTCTTCAATTCCTTCTCTTATTTTTTTTATCGGTTTGTTAACCAAAATGGTGATGAATAAACCGGAGAAAAATGAAATGACCACGATAATGAGAATAGCAGTGAGAATTACTTCTCTTGTGCTTTTCTGGATTATAGAATCAAGTTGATCCAATGAAACAACCACATCAAGAACACCAAGGATTCGTACTTTCGGCGAGTGTGCATGACAATCTGCACTTGAGCAATCGGGTTCATTTTGAATTGGGTTAATTAATCCAAGCACCCTTTTGTTTTGGAAATTTTTATAAATCCGAATTTTGTTTTGCTTTGTTAAACTTTGTAGTGGGATGGTGCTGTTGTGGCAAACAATACAAGCTTCAGCGTTTACGTTTACTTTTTTAAGTATCTCATTCGGGTTTGTTGAAAATATTATTAACCCCTGTTTGTTGTAAATCCGTATTTCCTCAACACCAATTTCAGTTCGAAGCGTTTTAATTATTTGATGGACATCTTCGCGCCTGTTTAACAGCATGCTGTAGCGTGTTGATTTTTTAATCAAGTCGCTAATACTATATGCGCTCTGAAATCTTGTTTCGGTTAAATAACTATCGAGATTATTTATTATGAAATAAGTATAGACCGAAAGAATAGTAAACAAAATAACTGAAATAGAAATTATCAGTCGAACGCTTAACTTATTTAGAACTTTAGTTTTCATAAAATCCCCTTCAGATGTGTTGTAAAATTAGACATAACTTTTCCGATTTACAATCTATTCCTTCACTTATCTGATTAATGTTGAGACATTTTCCCAATCAATAAGTTAAATTTTGATAAATGACAACTAAGGTTAATTGAGATGATTGCTAAAAATATTTTAAGAACATAAAGAATTCAAAATATTTAGATATCGTTTTGCGCCGACAAGTTGATGAAGAAATTTGATAGGGGTTCCTCCATCATGCATGGTATCGCCAACTTTAGGATAATAAGATTTGATCCCTTCAATTATTCCAACCGCTTTTTGGTGCATTTTTCCCCATGCTTCTTCGTGAACAGTACCTCGCAAAATATCATGTTGTGATGTACCGATTACTGCAAACCAACGCGATCCGGTTGCTTCATCTGATAGTTCGTCAACTTTATCATAGATTGAAAAATCCATTGGCGCGGAAAGAGTGACAGATCCCCAAGCTCCGAAAATTCTGATAACTTCTTCTCCCAAAGAAATATTTTTACCTCGTTCATATTTCAACATTGTACTTACTGTATCAAGAAAGCTTGTCAAAATCGGATTGATGCCAAGATAAAATGTATTGTGAAAGAGTTCTTTAGCGATAAGATTATTTTTCAGGTAAATAATGTTATGATCGTACTTAAGATTATGCAATTTGCGAGAAATGATCTTTGCAACATTTGTTCCTCCGGTAAATTGAGCTTCTTTTTGATTCGAAAAATTTCCAATCACTTTATCAAATGGACAATTTTCGCAATCAAATTTCTGGTCGCATAATTTATATTCAACAACCTGCGAAGCCATCCAGATACACTTGAGCATTTCGTAGCTTGTGCTTTGGTAATTAGTTCGATCCGTCATCTCATTCACTTTAGTTTATTTTATATGGGTTAATTGTATTTTTTTATCCAGCGCGATGTTGTGGACTTCTTCTTCAACGAAAACCGGGAAGTAATTAACAACCACTCTAAAAGCGAACATTGCAAGTACTACAAGCATCATGGTGATACTTACTTCATCAAACGATGGGAAATAATTTACTCCGGAAGATGCGGCTAAACCAGTAACGCTTACATTTAATCTGTTCAGAATTAATCCTGAAATTACACAGATGGATATAATGTAGAGCCATTTTTTGTCTATCCTGAATTTTTTGTAACTGAGTAAAGCAATCGGAACAATTGTCCCGAGAATTATTTCTAACAAAAAAAGATAAGTTTCAGTCGAGGCAATAGTCAGGTAGATTAGTTTCCCGTTACTAATAAAATCAAATATTTTTAGAAGGAAACCCGCTATTAAAACGATGTACACGGCAAACGCTGCACCTGATAAAATTTCCATCTTTAATCCAGGATTCTTGAAACCTTTCTCTTCATTAAATGCTCTACTGACTTGATACGATTCAAAAATAATCATCGATAACCCTGCGGCAATACATGAAATAAAGAAATGAACCGGAAGGAGAGAGGAGTACCACAAAGGATGCAGCCTTCCCGGAACTATCAAATATAATGAGCCGAATGATGATTGATGAAGCGTTGAAAAGAGCACGCCTGCAATTACAACCGGGATTGAAATCTTTTTAAGAATTTTAATTGGCGCTTTAAGTTTAAATTTTTCAAGCACAACCGGTGCAAACTCTAAGGTAAGTACCGTAGTGTAACAGATGATGCACCAGGTTATCTCAAACATAACGGAATGAATATTCCACATGACGAGCGGATGCCAGAAGTTTTCCGGTCTACCTAAATCAACTACCAACAGACAAACCACAAGTGAATATCCGATAAACGCTGTAAGAATAGCGGGTCTTACTAATGGTTCATACTTATGAAGATTGAAGATGTGGACGGTTGCGGCGATTGTAAAACCTGCCGCTGCGAGCCCAACGCCGAGAAAATCAAATCCGATCCATAAACCCCAGGGAGCCGTGTCGTACAAATTGGTTGTTGCTCCAAGTCCCTGTGAAAATCTTAAAAAAGTTGAATACAATCCCGCTGTTACTATTATTACAGAAACCACTTTCCAGAATGTTGGTTTTAAGATTTCGTTAGGCTTCATGACGCTTTATTTCCTTTACATGATTTTTTTCTTCAAGAGCAAGTTGATTTTTCCTTTTTGTCAGCCAGTACATTCCGGATAAAAAAACTCCACCTACAGCGACGACAGGAGGAATCTTTTCCATTGCTCTCATGGTAAACGCAGGCATGGGTTCTTTTGGTAGAAGCGGGGTATAACCAAGTTCTTCAAACGGTACCGAAGCAATCACAAGAACATTTCCACCGCCGGCTTCTTCAAGTCCATAGATTTTCTGATAATATTTCTTAGGATTTTCACTTAATCTTTTTTTGGCGATTGCCGTGATCTGATTCAAGTCACCGAATAATGTTGCTTCGGTTGGACATGCTTCTGAGCAGGCGGTTAACTTCCCGGCTTTCACCAGTTCCGAGCACATATTGCATTTACGAACACGTGGTTGCGTGGTACCCCATTCGTAACGAGGAATTTTGTGTGGACAAGCTTGCATACAATATCGGCATCCAATGCATTTGTCGGCGTCATAAAGTACAGCTCCGGTGGCACTTTTCGTAAATGCTCCAACCAGACATACGGAGACACACGATGGTTCCGTGCAATGCATGCAGAGTTTCCGTGCATATTTTTTATCATATTGTTCAACAACCGTAAAGGTTTTATCCGAGAGGTGGTCTTTTAAGAAATCTTTATTTGTTGCGGGTAAATTATTTTTCTCTTTGCATGCCTGATAGCAGGAGCCGCATCCTACGCAAAGCGTTTCGTCAAAGAGTATTCCTTTTTCTTTTAACATTATTTTTCCGGGTTAGAGTGAGAGAAATTCTTTTTCGAAATCAATTATGCTTTTATCAGATAGAGCGACATGGACGTCTTTAGATAAACTACCCCCATCATACATCGTTGCGCCGACTATTGCAGTTTCTTGCGAATTACTTTCAAGAAAATTTTTGAGTTTGATAAATTCTTTTTTCATCCAATTCGAGGCATTGTTCCCTGTAAGAAAACCTTCAACATGTAGATTACCTTCTTTCGGTAGTATTTTAACAGCCCATTCATTATAAGGGTCAAAAAGTTTTTTCCCGATAACCGACGAATTAATAGATTCTACATTTCCGCTCACCGGCGAAAGGAATTTTACTTTTTTATTGCCGTAAGTTCCCTTAAATATTACGTCTCCGCGAGTTAGCTTAATTCCATTTTCGGGGCAACCTATAATTGATAAATCCCCTAAAGCTGAGTTTCCGAATGCGTCGACTCCAACATTCAACAATCCTTCTTTGTTAAGCTTTACCCAAGTATGCCCGTTTGATACAAGGACATCGGAAGGAACGGTAAAAAGATTTTGAGGAACGAGAGATACATCAATTTCAGAAGGAATGGTTTCAAACGCCGGATGACTTTTTCCTTGAGTTTTAAGTACCAAAAGATCAATTGAAAGCATGAGGATAAAAAGAGAGAGAACAAAAATTGCTACCATCGCTAACCTTCTACAAATATTTTAATGATTTTATTTAGAAATATCATTCGATTCATTCGAATCTGCACTCGTGTCAACTGTGTTCGAAGAGGCAGCCGGATTGTGTTCCGTTCCGCCGTCGTACATGGTTTCGCTTGCAAGACTAATGGTTGGATCGAATCTGGAAGTAAATGGTTTTGAAACTTTGTTCTTCTTAGTTGATCCGGATGCTAATGGGTCTATGACGAGTCGAACTAGTAAATCAACTCCAACAAAAACTAAAATGAGTATTAATAAAAACGTAATCATGATCGTCTCCTTTGTGACTGTTATTTTTTTATTGTGATGATTAAAGGACAATAAACATACCACGAAGGATACATTTTTTATCATTCCTCTATCTGATTAAGAAATAAAGAGTTATGCTCTTAGTGTCGAATTGCTAAACGTTGGATAGTAAAAAAAGTGTAAGTTTTCTTTACACCGCTATGTTGAATAATTCATCAAAGAATAGAAAAGTGTTGGATAAAATTACCACAGTTTGGTTGTTGAATATTTCTGCAAAGTGAAATTTCGAGTATCCTATTTTGTCATTTTTTTATCAACGATGTGAATATTTGATTGACTGTTACTGAGTGTAAAATTATAAACGCTTTTATATTTGTCAACAGTTACGAATTAAAAAGAATTGCACAATGCCATTTGTTCTCTTTCCTTAAAAAATGATGAATTATTTGCCACTATTGAGAATTACTCTTATTTAGTGAACGTTTTAAAGATGATCTTAAGGCTTTATTTCTTCATGTAAATGCAGATTTTCAACATTTCTTTTTTAAGTCTTTTAGTTCGATTCGTGGCATAAAATTGTATTTAAAATAGCAATTCATATATGAGTTTTTTTAAAATATCAATTTACTTCGAGAAAGGATTAAAAAATGTCTGGCAAAAGCCGTCGGGATTTCCTTAAAACGAGCGTTGTAATTGGAGCTGGAGTGGCGGGACTTTCGACCTCCACAACCAAAGCAGCTCCCAAAAATATTTTGTCTGAAGATCGGATGGGTGTATTAGTTGACACCACAGTCTGTGTTGGCTGTCGGAACTGTGAATGGGCTTGCAAAGAAGCTCATGAATTGCCTGCCGGTGATCTTCAATCTTACGAAGATAAAAGTGTCTTCAAACAAAAAAGAAGACCGGGAATAGAAGCGTTAACGGTTGTTAACGAATATTCATCCGGTAAAAATTCCAATCTGCCGGTAGATGTAAAAGTGCAGTGCATGCATTGCGACCATCCGGCGTGTGTTTCGGCGTGCATCGTTGGAGCATTTTCAAAACAAGAAAACGGATCCGTTATTTGGGATACCGATAAATGTATCGGCTGCCGTTATTGTATGGCTGCATGTCCGTTCCAGGTGCCTGCATTCGAGTACAACAAAGCAATAAATCCTTTAATTATGAAATGCGACTTTTGTTTTAATAGAACAGCCGAAGGAAAACTTCCGGCTTGCGTAAGCATCTGTCCGGTTGAAGCCCTTACCTATGGACCAAGAACCGAATTAGTAAAAATAGGACGCGAACGGATAAAAAGAAATCCTGATAAATATGTTGATCATATTTTTGGTGAGCATGAAGTGGGAGGAACATCATGGATGTACCTTTCGAGTAAAAATTTTGCTGAACTTGAGTTCCCAAAACTTGGCACGAATCCCGCGCCCGGTGTGTCGGAATCAATCCAACACGGAATATTCGCCTACTTTGTTCCGCCGGTATCTTTGTACGCATTACTTGGTGGAATTATGTGGATAGCAAAGCATCGTAAAGAATTGGATCAGGAGGAAAAATCATGAATCACGAAGAAGTAAATCCCGTACCGGTAAAACGAAAATATTTTACTCCCGGTGTTATTGTATTGGTAATTATTGCCTTGAACGGTCTCGTCTTTTTGATGGGCAGATTTTTCTTCGGACTCGGCGCTGTAACAAATCTCAATAATCAATATCCGTGGGGATTGTGGATCGGAGTTGATGTTGCCGCCGGTGTTGCTCTTGCCGCCGGTGGTTTTACGACCGCCGCACTCGGGCACGTGATGCACAGAGAAGAGTACCACGCAGTCGTTAGACCGGCATTGTTAACTGCTTTGCTCGGTTATACTTTTGTGGCGACGGGCGTATTTGTTGACATCGGACGATGGTATTTCATCTGGCATCCGTTGATTATGTGGAATGGAAGTTCAGCCCTATTTGAAGTTGGTATCTGCGTTATGATCTATTTAACCGTACTTTACATTGAATTCATTCCCGTGATAACCGAAAGATTTATTGGAAAAGTTAATCTTCCGGGATTCCTTTCCCGAATGAATAAAATTGTTGATAAGATTTTACGTCTGGTCGATAACGCTCTTGCTAAAACCATGTTTATTTTCATCATTGCCGGAGTTGTTCTTTCAACGCTGCATCAATCTTCTTTAGGAACTTTAATGGTAATTGCCGGACCGAAAATGCACCCGCTTTGGCAAACTCCAATTCTTCCTTTGTTGTTTTTACTTTCTGCCATAAGTGTTGGATTTCCAATGGTGATTTTTGAATCGCTTTTAGCTTCGCGATCGCTTGGATTAAAGCCGGAGATGCATGTCCTTTCAAAATTAGGTTCGATGATTGCTCCGCTGTTGGGAGTTTATCTGGCATTTAAACTTGGCGATATGTTCATCCGTGAAACTTTCGTCTATTTGAAAGAATTCAATACTGCCAGCATGATGTTTACGATAGAGCTTTTGTTCGGAGTGATTATTCCATTAAGAATGTTACTCTCTCAAAAAGTTTTGAGATCACCTCTATTTCTATTTATTGCTTCGGCATTAGTTGTATTCGGCGTTCTTTTAAATCGAATAAATAATTTTGTTGTTGCATATACACCTCCGTATTCAACGCAGTCCTATTTCCCATCGTTCGGAGAAATCTCGGTAACTGTTGGATTTATAGCAATGCTTGTGCTTCTCTACAGATTTTTCGTAATAAATTTCCCGGTTATCAGTTTGCCCGGTTTAAAACCTGCACAACCTACTAAATACACAATCAAAGGGGCAACAAAATGAAAAAAGGATTTGTAATACTTTTCTTATTCGCTATTTCATTCGCTGTTATGGCTCAGAAGAATGTGAAAAAAGATCACGCAAAATCAGACCTGAATTGTAAAACCTGTCACTCGTGCGAAGTTCCGACAAAAGATCAACCATGTTTAATTCCCTGCCCGCGCGAGAAAATGAAGACGGTTTATGAATCACCCGAGCAAACCGTTGATGTCGTTAGTTTGGAAACACTTTCAAAAAAATATTTCCCGGTAATTTTTTCACACCGGGTTCATGCACAAATGTCGGTTATGTCAGGCGGTTGCGGAACGTGTCATCATTACAATACAGATGGACCAATTCAGCCCTGCAAGAATTGCCATCAAACAAAACGCAACAGAGATGATATAAGCAAACCCGATCTCGAAGCCGCTTATCATCGCCAGTGTATTACTTGCCATCGCGAGTGGAGCCACAACACAAATTGTGTTTCGTGCCATAGTCTTAAAACCGATGCAAAAGGTTATCAAAAAGATGAAGCAAAGAAGAAAGCCTCCGGCAAAGTTCATCCGGCATTAATCGAACCGACAAAAATTGTCTTCGAAACCAAATATTCAAAGGGACAAATGGTCACTTTTTTTCATGATGATCATACGAAGAAATTTAAAATTGAATGCACAACTTGCCATAAAAACGAGACTTGTTTAAAATGTCACGATGTGAACAAACTTGCCGATGATCAATTGAAAATTATAAAAGCAAACAAATCTTTAGATGAACATCATAAAAAATGTTTTAGCTGTCATAAAGATGATAAGTGCGTAACCTGTCATCTCACCAAACCGGCAGAGCAATTCGACCATGGAAAGAAAACAGGTTGGGCGCTCAATAAGTTTCATGTTAAATTATCTTGCGAAAAATGTCATGGAGCAAAAATTCCATATACAAAACTTGTTAGCAAGTGCAACAACTGCCATGGCGCTTGGAATAATGAAAATTTCAAACACACTATTACCGGATTGCAATTAAATGAAACGCATGCTCAATTGAATTGTGAAGATTGCCATGCAGAAAATAATTTTGCTGTAAAACCAGGCTGCGGTAATTGCCATGAAAATTATTCCTTCCCAAAACAAAAACCGGGAAAGTTAGTTGGCTCTAAAAAGTAACATGAGTAACTTGCAATAAATAGATAAAATAATGTTTAAGAAAATCGGATTTCGTTTAATTTTTGCCGTGGCGCTTACTTCGTTAAGTATTATTGGAGTCTTTGCCTATTTCAACGTGCAAACGCATAGCCGAAGTTTACTGCTGGAAGTTGAGCGGCACGCTAATCAACTTGGCGAGACGGTAATTTCCAGCACTCGATTTGACATGATGCTTAATCAACGAGACAGGATCCAACAAGTTATTAATTCCATCGGTACACAGCCGCAGATTAGAGATGTTAGAATCCTTAATAAAGTCGGTGAAGTCATCTACTCATCTGATTCTACAACCATAAACCGGATGGTTGATAAGAAAGCGGAAAGTTGTTACGCATGCCATTCCGCTAATGAACCGTTGGAAAAAATATCGATAACGGAAAGAACGAGAATCTATCGTTTGCATCCCGATTCAAGCCGCGTTATCGGTATCATCACTCCTATTTATAATGAAAAATCATGCTGGCAGGCAGACTGCCATGCTCATCCGAAAAATCAAAAGGTGCTTGGTGTTTTAGATGTGACAATTTCGCTTGCAGATGTAGATCAAACCATTCAAAAAAGTGAACTTGAGATCGTGGTCTTTGCCATCGTGGCGATTCTTGGTGTTGGTCTGCTGATCGGCTTTTTTGTTAGGAGATGGGTTTCAACTCCGGTGAATAATTTACTTGGCGCTACAAATCAAGTGAGCATGGGGAATTTGAATTATTCAATTAAAGACATGGGGGATGATGAAATAGGGAAGTTGGCTCATTCGTTTAATAATATGACGAAAAAACTTTCCGAAGCGAGAATGCAGCTCTTTCAATCGGATAAAATGGCGTCGCTCGGAAGACTTGCCGCCGGTGTTGCTCACGAAATTAATAATCCGCTTACCGGTGTGCTGACATACAGCAGTTTTCTGTTAAAAAGAACGAAGGATAATGCTGAATTTCAAGATGATTTAAAAGTTATTGTTCGAGAAACTTTGCGTTGCAGAGAGATTGTTAAGAGTCTGCTTGATTTTGCCCGGCAAACGGTTCCTAAAAAAAATAATGCAGACATTAATGAAATTATTGATAAAGCCGTGAGTGTTATTGAAAATCAACTTGTTCTTAACAAAGTAAAATTGATAAAAGAAGTTGATAAGTATCTACCGAAGATTACGGTTGATGCAAACCAGATTCAACAAGTATTCATAAATCTTTTTGTAAACGCTGCGGATGCCATTGGAGAGAACGGTGGAACACTTACCGTACTCACTCATCAAATTTCACTTTCTCCTTACGGATTGGCGCAAATAAAAAAAGCCGCGTGCCCCAAAAGGCACAGTTTGATTGATAACGAATTTAAGATCGGCGGATTTCCTTCGATAAAAGTAAAAGTGCTATCGGAAAATAATGAAGGAATAATTCATCTTGATCCGGTTTACGGCAAGCATCGTAACGAATATAATCTTATTTTTCCGTTAACAAAAGATGCGAAATTTGTTTGTCCGGATTGCAGCAGTTCTTTGATCCTTCAAGATAAAACTTGTCCCGATTGCGGTTCGCCGGTGCTTGTATTTGATACAAGCGGACAAGGGCTTTATGAAGTCTGCACATCTGAAAAAAATAATTGGGAAAGATGGGAGTTTGTGGACTCGGCAGGTTTGAGCGAATATATCGAAATAAAAATCTCCGATACCGGAGCCGGAATTAACAACGAAGATCTTCCGAAAATTTTTGAACCCTTTTTCTCAACTAAAGGACAAAAAGGAACCGGACTTGGGCTTGCAGTTATATGGGGAATTATCGATAATCATAATGGAACGATAACCGTGGAAAGCGAAGTTGGTAAAGGAACTACTTTTGTCATCCGGCTTCCGCTTACACAACAAAGATAAGTTGATATGATGAGCGTTACCGCCGACATATTAGTGATTGATGATGAACCGGTCGTTGAAGATGCCGTAATAAAGATCTGTGCGTTGGATAATTACTCTGTAGAAGTTGCGGCAAATGTAAAATCGGCAATTGAAAAAATCTCGAAAAATTATTATCCGATCATCGTTTGTGATATTATGATGCCGGATGGCGACGGTTTTAAAGTATTGGAAGAGCTGCATAATCGTAACATCGATAGTTCGGTAATTATGACAACGGGATATTCCACCGTTGAGAATGCCGTTAATTCGCTCTACATGGGAGCCATTGATTTCATCCCAAAACCTTTTACCGTGGATGAATTGCTCAATTCAGTTTTTAGAGCAAACCGATATCAGCAAATAAAGAATCGGCAAAAATCTTTTTCGATGCAAAATGCCGATAGAGAATTACTCTATGTTAATTGTCCGGTTCGCTATCTGCGGCTCGGATATGCAAGCTGGATGTTTGAAGAGCGAGACGGTTCAGTATTAATAGGTGTTTGCGACCTCTTTCTAAAAACGATAGAGACGGTAAAATCGATTGAGTTATCAGATCACGATGAAGAAATTAATCAAGGAATCAGTTGTCTATCAATTACAGCTACAGATGAAAGAACACATAAAATGCTTTCTCCAATTTCGGGAAGAATTGTAGAAGTAAATCAAAATATTAAAACGAATCCAAGTCTGATAGAGAAAGATCCGTACTTTGAAGGATGGATTTACCGGGTGATTCCGGCTGATATTGAATATGAAAAAAAACATTTAATCATGTGCAGCTCGGAGCTGCTCTAATGTGTCTATGAAAAAACAAAACCAATAAAATTCTGAGGAGAAATAGTATGCCATTATTAATACTTGCGGTAATCATCTTCATCATTGCGGATATTTTAATCCGCGTCTTCGGGAAGCGTTTAACCGAAAAGAAGTTGAAGAAAGAACGCGAACTCGTTTTGCAGGAGAGTTTGAAATTAGATTTTACAAACGAAGCAAAGACCTTAAAACGGGCTGAAGTCCCAAATCCAAAAGCCAAAATTTTGTGTGTTGATGACGAAGAAGTTATTCTCGGAAGTTTTAGAAAGATTCTTGTACTCGACGGTTACTCAATTGACACCGTCGAAACCGGTCAAGAGGCGCTTGGGCTCATTCAAAAACATCATTATGATTTTCTGTTTACTGATCTTAAAATGCCGCTTATGGATGGTGTTGAAGTGACTAAGTCGGTAAAACATATGCGCCCTGATATAGATGTAATCATTATAACCGGTTATGCTTCGGTTGAAACCGCTGTTGAAACAATGAAGTACGGAGCGATGGATTACGTTCAGAAACCTTTTACTGAAGATGAACTCTTAGCGTTCGTAAAAAAATCTTTGATTAAACGGCAGGACAAAATCCAGAAGCAACTAAAGCCAAAAGTCCATATAACACATTTACCGGCTTCGGATGATTTTACGAAGGGAGAATTCTCTATCCCCGGCGGAGTTTTTATCGCCAAAAATCATACATGGGTTAGCATGAACCAGGAAGGAATTGCAAAAGTTGGTATAGATGATTTTGCCAATAAACTAATTGGAAAGATCGAAGCGATTGAATTGCCAAATCTTGGAATGAATATTAAAGTCGGGCAGCCTCTTTTCACAGTTAAACAAGGCAACCGCAGTGTAAGTTTTCTTTCACCCGTAAGTGGAAAAGTATCGCAAATAAATACTCTTCTTGAACGAAATCTTACGGCATTAAACGTTACACCTTACGAAAGAAATTGGGTTTGCGCGCTCGATGCGGAAAATCTCGATATCGAAATAAAAGATCTTCATATTGGAAAATCAGCAGTATCATTTTACCAGGAAGATATTGAACGCTTCAATGTTATGATGAAAGAACTTGTTAAAACTGAAAAGAAAGAAGGGGAGTATGTTGAAGAAAGTCAACTTTATATCGGACAGCTTGAAAAGCTTACCGATGTTAATTGGGAAAAAGTAGTTGCCGAATTTTTTAAGAGATAATTGAGTACTTAGCGCCGGGAATAAAATGATCAACACATCTTACCCAAAGATGGTGAAAACCGTAGGTCGATTCTCTGAATCGACCGTGTGTTTTACTTCAAATCGTTCTTTTAGTGGTTTTTATTAGTCGATCCCGAAAGCTATCGGAATCGACCTGCGGATATGCGTTATATGAGTTAATTAAAAAAGCCCGGATTAGCAATCGTTTTAACTTATCTTCTAAAGAAGACAGTTTTAATTCTACATAATTATTAAGATGGTTAACTTGAGTAACATTTAAAAGTGTAGTATAAAGTAGTCACACCGGTAAGCTTCGATGTAACAAATTATTGCAGTTAAGTAAACTCAGCCATTTTATTCAAAATATGCGTTTTTTAATCATTTTCGAAGGCGAAGCCTGGTAGCTAAGTGGCGAAAGACCGTAGCTAAATAGCGAAAGACCGTAGCTAAGTGGCGAACCAAGATAACCATATGGCGAACGTTGGTAACTATTTGACGTAAATATGCGGCTATTTGACGAAAAGATACTGCTGAATGGCGATGCCATCCAGAATAATAATGGAATAGCCCGGCTTACTGATTTGAGATAGGTTCTTAGAAAATTTCTATTGATAACACGTTAACGATAATTAAATATCGAATATTGAACAAGCTTGCCCGACTCAGTCGGGGAATAATGAATTTCGAAGTGGATGCAATATGTATTTCATCCGCCGCGGCGGATCATCATTCAAAATTCCTTGTTCGATATTCATTATTTGTTTTTTTCTTTTTACCTGCCTCTCTGCCGGAAATGAGGCGGGCAGGTAGCTTTTTTCCCAAGCAGCGTCTTGGGAAAAACGTAGTAGCTTATTAACTCACCTTACGCATAATTAGACTTTGCATAGCCACGAGCTTTAGCTCGTGGGATAAATGGGCACCAAACTTTTGGCTTTAGCCAAAATCGGGCGATTTTTTGTGGCTAAAGCCGATATTTATTCTATTTATCATCCACGTCCCGAAAGTTTTCGGGACGTGGATACTCATTTATTAATTTTGTGTAAGGTGAGTTGTTAACTCATGTTACGCAGTTTTTAAAATAAAACCATCATAATCTTTTTCTTATCAGCCCCGGCGGATTACTCGTTTTTAAGTATTTAAAGCAGATTAAGATTATGAACACGATTAAGATTATGAATAATCTTCATTTCTTAAGTAAGGCAAGTGATTAAGTGAGTAAAAAGATTAAGAAAAAGCGTCATCGAAATGACGCTTTTTTCTTAGAGGTATTTAGAATCGGTAGCTGAACGTTACTAACATTTTGTCGTTGGTAATGTCCTGGTAAATTCTTGATAAATTTGTTCCGTAATTATCACCGTAAGTTTTCCACCAGCCGTGGGCATAAGCAACATCGATTGCTAACGTTTCATCGGCTAAAAATCCAACGCCGCCGGTTAGATATTTTTTATTAAAATCTGATGGATCACCTTTATATGGAGAAGGCTGAGAGACAAATCCACCACGAACTCTAATACCTACTTCCGGGATTGTATATTCAACACCAATATTAAGAGCAGCAACAGCCCGCAGTGTTTCTTTTATATCTTTGTCTAAGCTGGCTAAATCGGTCGCAGAAATTCCCTTAGGATTACTGAATTTGGTTTGTGTATAATCAGTAAGGTTAGCTTCAGCAGAAAGAATCAATCCTTTAACATTAACAGAAACTGCGCCTGTTAAAGCAAATGGAGTTGTAATATCATACTCAACCTTATCGTTGTAAGTACTTTCGTACATTGTTGACCCAAATTCAGAGCTGGCATAAAAATCATAGGCTTCTTTAATAGTAAAGGTCTTCGGGAATTGAATAGTGGCACCGAATCGAGCAATTTTTGAAATCTGATATATTGTTCCAAGTTTTAGATCCCAACCGCTTATTTCCCAATCGATAATATCGTTTCTATAAAAAGTTATGAAATTTTTTGTCGAAGCATTCCCGGGAGCAGTTTCAATAGTGTCGTAAATTCCCTTAGTATCATCTTCGTAATATTCGCGGTTACTTTTAAAAGCGCCGGAATTGACATTTAATGAACCCCCGACATATAGATTTTTAGAGACTTCCATAGCACTGGAGAATGTCCAGCTCTCTAATCCTCCTTCTTGCAGCATGGTTCCGCTTTGATTTAACTTCCCGTTTATTACATTCGCGTTCCCGTCATTATCAGTTAAATAGAGATCAAAAGGGACGGAATTTCTGGTTGCTAAATCCTGTATCATTGAATTATTGCCAATATTGAAACCATCGAATTTTAGAGCCGAGGTTAAGTCTTTAGTTTTATTATAAGCCATTCCAAACACTAAACTGCCGCGCAAAGTGGGGAAGGGAAATACAAAACTAATTTGGTTAAAATTAGTAGCGCTGCTTGAATAATTTGTTTTATTATTAAATAATGTAGCATCGTTCTTGAAGTTGAAGTAATCCAGTCCACCGGCTACCTCTAATCTTTTCATCAATCCTAAACCGGCAGGATTAAAATACATTGCCGATCCGTCGTCGCTGATTGCACTATATGCATTTCCCATTCCTAAAGCTCTTGCTCCAACGCCCAAACCGCCTTCAGAAACACGCAAAGCATCGGTTATCGTTTGAGCCTGATCGGCTGTGGAAAGTATAAAAACTGTTAGAAAAAAAACTTTAAGAATTTTCATTTTAATTATCTCCTTGGAGTATCGGAAGACCTGCTTCCGTCATTATTTCTTGTGTCACGTGAATTAGAAGAATCTCCTCTTTCTCTTTTCGGTGGAGTACTTTCCGTTTTTTTAGCCGAAGCATCTTCACCTGTTACCGGTTGAGAGACTGTTGGCGGCGGAGTGGTTACGGGTTGTTCAACTACCGGAGTTCGCTCAATAATAATTGGTCTTTCCGGTGTTCCTCTACCCGGTTCACTGCCGTTCCTTAATTTCGTTGCTTCATCACTTCGTTCTTTTACAAGCGGAGTAAATGTTGGAGGTGGTGGAACTCTGTACCACCAGGGATCTCCATAATATGGAATTAAATAAGGTTCTTCATAATATGAATCAGAATTGTCACTATTGTCTTTCGTTGGAAAGTCAATGTCAGGCGTCCAGATGACTGTGTAGCAACCTTGAAAACCAAATAAAAGAATTACGAAAGCTAAAAGTTTAAACGCTTTCATGACTATCTTCTCCTATCTCTCGAACCGCCGCTATTACTGCTGCCTCTTGAAGATGAAGATGATGACGATGAGGATGATCTTGACGATGAACCGCTATTACTGCTTCTTGGAGCTTCATATCTTGGCTGTGAAGTTTCTCGCCTTGGAGTAGAATAACTTTCTTTCTTCCTTTCGCCCGAACTCCCTCTGCTCGGAGAAGTTGATTCTTGTTTTCTTCTGTCAGTATTAACAGCAGGAGACTCAGATCCTTTTCGATCCGGTTTCGTTGTTCTTACTTCATCAGGATTGGAACTATTAGCCGGTTTGTCTCTTCGAATAATTTCCCGGTTTCTTTCTGTCGGTTGATCTGAATTTCTCTTTCCTTTTACTGCATCTTGCACTTCAGCAGAGCGTGAAGGACGATCAGTTGAAATAGTTGTTCTGTCTCTTCCGGTATTAATATCTCTATTTCTTGGTGCAACCGAACTTTCACGTGTCCTTTCCAAAACATCTCGTTTCAAAGTCTCGGTTCGTTGTCTATCTTTTGATAAAGAAGTTTGGATTAAGTTTCTTGTCGCTCTATCTCGTAAAGTGGTAGTTCCTCTTCCGCCGTCATTGTTCCTTAAACGGTAAGCCGATGTTGTTCTTTCTTTATAGATTGATCCGCCGCCGTTCCAGTAGGAGTTGTTATAGTAGCCGCCATAATAATAATTATCATAATAATAGGGAGAATAGTAAGCTATAACGGGAATTGCCGGATAATATCCGTAATACCATGGATCATAACAGAAATTATCCCAATACGGTCCGTACGAAAATCCGATTGAGAAAGATGGATAGTAGTTGTGCCATAGATATCTTCTATAACCCGGATAATATCCGTCGTAATAATTGTTAATGGTTACATCCGATTCACCATCGGAGTAAGATTGAGAATCGCTCTCGGAATAATTATCATTCCGGTCTTGGTCGCGGGAGTATTCGTAATCATCCCGGTGACGATCACGAAAATCAACCTGGGTATAGCATCCATACATTGAAAAGATGGAGACTAAAATTGCGATTGGTAAAAAATATTTTTTCATGGCAAACTTCCTTTTACTTCTTACAAAAAAATAGCAAATATCGAGCCTAATTTAATAGGCTAAAATTGAGTGGCAGAGTGAATTGCTGGACAAACTGTACAATAATTAAGGCAGATTTGTTCAATTGATTAAACAAAATGAAGTGAAGAGCAATTCCAGTTACTGCTCTAACCCATAATCTTTAATTTTTCTATAAAGAGTTGAAAGTCCAAGGTTGAGTTGTTTGGCAACTTTGTCTTTGTCGAAATTGTTTGTCTCAAGCGATTTAAGAATAAACCCGCGTTCAACTTTTTTAATGAAGTCATCGAGTGAACCCGGTTTCTCCGGAATAAGCACATCTTTTAGCAAGTGCATGGATTGCGGTAAATCCTCAACTGTGATAAACTCATTTTTTGCAAATATAACAGAGCGCTCAATAATATTTTCTAATTCCCGCACTTCACCTTTCCATTCGTAGTGTAGCAGTGCGCGCATAGCCGAACTATCAATTCCCTTAACATTTTTGCCGATTTCCTTCCGGTATTTATTAACAAAGTGATCGGCTAAGATCGGAATATCTTCCGGGCGTTCTTTAAGGGAAGGAAGATTAAGTTCAACAACGTTCAACCGGTAAAAAAGATCTTCACGGAATTTTCCCGTTTCAACTTCATTCTGCAAATTTTTATTCGTAGTAGCAACAAAACGGACGTTAATTGGAATTGAATAGGTAGTTCCTACGGGAGTAATTTCTTTTTCCTGAATTACGCGCAAAAGTTTTACCTGAAGTTGAAGCGGCATTTCACTTATTTCATCGAGGAAGAGAGTTCCACCGTCTGCGGCTTTTAAATATCCTTCTTTATCAGAAATTGCTCCGGTAAAAGCGCCTCGTTTATGTCCGAAAAGTTCGCTTTCAATCAAGTTTTCTGAAATAGCTCCGCAGTTTACAGCAACAAATGGTTTGTTTTTTCTTTTGCTATTGAAATGGATTGCGCGAGCGACGAGTTCTTTTCCTGTTCCGGAGTTTCCTGTAATTAAAACAGTACTTTCTGTTTCTGCAACTGTCTGAATCATTTCAAATACTTTATTCATCGCAAGTGATTTGCCTACAAGTTCTGAGAAATCGTAAGTTCGTTGGATCTCTTTCCGCAAAAGTTGATTTTCCGAAATGAGATTTTTCATATCAAACAATCGTTTGATCTTAATAAGAATTTCGTCAAACTCAATCGGCTTAAGAATATAATCCTGTGCGCCGTTGCGCAAAGCTTTGATGGTCGTTTCAAGTGAACCGTAGGCAGTAATCATAATTACTGAAGTTTGTGGAGTTATCGCGGAAATCTTTTCTAATAACTCAGTTCCTTTCATCATCGGCATTTCAATATCCGTGATTACCAAATCATAGTAGGCATTCAGAATTTTATCGTAAGCTACTTTCCCGTTTTCAGCTTGTTCAACTAAATAACCTTCTTTTTCAAGAATGAAGGAGAGCGAATCGTTTATATCTTTTTCGTCATCAACAACAAGAATTTTCCCTGGCATTTGAACCCTTTATAAAATTAGATTTAGAGGAAAGTTAATAATGAATGTCGTCCCCTTTTTATACAGACTCTCAACTTTAATTTCTCCGTGAGAGCTTTTGATAATACCGTAACTTACCCAAAGTCCAAGTCCGGTTCCTTTTCCTTCTTTTTTTGTGGTGAAGAAAGGCTCGAATACTTTCGTTAAAGAACCTTCAGGAATTCCGATCCCGTTATCTTCAAATATCACTTTAATATTTGCGTCTTTAATCGAAGTGCTGACTTTTATGAACGACTCTTCGTCACTTTTGTATTTTTCTTTTTTTTCAGCAATTGCATCAACTGCGTTAATTAAAATATTAACAAAAACCTGCTGTATCTGGTCGGCGATAAGCGGAACGGATGGCAGCGATTCATCCATCAAAGAAATAAAATTAATGTCCTTCGTTTTTTTACCGACTTTTACAATTTCGATCGCTTCCTTTAGGTTATCATTAATGTCGGTTGATTTTAATTCGTAATCGGATGGGCGGGAGAAATCAACCAGATCTCTAATAATTTTTGAAATTCTTGTGATCTGCTTTTTTACAAGCTCAAGTTTTTCTTTTATAAAGCTGTCTTCTGTTTCTCTTTGCACTATTTGAACTAAAGCGGAAATTGAGGCAAGCGGATTTCCAACTTCATGCGCAACTCCGGCAGCAAGCGTTCCGATGCTTTCCATCTTTTGCGTGTGGATCAATTGTTTTTCGAGCATTTTTTTGTCGGTCAAGTCGTGGTGAATACCAAAGTAGCCAACAACTTTTTTTGTTTCATCGATGATAGGAGAGACTAATAAGCGCGTGTGTAACGATTCACCGCTTTTCATTTTGTTCTCTACTTCTCCAAGCCAAACTTTTCCGGAAGAAATGGTTCGCCACATTGATTCCCAATATTCGCGCGAATGTTTTTTGCTGCCGAAAATATTTGGATTTTGTCCGATTAGCTCTTCTTTTCTGTATCCGCTTGCGCGTTCAAATGCCGGGTTAACATAAATCATTTTTCCGTTTAGATCGGTAATTTGCAGCGGATTTACAGTATTTTGTGCAACGGTGTAAAAGCGTAAAAACTCAGATTCCTTTTTCTTTTCGCTGGTAAAATCTTTGCCGAGAAGCAGGATATTTCTTTTTTTGTCTAATTCATTTATAAACGGCGAGATAAAAATATTTATGTCATAAATATTTCCTTCCCTGGATTGTACAGTGATCTCGAATTCAGAGGATGTGTTGTGTTTCAAAGAAGAAGAAAAATGTTCTTCAAATTTCGAAATAGAAGCCGGGGCGAGAATCCCCGAAAATTTCTGCCCGATAATGTTTTCTTTTCGGGATGGGAAAAATTGTAACGCCGCCTGATTTAATTTTAGGATTGTTCCGTTTTCTGCAAGTACAAAACATGGATCGTGAAAACCTTTTAGGGCTTCAAAATTCATTAAGCCTTCTTTCTCTCTATATAATAAATACTATTTCGTATCACAAAAATAGAGAATTTTCTTCACTTAAAGAATTTGCTCATAAACCGTTTTTGTTTAAAAAATTGGCAACAAAGTTATTTACTTGTTCAAATTCTATTAAAAAGGCATCATGACCGAAAGGGGAATCAATCTCTTCGTACTCCGCGCCGGTGATAAGTGCGGCAATATTTTTTTGTTCATCCGGAGGATAGAGAATGTCTGACGAGATTCCGATGATTAAACATTTTGCCGAAATATTTCCGAGTGATTCTTCGAGTGTTCCCCGATTGGATGCTACATTGTGGGAATCCATTGCATTAGTTATACACAGATAAGTGTTCGCATCAAATCTTCGTACTAATTTATCTCCCTGGTAGAGTAAATAATTTTCAACTTGAAATTTCTCATCCGAAGGGTCTTTATGTTTCTGTTCAATTTCTCTTCCGAATTTCAAGTTGAAATCTTCCGGAGCGCGGTAGCTTATCATAGCCGCTATTCTTGCGGAGGCAAGAGCTTTCGGCTGTTCGGTGTAATTTCCATTTTGCCATCGGGGGTCATTGATTATAATTTGTCTTGCAAGTGTGTTAAAAGCAATCGCCCATGCTGAATGTTGTGCTGCAGTTGCAATTGGGATGACCGAGTTAATAAAATTGGGGAACATGAGTGCCCATTCCAAAGCCTGCATTCCTCCCAAAGACCCGCCGGTAACGGTTACAAGTTTTTTAACACTAAGAGTATCGAGCAATTCTTTCTGAACTTTAACCATATCTCCAACCGAATACTGCGGAAAGTTCATCCGGAATTGGTTGCCGGTTTTTTCATCAACTGAAGTTGGTCCGGTTGTCCCGTAACAACCGCCGAGAAAGTTTGAACACACTACAAAATATTTTTGTGTATCAAAAACTTTCCCGAGACCGATGAGCGAGTCCCACCAACCCGCCTTGTGCAAATTCATCTTGTTGTATTTATAAAGAAACTCGTACGGTTTTGAATTTTCAACTTCTTCTTTATCGATAATTCCTGCTGCGTGGGCGTTGCCGGTAAGTGCATGGCAGATGAGAATAGCATTTGTGCCGTTTTCATTAAGCTGTCCGTAGGTTTGATAAGCTACTTCAACTGATGATAGACTCTCTCCCGAATCCATTTGTAACGGATTATCGGGAGAGTAAAGTTTGGCGAATTTTGTTCTTGGTGTAATCATGCTTTTATTAAATAAATTTTATTTTACTGTTTTCAACGCTTCTTCAAAATCTTCCTTGATATCGTCAATATGTTCAAGCCCAACAGAAACGCGGATCAAATCGGGTGTTACACCAGACTCTTTCTGTTCTTCATCACTTAATTGCTGGTGCGTGGTTGATGCCGGATGAATAACAAGTGTTTTGGCATCTCCAACATTCGCCAGTAAACTTGCAAGTTGAACGTTGTTGATAAAAGCTTTGCTGGCTTCAAGTCCACCTTTTATTCCAAAAGAAAGAACTGAACCAAACAATCCGTTGCGTAAAAATTTCTTCGCGTTTTCGTGATAAGGATGCGATTTCAATCCGGGATAAGAAACCCAAGCGACTTGTGGATGTATTTCCAACCATTCTGCTAATGCCAACGCATTTTGTCCGTGTCTTTCAATTCTTAATGAAAGTGTTTCCAACCCTTGGAGAAGAAGAAATGCGTTAAACGGGCTTAAGCAAGGACCTAAATCTCTTAAACCTTCAACACGTGCGCGAATTATGAAAGCGATGTTTCCAAATGATCCATCAGCGCCGAATATTTCCCAGAATTTTAATCCGTGATATCCCGGACTCGGTTCAGTGAAGATCGGGAAGTTTCCATTGCCCCAATTGAATTTACCGGAATCAACAATTACTCCACCGATAGAAGTTCCGTGTCCGCCAATCCATTTTGTTGCTGAAGCTACTACGATATCAGCGCCATGATCGATAGGTCTGGCTATATATCCCGCTGCGCCAAAAGTGTTATCGACAATAAGTGGAATATTATGTTTGTGGGCTACATCTGCAATTTCTTTAATATTTGCAACATTCAATCTCGGATTACCAATGGTTTCAAGGTAAAGGGCTTTTGTTTTGGAGTCGATAAGTTTTTCAAATTCTTGTGCGTTATCTCCCGAAACAAATTTAACGTCAATTCCCATACGTGGGAAAGTAACTTTGAATTGATTATATGTTCCACCATAAAGCAGACTGGTAGAAACGATGTTTTCTCCAGCTTGAGCAATTGTTGTGATTGCTATAAGCTGGGCTGCTTGTCCCGAAGCTGTAGCTAAAGCGGCAACTCCACCTTCAAGTGCGGCGATACGTTTTTCAAAAACATCTGTAGTGGGATTCATAATCCGTGTATAAATATTTCCAAATTCTTTCAACCCAAATAAATTTGCTGCATGATCAGCATCGTTAAAATTATACGAAGCGGTTTGATAGATTGGAACTGCGCGCGAATTAGTTGTTGGATCAGGTACCTGACCTGCGTGTAATTGCAGCGTTTCAAATCTGTAGTTTCTTGGTTTTTGTTCAGCGCTCATTTTGTTTCCTTTTTATTTCAGTTATTGTTTTATGTTCAGTTATAAGCAAAAAAAAACCTCTTCGGGGGAAAGATTACCGAAGAGGTTTACTACCTGATTCTCATCTTTCCACAATTTCCGGATAAACCCGGAACGGGCAGGAAGTAGCACCAAAGTTCACGTTTAACGTGGTGGTTGCTAAGGTTGTCATAGGGCCTGTTCCCTCAACCTTTCTCGATAAGAGCTTTTTATATTTTACAAGAACAAACAAAAAAGCCCTTCTCGAGTTTTTACTTCGGAAGGGCTTCAAATAAACTATTAGTACATTTAGGCTGAGACCATCCGAGTCGATGAACACATCATCATACAAGAGAGGCACATAGCCATGTTTTTAATTTCGATATTTAAATTTTTGTTTTTCATTTTAGTAGGTGCAAAGATAGTGCACGAAAGTTCATTTGTCAAACACTTTTTTGTCGAGATTGAATATTTATGAGTAAATCTTGGCAGCTTTTTCAGCCGAAGTTACAATTCCTTTAATTAATGCGGAACTGAAACCGTTATGTTCCATCTGGTTCAAACCGGAAATCGTAATGCCTCGCGGAGTAGTCACTTTATCAACTTCACTTTCCGGGTGATTTTTATTTTCTAAAAGAAGAGATGCGGCTCCTTTGGCAGTTTGTGCCGCCATCATAATCGCTTCCCCGGAATGGAACCCAATTTCTATTCCGCCTTGAGAAGCGGCGCGGATGGCGCGAAGAAAAAATGCAATTCCGCAGGCGCATAAAGCTGTTGCGGGTCCCATCAATTCTTCTTTAATTATTAAACTGCTTCCGAGTGTGTTAAATATCTTTTCTGCGTATGTTAACGCTTCAGGTGAATCGGATGATAAACATGTCATTGATTCTTGAATCGCAATTGCAGTATTCGGCATTGCGCGAACAATTTTTATTTGTCTGCCGAGAATTTTTTTCATTGCCGAAACAGTAGCGCCGGAAACAACTGAAATTACGGTGTGTTTCTTTGCTTTAAGCGCTGGTTTTATTTGTTGAAGCAAATCGTTTAATTGCTGCGGTTGAACGGCTATGATAACAATGTCGGCTTGCGAAACAGCTTTTTTATTATCACTTGAAACAGAAAATCCTTGCAGCGAGAATTCTTTTAACAACTCGGTATTTCTTCTTGTTAAAATTACGTTTTTCGGAGAAACCAATTTTGCGTGCACCAATCCGTTTGCGATCGATAATCCGATATTTCCACTTCCAAGGATCGTGATTATTTTATTTTCCATCTCATTTCCCTTTATGTAATTGTTTTTATAAGCGCTTCTTTAAACGATGCATAATCTTTTTGTGTCAACACTGATTTTTTTTCTTTCACCAGGCAAGCAGAAAGTCTTTCCGGCATCTTTGTTTTTTCATTAAGAACCTCATCCACAATCTCAGAAAATTTGGAAGGATGTGCGGTTTCAAGAATTACTGCGTTTACATTTTTGTTTTCGCAATTCTCTAAATATTTTTTCAGAGCTAAATAACCAACTGCACCGTGCGGATCAATTGTATAACCGAATTGTTCCTTCACTTCTTTTATAGCGGATAACGTTTGTTCATCGCTATAACTTGAGCTTGAAATAGTATTCCGAATTGATTCAACATCATTATCGAATAAAGAAATGATCCGTGCAAAGTTACTTGGGTTGCCAACGTCCATCGCATTGGATATTGTTTGGACAGAATCTTTCGGTTTGTATTCGCCGTTTTCTAAATATTTTGGGAAGATATCATTTGCATTTACCGCTGCAATAAATTTTTCAATTGGTAATCCCATCGCTTGAGCTATTAACCCGGCAGTGAGATTCCCAAAATTTCCGCTTGGAACAGAAATTACAAACGGAAGAGATTTATCTTTTATTTGTTTGTACGCTTCAAAATAATAAAATGATTGCGGAAGAAGTCTGGCAATGTTTATTGAATTCGCCGATGTCATTGAAAAAATATTTTTCAATTCGTTATCGTGGAAAGCCTGTTTTACAAGCTGCTGGCAATCGTCAAAAACACCTTCAACCTCAAATGCGAAAATATTTTTACCGAGTGTGGTGAGTTGCTGCTCTTGAGTTTTACTTACCTTCCCGCCTGGATAAAGAAGTGCAACTTTAATTCCTCTCTTCTCGTAGAAACCATTTGCAACTGCGCTGCCGGTATCTCCGGAAGTCGCAACGAGGATCAACGTTTCCTTCTCCTCATCTTTTAAATAATGCTCGATAAGATTTGCAAGGAACTGTGCGCCAAAATCTTTGAATGCTAAAGTTGGTCCGTGAAATAATTCCAGAACAGAAATATTTTCTGATAACGGGACAAGCGGTGCAGGGAAGGAGACGGCTTGATTAATAATTCTTCGCAAATCTTGTTCGTCAATATCATCGATGAAAAATTTGGCGACTTCATATCCGATTTCCTGAAAAGAATATTTCTCTATCTCACGAAAAAAACTTTCCGGAAGTTTCGGAATTTCATTCGGCATGAAAAGTCCGCCATCGTCAGCAATCCCTTTTAGGACGGCTTCACGAAAAGAGACATGCGTTTGTTTATTATTCGTGCTGTAAAATTTCACAGGGTATCCGATAGAGAAATTATTTTTGGACCTTCATGATTTATTTTAGAAATAAAAATATCGCTCTTCAATTTTATTTTAGTAAGCACTTTTTTCATTTCGGAACCAATAAGCTTTGCTTCTTTCTCGCTTCTGCTCAACGCAAAAACAGAAGGACCGGAGCCGGAAATGCTGCATCCGAGAGCGCCGTTATTAAGTGCGGTCTCTTTTAAAATGAAATAATTCGGGATTAACGCACCACGAATTGGTTCAATAATGAAATCTTCAATAGATCTTTTGATGAGATCGTAATCGGGTTTCATTAATCCGGCTACCAATGCGGAAGCGTTTCCCCATTGTCTAACGGCATCGGAGAGTTTGATCTGCGAACGCAAAATTTTTCGCGCAAACTCTGTTTTAATTTCAATGTGCGGATGAATGATCGTGCAATATAAATCCTTTGGAGTAGGAATAGCAATAACATCGGGTGGAGAACAACCTCTCACCAGAGTGAATCCACCGTATAAACAAGGTGCAACGTTATCTGCGTGAGCAGTGTTTCCGCTTGCTATTTTTTCTCCTTCCAGGGCAAACATTAAAAGTTCACTTTTTGAAAAAGGTTTTCTAAGTAAAACATTTAAAGCAAAAACGGAAGCGACTGCACTCGCGGCGCTTGAACCAAGTCCGCTTCCCAACGGCATTTTTTTGTGGAGTTCCATTTCAACACCAAACTTACCATCGATCGCATCCATCATGGCTCTGAGTGATACAGCAGCAGTATTTTTCTTCGCATCTTTCGGTAAATGATGATCATCGCCGGTAATTTTCGTGATGTGAATTCCCGGTTTCTCCACGATCTTCATTACCAATTCATCACCGGGAATGTGAAGAGCAAATCCGAAAATATCAAACCCCGCTCCCACGTTGGAAACCGAAGCGGGAGAGAAGACTTTAACTTTTTTTGCTTTAAATAATTTTTTCATTACGAAAGTAAACCTTTTGCTTTCATCAATTCGGCACAAAGAATAGCGCCACCCGCTGCGCCGCGAACGGTATTGTGCGAGAGGACGGAAAATTTATAATCGAACAAATTACAATCTCGTAATCTTCCAACCGCCGCTGCCATTCCCTTATCAATATTTCTGTGCAAGCGCGGCTGCGGATATTTATCTTCAGAGAAATAATGGATTGGTTGAACCGGCGCAAGAGGAAGATCGTACTCTTGCGGTTCACCTTTAAAGTTCTGCCAAACTGAAATTATTTCTTCCTTTGAAGGTTTGTTTTTCAGTTTAACTTGAACCGATTCAAGGTGTCCATCTACAACAGCAACGCGGTTACACGACGCGCTAATTTTGAACTTACTCATCTCAATTTCACTTCCATTAAATGTTCCGAAAATTTTTAACGGTTCGGTTTCCATTTTATTTTCTTCTCCGCCGATAAACGGAATTACATTATCGATGATATCAAGGCTGGAAACACCCGGATAACCTGCGCCCGACAACGCCTGCATGGTTACAACGTTTAGCTGCTCAATTCCAAACGCATCAACAAGTGGCTTTAGCGCAAGAAGCAATCCGATTGTTGAACAATTAGGATTTGTAACGATTGAACCTTTTCCATATTTCTGAACTTTAATTAATCCAAGGTGATCGGGATTTACTTCAGGAATTAATAACGGAACATCTTTATCAAAGCGGTGATTTTTTGAATTTGAAATTACATGATAACCGGCATTTGCAAATGCTTCTTCAATTTCTCCGGCGATGTTTGCATCTAACCCGGAGAAAACAACTCCGCAATCTAAACCCGGTTCACAATTTTTAACGGTGAGGTTTGCAATCGCACTTGGAATTGGAGTTGGTAAAAACCAATTTACTGCATCTTTATATTTCTTGCCGGCAGAGCGATCCGAAGCTGCAACTTCCGCAATTTCAAAAAACGGATGATCGTTTAATAATTGAATGAATTTTTGTCCGACGCTTCCGGTTGCGCCCAGGATTCCTACTTTTATTTTTTGTGATGACATAGTTTTTCCTTTTAGATTTTTTTAACTCAAATAATTTGAAATTCTGAGAACATCGGCAAATACTCCGGCGGCTGTAACATCGGCGCCCGCGCCGGGACCTTTAATTACAAGGGGACTGTTGATGTAGTTCAACGTATGCACAGCTAAGATGTTGTCGCTTCCGCTCATAAAATAGAATGGATGGTTCCTGTCGATTGCCTGTAATGATACTTCAGCTTTTCCTTTTTCTAATTTGGCGATGTAGCGTAAAACTTTTCCATCTTTTTCTTCTTTCATTCGTAATTTCTCAAACTCGTCATCATTTTCTTTCAGAACGCCAAAAAATTCCGGAACTGTTTTTACTTTTCGCGCTTTCGGGAAGATTAAATTTTCAACTTTAATATCAGGTAATTCCATTTGGTAACCGCATTCGCGTGCAAGGATCAAGAGTTTTCTTGCAACGTCTTTTCCGTTCAAATCTTCGCGCGGATCAGGTTCGGTATACCCTTTTTCTCTTGCTTCGAGAACTACATTACTAAATTTCTTGCCCGCTTTAAAGGAATTAAAAATATAACTCAACGTACCTGAAAGAATTCCTTCAATTTTTGTAATTGAATCGCCGGTGCTTACTAAATCTTGAATAGTTCCGATTATCGGCAAACTTGCGCCAACATTGGTTTCGTATAAAAATTTTACATTATGTTTTGCGGCAGTCTCACGCAACTTATTATAAAAGAGAAAAGATTTTGTGTTCGCTCTTTTGTTTGGCGTAACAACGGAAATATTGGAAGAAAGGACATCCAGATAATATTGAACGACATCTTCGCTTGCGGTGCAATCGATAAAAATAGAATTTGGTAAATTGAAGTCTTTCATCGCATTAACAAAAGTCGGCAGATTTGACTCTTCATTTGAAGCGGTTAGTGCTGTTTCCCATTTATCGAGGGAAATTCCTTTGTTGCTTACGAGCATCTTCTTAGTATTGATGATACCACAAACATGGACTGAAGTGAAAAATTCAGTTGCTAATTTTTTCTGATGATTTTTTAGTTGTTTTAAAAAGGTTTTCCCGATCAATCCCGGTCCAACTAAAAAGAGATGGAGCGATTTTGTCTTCGACAAGAAAAATGATTCATGCAAAGCATTAAGCGCTTTGGCTTCATCTTTTTTGGAGATAACCACAGAGATATTTAATTCTGACGAACCTTGCGCAATTGCAGCTATGTTGATTCCATTCTTTCCAAGCGCTTGAAATAAACGTCCCGCAATACCGGGGGTCTTCTGCATATTCTCGCCAACAATTGCAATGATGGCGAAATTATTTTCAACTTTTACTTCACTGATCTGCTTTTCGAGTAATTCTAATTTGAATTCCTTTTCAATTGCATCTTTCGCTTTCTTTTCATCTCGCGGAGGAATAGCAAGACAGATCGAATGTTCCGACGAAGCTTGTGTAATCAAAACAACATTAATTTGTTGTATAGCCAGTGCGCTGAAAATTCTTTCTGCAATGCCTGCAACACCTACCATACCGCTTCCTTCAACCAATACTAAAGAGATTGCGTCGATTGATGAAATTCCTTTAATAAGAAAATCGTTTGCAATTTTTTTCTTGCTGATCAAAGTCCCTTCGGAAGAAGGATTAAAAGTATTTTTTATGCGAAGGGGAATTCCTTTTGCATGCGCCGGCTGCATTGTTGGCGGGTAGATTACCTTTGCGCCGAAATGCGAGAGCTCCATAGCTTCATCAAAAGTTAGATGTTTTACCGGAAAAGCTTTTTGTACTTTTCTCGGGTCTGCGGTAAGTACACCGTCAACGTCTGTCCAGATTTCAATTTCTTTTACATTTAAAGCAGCGCCTAAAATTGAAGCTGTAAAATCGGAGCCGCCTCGTCCCAATGTAGTTGTCTCATCTTCTAAAGTAGAAGCGATAAAACCGGTAGCGATCTGTAATTTTTTATTTGCAGCAAAATGTTTTTGAATATTTTTATTCGTGAGGTCAAAAAGTACGCGTGCATTTCCGAATTGTGCATCGGTTTTAACAAGGGAACGGGTATCTAAAAAATTATTCGGAATCTTACGATCATTAAGCGCTTCACTTATCGTGTATGTAGAAAGTCTTTCGCCAAAACTTAAAATATAATCTAGAGTTTTAAGAGAAAGTTCCTTTATAAGAAATACTCCATGTAGAATATCGTCAAGTTCATTCAATTGAAATTTAATATTTGCGATAACACTACTTTGTTTGCTAACGGAAATTAATTCTTTTGCAATCGAAAGATGTTTGTTCTCCAACTCTTTCAAATTTTCTAAATAAATGGGATTACCTTTCGCGGCAAGGTGACTCGCTGCTATTAATTTATCAGTTACCATTTGGTAAGCGGAAAAAACAACGGCAATATTCTTTTCTTTTTTAAGAGATGACTTAACGATCTCAATTACGTTCTTTATCCGTTCGGCAGATGCGACGGAAGAACCTCCGAATTTTAGAATTTTCATTTTTTATCCAAATTTAGTTATGCACAAAAAAAAACCGGCTTCTTTTGAGGAAGTCGGTTTTTACACATTTAAATAGTCTTATGCTATTACCAACTTCCGATGTCCGGTGGTGTTGTGGTTCCCATGCACATGGTGCTGATAATATTTGATCTCATGTTTTTCATTTTTTAAGTAGGGCAAACCTAACACAAAAAACATTCTTTGTCAACAGCACGGAAAGAAAAAATGGATATTATTCCTTCCGGGTGTAATCTTATCGAAGAAAGTTTAGAATTCCATGACAAAGCTGTTGAATCAGTTGAAGAGTTGAATCCCATGAGCGAAGAATAATTTTTATTGAGCAAGGAAAGAGAGTTAAAATTATAGAACGTAATTTTTTTTATTAAAACTAAGTTCAATATATTAACAGCGTTAATTAAATAAATTCAGTTAATGGAAGAAGTTTTATGGGAAATAAAGAGATTCAAGAGCAGCGGATGAGAGGTTATTTCATTCAAGCTACAAAGGAAATATTAAAAGGAGAAGGATTAAAGAGTATCAGCGTTAGGAATATTGCTGATCGTGCAGGTTATTCTTATGCCACACTTTACAATTATTTCAAAGATGTAAGAGACCTTATTTTTGAATGCGTAGTCGATTTTCAGGAAGAATGCGAGACCTTTGTTATTTCAGAAACGGAAAAAACTCCGGCGGGGATAGAAAAAATTAAGTCAATTGCAAAAGCTTATGTGAAATATTTTATCCAGTATCCCGGTACTTTCGAACTTTTTTTTCTGGAAAAAATAAATGATGTCGCCAACAAGCAGCCAACACTGAAATTAATTTCCAATTTTCTTGATAGGTTGAGTAACAATGATTGGGAGTACTGCATTGATACAAAAGTGATGAACAAGGAGGATGCGAAAGTAAAAATGAATACTCTGAATTTTACGTTAGTGGGAATGTTGTTGCTCTATATCAATAGAAGGCAGCCGGAAACATATAAAGAATTTTCCGAAGAAATAGAAAATCAAATAAACTCAATTTTAGAAGTGAAATGAAGAAATGATCGATAAAAAAGAATTAAAAAAGCTATACAAACAAACGCTCCCGCCAATGGGGATTTACCGGATAAAAAACTTAGTGAACGGAAAAATATTTATCGGAAGTAGTCTCAATTTGCACGGAAAGTCCAATAGTTTCAAATTCCAGTTGAGAAGCGGAGTGCATGTGAATAGCGAATTACAAAAGGACTTTAATCAATTTGGTGAAGACAATTTTGTCTTCGAAATTGTTGATCTCCTGGAACCGAAAGATGACCCTGAATATGATTATCGAGAAGATTTGAAAGTATTTTTAGAATTATGGATGGAGAAACTCCAACCGTATGAAGAGATCGGTTATAACAAAAGAAAATAAGGTTTTAGACTGACTTTGTTTTCTGTAAAATAATTGAGATTTTTATTTCACGATAATAAATTTGTTATAAGTCCGAAACATAAATCTGGTAAGGAGAATCAACTTTGAAAAGTAAGACTATTCTATCGTTTATTTTGGTTATTGTGGTCATAAACGAATTGCTTTCTCAGTCTGTTGTGGAGAGATATGAACATCTCGGTAAAGTCTTTATTCCGCAATTTTCTTCCGCTCCATTTCCTCATCCTAAAAGGATGGATGGGCATAGTTATAAAAACAAATCGTTCTCTTTTCAAGAACATTATGCCGATAGCAGTGTTTTAATTTTTATTCCGAAGGGATTTCGACCAACTCAAAGTACAAACATTGTTGTTTATGTTCACGGGTGGTATAATAATATTGATAGCGCATGTGCTCAGTTTAAACTTATAGAACAATTTTCTGAAAGCAACAAAAATGCGGTGTTCGTTTTTCCAGAAGGACCGAAGAATGCCCCCGATTCTTTCGGCGGAAAGATGGAGGATAAAGATGGTTTAAAAAATTTACTCGAAGATGTTGTAAAGTATTTAAAGAAAAAGAAAATTGTAAACTCGACAAAGATCGGCAAAATTTTTTTAGCGGGGCACAGCGGCGCGTATCGCGCGATTGCTTATTCGGTGGATCAAGGCGGGTTAACAAAAAATATATCTGATGTTATTTTATTCGATGCGCTTTATGCCGAAACGGAAAAGTTTCTGAAGTGGTTACAAAACTTTAAAGGAAAATTTGTAAACATTTATACTGATCAAGGAGGAACGGTGGCAGAAACGGAAAATCTTATGAATGATCTCGATTCCTTGAAGATTCCGTATTTGAAAACTGATGAAAAAGAATTAGCGCAAACTCAGCTTGTCAATAATCGGTTAATTTTTATTCATACTGATTTATCACATAATGAAGTAATAGAAGTAAGAAAACAATTCCGGGATTATTTAAGAGCAAGTAAAGTATCTTCAATAAAATGACGATTTATTTTACAAGTGCTTGCCGGAAGTAGAATGTGAATGGTATTTTTCAAAATCATTTTAATAAAGTTTATATTATGAAAACTTTAACCGTTACAAAAATCATTTTGTTGGCTTTTATATCCGCGTTAACTTTTGCTCAACTGCCTAATCAAAAAACTTACTGTAACCCGATGGATATTTCCTACAAATACAATTGGGAACAGATAAACGATAAAATTTCTTACCGCAGCGGCGCCGATCCGGTGATTGTAAATCACAAAGGGGAATATTATTTATTTGTTACAATTTCCGGAGGTTACTGGCATTCAAAGGATTTAATAAATTGGAATTTTATTGAACCAAGCAAATGGCCGATGGAAGATATCTGCGCTCCGGCTGCGCTTTCTGTTCGCGATACGCTTTATCTTTTCCAATCTACTTTTCAGCAGCGTCCAATTTTCTTTTCAACAGAGCCGGAAAAGGGGAAGCTTGAGTTTTATAACCGATGGCTTCCATTATTACCGGATACAATTGGTCCGTGGGATCCCGCAATTTTTCACGACGATGAAACCGATCGTTGGTTTATGTATTGGGGTTCGTCAAATGTTTATCCGATTTACGGCAGCGAACTTAACCACAACAAAAGATTGATTTACACAGGAGAGATAAATAAATTTATTTATTTACATCCGGAGTTACATGGGTGGGAGCGATTCGGTCCGAATCATACTTCCACAATAAAACCGTTTATTGAAGGAGCGTGGATGACGAAGCACAACGGGAGATATTATCTGCAATACGCAGCTCCGGGAACCGAATACAATGTTTACGCGAATGGAACTTATGTGGGGAACGATCCGATGGGACCTTTTGAATACGCGCCGAATAATCCGATCTCTTATAAACCCGGCGGATTTATGACGGGCGCCGGACACGGGAATACTTTTCAAGATAATTATGGAAATTATTGGAATACCGGAACTCCATGGATAGCGATCAACTGGAATTTTGAACGGCGTATAGCAATGTTTCCCGCTTTCTTTGATAAAGAAGATTTGTTTTATGCGAACACTCGTTTTGGAGATTTCCCCCATTATTTACCAAAAGAAAAACTTACAGACAAAGACGAACTGTTTACCGGATGGATGCTTCTTTCTTATAAGAAAAAAGTAACGGCTTCTTCTGTTCGCGATACTTTTAAGGTAACAAATGTAACGGATGAAAACCCGCGAACGTTTTGGGTTGCGCAAGAAAATAAAGCCGGTGAATGGCTTACCATCGATCTAAAAGAAGAGTGTGAAGTGAGAGCGGTGCAAATCCATTTTGCAGATTACAAATCAGATATTTTCGATAACGATACTTCGCGGATTTATACTCAATACAAGTTTTATTCTTCTCTTGATGGAAAAGATTGGAAATTGATCGTTGATCTTTCAAAAGTAAAACAAGATAGACCCAACGGTTACTTTGAATTACCAAAAGCTGTCACAGCGCGTTACATTAAATACGAAAATGTTTACATGCCAACGCCAAATCTTGCCGTAAGTGATATAAGAATTTTTGGAAAAGGAACCGGTGCAACTCCACAGATGCCAACAAATCTAATTGTTATCCGAGATAAAGATGAACGAAATGCGTTTATCAGTTGGAATAAAGTTGAAGGCGCTGTTGGTTACAACATCCTTTGGGGAATTGCAAAAGATAAACTTTACCAAACGTACCAGGTTTGGGCTGATGAGGATACCAAATTAGAATTGCGAGCATTAAATGTCGGGCAAGATTATTACTTTGTAATAGAATCATTTAACGAAGTCGGCGTTTCAAAAGTAAGTGAAGTGGTGAAGAGTAAATAGATTTAACCTCTGCGCTGCTCCACATCCTCTGCGGTTAAAAAGATTAAACCGCAAAGAATAAAGAGAAACGCAGAGGACAAAACTATCTCTCTAAGCTAACAAGATTATTAAGTGCAATGTTGAGCGGTTACATGAAAGAAATGTCATCTCGCAGTGGCGGGAAGCATTCTCGCAATGCGGAAACTCATCTCGCAGTGACGGGAAGACATCTCGCAGTGACGGGAAGACATCTCGCAGTGACGGAAACTCATCTCGCAGTGACGGGAAGACATCTCGCAATGGCGGAAACTCATCTCGCAGTGACGGGAAGCATTCTCACAGTGACGGAAACTCATCTCGCAGTGACGGGAAGCATTCTCGCAATGACGGAAACTCATCTCGCAGTGGCGGATTCTTATCTCGCAGTGGCGGGAAGTCATCTCGCAGTGACGGAAAGTCATCTCGCAGTGACGGGAAGCATTCTCGCAGTGACGGAAACTCATCTCGCAGTGACAGAAAGTCATCTCGCAGTGACAGAAAGTCATGTCGCAGCGAAGAAATGTCATCTTGCAGTGACGAAATGAAAGCTTGCATGTGAGAAAAACCACCTTACAATGGGTTTGGTGAAGGCTTCAGCAAAATATTGTGTGATTTTGATTGAAATTCAAGGTGTGCTTCTAAAATCAACAAGAAATGGACTAGAAATACAAGTATAAGATCATCGGTTAAATAATTTTTCAGAACGGAACCAAAAAATAATGAATAATGAACAAGCGTGCCCGACTCTGTTGGGGAATGTAGAATACCGAAGATTAATAACTCATGTTATGCAAAACTTTTATGTATTAACCCCGCCATTCAGAGGCTGTGTGAAAAATATGGTTTATAATTATCCAAGATTTAAACCAAGGAGGAATGAAATAAAAATCGCCAACCGGAAACCGTTACGCCTGAGGCGCATAGGTAAAACGGTTCAAGTCTTGATTTATATTTCATTAACACATCGATTAATCGAGGTGTTAATGGCAAAGATGATAGAGCCATAAACCGTTTCAATTTATCTTCTAAAGGAAGACGGTTTATTTGAATACTCACACAGTCTCTAAATGTCGGGGTTATTTTTAACGAAGTATGGGCAATATGAGTTATTTACCCAAATCTAATTTTTCCCGCCGCTTCTTTTGCATAACATTTATTTTAATTATCTTTATCTCATCAAATAATAAGATAGGGCAGCGATATTGACCGGTTTTAATTTTTATACTTTGATTATTACAAACTTATCTATCAATGGATAAGAAATCACTTTCCGAACGGGACATCTGTACTAAATTCATAACACCTGCAATTAAGCAAGCGGGGTGGGATATTGAAAAACAAGTCCGTGAAGAATTCTCCTTTACTGCCGGAAGAATTTATGTAAAAGGAAATCTTTGGTCACGGGGAACACAAAAAAGAGCCGATTACATTCTTTACTACAAACCCAACATCCCCATTGCAATTATAGAAGCCAAAGACAATAACCATTCTATAAGCTCAGGTATTCAGCAAGCATTAGACTATGCTTCCATCTTAGATCTTCCAATTGCATTCAGCAGTAACGGCGACGGTTTTATAATGCATGACCGTACTGCTAAAGACGGTATGATAGAAAAACAAATTAGCAATGATGAATTCCCAACACCTGAAGAATTATGGAAAAGATATAAAATCTATAAAGGGATTACCGAACCTTCTGAAGAAATTATTGCCCAACAAGAATATGATTATAAATCACCAAAGCAGTTAAGATATTTTCAGCAAATTGCCGTTAACCGTTCTATTGAAGCGATTGCAAAAGGACAAAACCGGATATTGCTTACAATGGCAACAGGTACGGGTAAAACATTAGTTGCTTACCATATTATTTATCGTCTTTGGAAAGCCGGTGTTAAGAAACGAATTCTCTTTCTTGCAGATAGAAACGCTTTAATAGATCAAGCCAAACGAAATGACTTTCAATACTTTGGCGACAAGATGACGGTTATTAGACATAGGTTAATTGATAAATCGTACGAAATTTATCTGGCTCTTTATCAAGGACTTATGAATTATGATGAAGACAAAGATGCCTACAAAGAATTCAGCAGGGACTTCTTTGATCTTATTGTTATTGATGAATGTCATCGCGGCAGCGCAGCGGCAGACAGTGCATGGAGAGAAATTTTAACTTATTTTGACAAAGCTACACACATAGGTTTAACAGCCACACCCAAAGAAACCGATGTTATTTCAAACATAGAATACTTCGGCGATCCTCTTTATACCTATTCGTTAAAGCAAGGTATTTCAGATGGTTTTCTTGCGCCGTACAAAGTTATCCGCTGCGGTATAAATGTTGACCTTGAAGGTTACCGTCCCGAAGAAGGGAAG
Organism: Ignavibacteria bacterium; assembly: GCA_030693705.1. Classification (GTDB taxonomy): domain Bacteria; phylum Bacteroidota; class Ignavibacteria; order Ignavibacteriales; family Ignavibacteriaceae; genus UBA1563. Next base: position 24,092 of record JAUYAB010000090.1, on the reverse strand, counting down.
ACCGATATTAACGGAAACCTTATTGAAGATAGAGAATATAATACAAATGATTACGACCGCAATTTTGTTATTGATGAAAGAACTAAATTTGTCGCAAGCAGAATAACCGAATATCTAAAGAAACATAATCGATTCGATAAAACAATTATCTTTTGTGTGGATATTGAACACGCAGAAAGAATGCGGTTAGCGCTCATAAATGAAAACGCTGATCTTGCTTCTGCTAATCCAAAATACGTTATGAAAATAACCGGAGATGATGAAGCCGGCAAAAGAGAACTTGATAATTTTATAAACCCGGAAGAAGATTATCCCGTAATCGCCACTACTTCAAAATTGATGACTACAGGTATTGACGCACAGACTTGCAAGCTTATTGTTCTGGATAGTAACATAAATTCTATTACTGAATTTAAACAGATCATCGGACGCGGTACACGTATAAACGAAGATTATAACAAATTCTTTTTCACCATCATGGATTTTAGAAATGCAACCCGTCTTTTTGCAGATACTAATTTTGACGGTGATCCGGTGATGATTAAAGTGGTTGATCCTGAAGAAGAAATTCCGACAATTGAAGATGAAGAAAAGATTACCGACATATATACCGATGAGTTAACGGGTGAAGATGTGGTCTTTGAACCCCACATCCCTTATGTTGATACTGATGCTGCAACCGATGAACCGCTTCCCCATAGAGAAAAAGTCTATGTGAACGGGGTAAATGTTGCCATGCTTAATGAACGAGTGCAATATATCGGTAATGAAGGCAAGTTGATTACCGGAAGTCTGAAAGATTATACCAGGAACATGGTTCGGAAAAAATACCGCTCTCTTGATGATTTTATAAACAAGTGGAATCAAACCGAACAGAAACAAGTACTTATTGAAGAACTTACAGAACAAGGTATTATCCTTGGAAATTTTCTTGATGAGATAAATAAGGAAATGGATGTTTTCGATTTGATTCTGCACGCCGCCTATGACCAACCGCCGCTTACAAGAAAAGAGAGAGCCGAGAATGTTAAAAAGAGAAATTACTTTGCTAAATATTCCGGTAAGGCAAGAAATGTTTTAGAGAATTTACTTGATAAATATGCCGATGGCGGTATTGAAAATATCGAAGACCTCACCATTTTAAAAATCAATCCGTTTGATGAGATCGGATCACCCAGCGAAATTATTTCTCTGTTCGGCGACAAAGAAAATTATCTTACTGCCATTAAAGAACTCGAATCCCAAATCTACGGAGCTGCTTAGTGAAGAATATCGGTAACATTGTTAAATCTATTCAAAACATAATGTGGAAAGATCCCGGAGTTAGCGGTGACGCGCAAAGGATTGAACAGCTTGGATGGATGATATTCTTAAAAATTCTTGATGATAACGATAAAGATTTGGAACTGCTGCACAATAAATATAAATCTCCCATACCTAAAAATCTACAATGGCGCAGTTGGGCTGCAAATGATGAGGGGATAACCGGCGATGAAATGAAATTGTTTGTTGACGGTGAACTTATCCCTTCTCTTAAAAACCTTGACATTAGCAGTAAGAATAAACGCGCCGTTATGGTTCGGGAAATATTTGAAGGCACTAACAACTACATGAAAAACGGTACGTTGATAAGGCAGGTAATAAACAAAATAAATGAAGTTGACTTTACCACTTCTTCCGACAGACATTTGTTCGGCGATATTTACGAAACCATTCTAAGAGACTTACAGAGCGCGGGAAATTACGGCGAGTTTTATACTCCACGCGCGTTAACCGAGTTTATGACTGAAATGATAAATCCCAAACTTGGTGAAAAAGTTTTGGACCCCGCGTGCGGTACGGGGGGATTCTTAACTTCTGTTATTGAACACATAAATAAAAAAGGACTTAAAAATGTAAGCGACATTAAAACGCTTGAACAAAATATTCACGGACAGGAATTAAAACCGCTTCCGTTTATGCTTTGTGTTACCAACTTAATTTTGCATAACATCGAAATTCCAAACGTAGATTATACAAACAGTCTTAACCGGGAATACACTTCCATTGGTAAAAAAGACCGCGTAAATGTTATTCTTGCAAATCCACCTTTTGGTGCATCGGTTAGTGATGGAATAGAAAAGAATTTCCCCCAAGCATACAGAACTACCGAAAGCGCTGATTTATTTTTATTGTTGATTATCCGCTACCTTGAAGAAGGTGGACGCGCCGCAATTGTTTTACCGGATGGTTCTTTAACAGGTGACGGCGTTAAACAAAGAATACGGCAGCACTTTTTAGAAAGCTGTAATCTGCATACAATCGTTAGGCTTCCTAATTCTGTTTTTCAGCCTTATGCTACCGTAGCGACAAATCTTTTATTTTTTGAAAAAGGGAAACCGACAAAAGATGTCTGGTATTGGGAACATAAACTCCCGGAAGGACAAAAATCTTATTCCAAAACCAAAACAATTAGAGTTGAAGAATTTAATAAACTAAAAAAATGGTGGAAGAAAAGAACCGAGAACGACAATGCCTGGAAAGTAAATATTAAGACATTAGAAGAGAATGGATTTAATATTGATGCAAAAAATCCATTTAAGCAAGATGAAAAACATGAATATTCAAGCACTGAACTTTTAGAAAAACTTCATAATAGTTTTGAAAAGAGTAACTTGTTGTTACAACAGTTAAAGATGGCTATCAAATGAGTTGGAAGGAAGTAAAACTGGGAGATGTTGTAAAGCAATATCGTATTGAACATCTTGTTCAGGATAATATTGAGTACAAGCAAGTAACGATTTCAAAACATACCGGTGTTCATTTTAGAGGAGTTAAAAAAGGAAAAGATATTGGTCGCAAAAGACAGTTTCTAATCGATCTGAAGAAGTATCCCAATACATTGATGTTTGTTAGACAAGGAGTGGAGGATGGATCAATTGGAATTGCACCTAAAGAAGTTGACGGTTGTATAGTAACTGAAAATATGCCGATGTTTTCAATCGAAGGAATTGATTCTGAATTTTTAGACTTAATTATAAAATCAAAGCAGTTTCAAGAAGAAGTTTCTAAAATTACAACCACCGGTTCTGCGCAAAAATCAATTCATGAAAGGCAACTTTTAGAAATAGAATTCCTCTGCCCTAACAGAGACAAACAAAGACAAATTGTAAATTCATTTGTTGGAAACAAAGAACTTAATTCGCTACTTGAATCAGAATTATCTACTCAAACCAATATAGTAAACCAACTCCGTAAAGCATTTCTCCGAGAAGCAATGCAAGGCAAAATTGTACTACAAGACAATAATGATGAACCCGCCTCAGAACTACTCAAAAGAATAAAAGCTGAAAAAGAAAAACTTATTGCTGAAGGGAAAATAAAAAAACAGAAGCCATTACCCGAAATAAAACCGGAAGAAATTCCTTACGAAATACCTGAAAGTTGGATTTGGTGCAGAGTTAGTGAAGTTGCTGAACATTGTCTAGGTAAGATGCTTGACGCAGGTAAAAATAAAGGGACATTACAACCATATCTTAGAAATATTAATATCCGTTGGTTAAACTTTGATTTTAGCTGTTTATTGAAAATGCGATTTGAAGAAAAAGAAGAAGAAAGATATGGACTCAACTATGGTGATATTTTAATTTGTGAAGGTGGTGAACCTGGTAGGGCTGCAATATGGCAGAATCAAATTCCAAATATGAAAATTCAAAAAGCTATTCACCGTGTTAGATTTTATAAAGGAATCGATAACAAATATTTTCTTTTATATTTATTTTTATCCGCTCGTTCAAAGTATCTTGATAGTTATTTTACGGGTGCCGGGATTAAACATTTTACGGGCAAATCGCTTGCACGTTTTTTAATTCCGCTTCCACCACTTGCCGAACAACAAAGAATCGTTACCAAATTAGAACAGCTTATGCAGCTATGCAGCGAATTAGAAAAAACCATAAACCAAAGCAAAGAAGAAACAAACTTACTGCTACAAACTGTGTTGAGAGAGGCGCTGGAAGAGAAAGAGAAATAAACTTTGCGTCACTCTGCGCCCTCTGCGGTTAAAAAGAAAATCATTAACCGCTAAAAAATGCAGAGAGAAAGATTTACCAAAGCAAATATAGTAGACAAAACATTATGGAATTAAGCTATTTCGTTATAAATAAAAAACCCCGATTACTCGGGGCAAAGTCTTGTTGAACTTCCACCTCCAGATAAACTGGATTGGTTCAAAAATAGTATTGTTAAGTTTAATAACAAAATAAGATAAGTTAATCCATGCATCGTATAACTGTAGTTTAATATTTTTTACAAATAATGAGGGAAAAATAATGAACAATCACATTTTTTTTCAAGAATCGCTTGAGCAATCTCAGGTAAAGACAAGAATTATAGCTAAATATTTTTGGGTTTGGGCTAAAGTAATAATCTCAACTGCAAAGAGGAATCATCGAGACCCCAAAATTGCATATATAGATTTATTTGCAGGACCTGGCCGATACGAAGACGGAACGATTTCTACACCAATTAAAGTTTTAGAAACAGCTATAAATGATACTGATCTTAAAAAAAGTTTAGTAACATTTTTTAACGATAAAGATAAAGGGTTTGTAAGATCTTTAAATGAAGAAATTCTTCACATACCAGGCATTAATGATTTGCGATATAAACCAATAGTCAACAATAATGAAGTGGGTGACGGGATTGCCAAAATATTTGAGAATATGAAATTGTTACCTTCTTTGTTTTTCGTTGATCCATGGGGTTATAAGGGACTCTCATTAAAACTTGTTAATTCTGTATTAAAAGATTGGGGTTGCGATTGTGTTTTCTTTTTCAATTATAACAGAATAAATATGGGGTTAAATAATCCTTTTGTTGAAGAGCATATGAATGCATTATTCGGTAAAGAAAGAGGTGATGATTTAAGGATTCGATTAGAGAACTTATCAACGACCGACAGAGAGTTTTTAATTGTCGAAGAATTAGTAAATGCATTAAAAGAGTTAGGGGGACGTTACGTTTTACCATTTAGCTTCAGAAATGAGTCGGGTAAAAGGACAAGCCACCACCTTATTTTTGTTACGAAAAACTTTAAGGGATATGAAATTATGAAAGGGATTATGGCTGCCGAGAGTACATTAACTGAACAAGGTGTTCCATCATTTGGATACAATCCTGCCGATATTAATTACCCAAATCTATTTGAATATAATAGACCATTAGACGACCTTGAAGAGATGCTTCTTAAAGAATATAATGGAAAGTCTTTGATGATGAATCAATTATATCTTGAACATAATGTTGGAAAGAAGTACATTTCGAGAAATTATAAAACAGTTTTATTGAAATTGGAACAAAGGGGGAAAATCACAGCGGATCCACCTTATACACAAAGAAGAAAAATTAAAGGTGAATTTACATTTGGGGATGATGTTCTAATAAATTTTCCGAAAGAATAATATGGCACTTAAATCATCAATAGAATGGACTGAATCAACATGGAACCCTATTACTGGTTGCACAAAAGTTAGTCCCGGTTGTAAGTTTTGTTACGCAGAAAGAATGGCAAAAAGACTTAAAGCAATGGGATCTGCAAATTATGAAAATGGTTTTAAGCTAACCTTGCAAGATCATGTTGTAGAATTGCCGCTAACCTGGAAAAAACCTCAAACAATCTTCGTTAACTCAATGAGTGATCTTTTCCATAAAAACGTTCCACTTGCATTTATTCAAAGAATATTTGATGTAATGAATAAAGCTTATTGGCATAAATTTCAAGTCCTAACCAAACGGTCGGATATTCTGTTAAAATATAATTCCAAACTTAACTGGACGGAAAACATCTGGATGGGTGTTAGCGTAGAAAATGATGACTACACTTACCGTATCGATCATTTAAGAAACACAGATGCAAAAACAAAATTCTTATCGGTTGAACCTTTGATCGGACCTATACACAAATTGGATTTAACAAATATTGATTGGGTAATAGTTGGCGGAGAATCCGGTCCCGGTGCAAGATCACTAAAAGAAGAATGGGTAATAGATATTAAAGACAAATGTATTGAGCAGAATGTTCCATTCTTTTTCAAACAATGGGGTGGTGTACAAAAGAAGAAAGCCGGAAGATTACTGCAAGGAAAAACATGGAGCCAAATGCCTAAGTACAGAAAAGCCGGTTAAAATAGAGTGAAGAGTGTCCGTAACTTGAGTTTTATAACAAATTCTCTGCGTTACTATGCGGTTTATTGAGTTAAGAAAGTAGAATAAAGATAAAATAGGCATCGACGCTTTTAGCATTAAAATGTTGCCTTAATAATAAAAAACCCCGATTACTCGGGGCAAAGGCTTGTGCATCCTTCCACCTCCAGATAAACTGGATTGGTTCAAAAATAGTATTGTTTAGTTTAAAAACAAAATTGATTACTTAATTATGCCTGTAACTTTTAACAGACCAACATTAATATTTAGAATCGCTCATTATAACAACTTGGCTTTCACGTTAAGAAATGGTGTATATTGTAGAAATTCTTCTTTATGCGATCCGGATTATATCAATATTGGACACCGTAATTTAATTGACAAACGTGGGCAAAGAGCAGTTCCAGTATCACCATTTGGTGTGTTAAACGATTATGTGCCTTTTTATTTAGCGCCGCGTTCACCGATGCTTTACAGCATTAATAAAGGTAATGTTCAAGGGTATAACGGTACACAAGGAGAAATAATCTATCTTATTAGTTCAGTTGAGGAAATTAAAAAAGCCAATAGACCTTTTGCATTTACTGATGGTCATGCCTATCAAGAAATATCCAATTTTTACAACGATGAAAATGATCTTGATAAAATTGACTGGAAAATAATGGGTGAGACTTACTGGAATAATACACCGGAAGATAACGACAGAATGAGAAGAAGAATGGCGGAATTCCTGGTCTTCCAATTTGTTCCCGCAAATAGTATATTAGCAATAGTCGTTTACGATGATATTACAAAACAAGAAGTTGATTCTATCCAAAACAAATGCGGGACACAAATCAAAACATTTATAAAAAGAAACTGGTATTATTAGAATGATTGAGATCATAAAAAATGGAAATCTTATAGAAAACAATGCGGAAGCGCTTGTTAATACAGTTAATACTGTGGGTGTTATGGGTAAAGGTGTAGCTCTTCAATTCAAGAAAGCTTTCCCAAATAACTTTAAAGAATACGAACATGCTGCCAAAGCCGGTAAAGTACAAATAGGTAAAGTATTTGTTACAGAAACAGGAAAGTTTACCGGCCCAAAGTATATAATTAATTTCCCCACCAAAAAACATTGGCGTTATCCTTCAGAGTTAAAATGGATAAAAGAAGGACTAATAGATTTACGAGCCTTTATCATTAAAAGTAATATTAAGTCAATTGCTGTTCCTCCACTTGGTTGTGGTAACGGTAAATTAAATTGGATGGATGTAAAACCTTTAATCGAAAAAGCTCTTGCAAACATCGAAGGGCTAACTACGTACATATTCGAACCTTCCGATGCGGCGTATTCTATTCCTTCACCCAAAACAGTAACTAAGAAACCTAAATTAACTGCTGTACGTGCAATGGTTATCGCCTTACTTGACCGTTATACAATACTCGGTTATGAACTTACTGTTTTAGAAGCGCAAAAGCTTGTTTACTTTCTTCAACGATTTGGTGAAAATTTAAGACTGGAATTTACAAAAGGGATGTATGGACCCTACGCTGATAAATTAACTCATGTGCTTGCAGATCTTGACGGGCATTATTTATTCGGGATGAAACAGAAAACAGCTAAACCATTTGATAAACTTGAAATTAATCAAAAAGAAATTGAACAAATTTATAGCTTTATTGATGATAATTGCACTCAAGAGCAAAAAGATAGGTTGCAAAAAGTTTATGATCTTATAGAAGGTTTTGAGTCTCCTCTTGGTATGGAATTGTTAGCGACAGTTGACTATGTAATAAAGAATGAACTGAATAATGGTTTTTCAGAACCAGAATTAATTAAAAGGATATACGCGTGGAATGAGCGGAAGAAAGCTTTACTTAAAACTAATTTTATTACTGTAGCTAGAAATAGATTAACTTCATTTTCCACCAATTTATACAACTACCCGATCTGCTAATAAAAACAGCAAAGTTATTTATTTACTGAACCGCGGAACAGAAAAGTATTCAGCGAATTCAGAGGGAGATTTGAGTTATGAATTCATTTTATACTCTAATTAAAATATCTACAAACCCTACAGCCGGAGATCAAATAACGGTAGGTTTGTTGTTAAAGACCGAAAACAGATTTTATCTAAAGTTTTCTGATCGTAGAATTGCTGCGTCCTTACGTCTTCGTGATGAAGAAGATAGATTTTTCACCTTTTTTAAAAACCAGTTGGAAAATAGAATAGAAGATTTTAATTCTGAATTAATAAAAAATGCCTCTCAGTTATTTCTTCCCGAAACATTTTTAACATCTGATTTCTTTTCTCATCTTAAAGTATCTTCAAATAATTTAATTCAGTTCTCAGAACCTTCAATTATTACCGGCGATTTTACGGAAGAACAGTTCAATAAATTATATGAGATATTTGTGGAGAAAGCATCTGTTTCAATTTCTCACGAGCGGAACAGAGAAGAAAAGCTTTATAAAAATGTTGAACAAAAATTAATACGTAAAGTTGAGAACAAAGTCCACACTAATTATGATATAACACAAAAAATTATCCCTTCTCTAAACTTTACATTCAAACTTGATTGTATTGGGAGAAACGGATCAATAATTTCGGCTAAAACTTTTGATTTTAATTCCACTTCTCCAACCATCGAACGTAATTTAGTTCGCCTTGAAATCGTTCTTTCCAAACTTTCCGATGTTTATGGGAACGGGGGAAACAAAACCTTTATTATTGCTGACGAACCCGAAGGTAAAAATTCTGAGAACTTTAATATTTGGGAAGCGATAAAAAAGAATCAATCTTTTGAAGTAATTAGTTCGGAAAATGCTAACGAAGTTGCAGATTATATTGAACAAAAAAACGCAGGGCATTTCTTACCAATTCAAGAATAAACTCTTCGTTTGCGAAAGGTGTTCCATTCTTTTTAAACAATGGGGTGGTAAACAGAAAAAGAAAGCAGGAAGATTTCTTCAAGGGAAAACATGGAGCCAAATGCCGGTTTATAGAAAAGCTAGTTAAAGGAATTTCCCAAAAGATTTCCCGTCAATTTTATGTTTCAACTTTCAATACAAGTATTCAATCCTTTGATATCGCAATTTGCGATATCAAATCTAAAAATGGGTTAAACACTTTAGCTTCCGTATGCTTTCATTTGTGCCTAAGAGTGTAAGAGCCATCGCTTTTAAGATCCAAATTGTTAAACTTTTGCGGACAATTATAAAAAATGTAAATTTGAATATGGAAAACATAGGCTACATAGAAATTAAGATCACCGGCTTTAACGGTAACATAAAGTTATCACCCGAAACTTTTGACATTCGTGAGTTGACCGAAGTAATAGAGCAAGCTGAAAAAATGTTATTTCCCGGCGATAGAAAAGAGCGCCCATTAATAAGTTATCAAATAGAAGACGGTTCTGTAAAAAATATTTTTAAGACAAGTGCACAAATTATTATTGGGCTCAGCGCTGTACTTGGTCAAATCCAAACCTCACAAAATATTGATTTTTTAGAGCTTAATACAGCCAAAGCAATTGAGTCTTTTCAAGAAACTGCCATCAAAAAGGATTATACTTTTGAGATAAGTACTTCTTTACCTCAAACACCAAGGTTGCAAATTGATAAGACAACTTTTTTCTATCGTACTCAAGAAAATTGGGTGGATGCAGAATTTTACTTTTATGGTAAAATTATAGATGCAGGAGGCAAAGAGAAGGTTAATATTCATTTATTCTCACCGGAAACTGGAACAATCAGAATCCAAACACCGCAAGAAATTTTAGCAAATGCCGAAGAGAATATTCTTTATAAAACTTATGGGATAAGAGCAAAAGGCAAACAGAATTCCACTACCGGAGAAATTGATAAGTCAAGTTTAAACTTTATTGAACTTTTAGACTATACAACAATGTACAATGAAAAGTATCTTAAAAGTTTGAGAGACAAAGCAAAAAGCTGGATAGGGAATATTGATGCTGATGAATGGCTTAAAAATATAAGAGGTTACGATGCATGAGGGTGTTCTGCTTGATACTAGTTTTTTTCTTCGCTTCTTAAATGAAAAAGACGACCTATTTGAAAAAGCAGATAAATACTATAGATACTTCATCCAAAAAGAATTCAGTTTATTCATTTCTACAATAAGTATAGCTGAATTTTGTGTACTTGGAACCGCAGATGCACTTCCCTTAAAAAATCTCTTGATAGTTCCCTTTAATATTAATCATGCTAAGAAAGCAGGGGAGTTAGCCCGTTTTCTTTATGAATCTCGTAAAGCTAATCAGCTTGAAGTAAATGAGCGCCCAATAATTATAAATGATGCAAAACTTTTTGCTCAAGCTCAAGAAGAAGTTAATATAAAATTCTTTGTCACTTCGGATAAGCGAAGTTTTAAAATGTACGAACTATTAAAAGTTAAATGCAATCTCAACTTTGAATTTATTGATATAAAAATAGATCATACCGAAACATTTGGACTACTGAATCTATAGATCAATTAAAAAAAACAATTAGAAGAATGGTTCAAAAAAGAAAGCCGGAAGATTACTGCAAGGGATAATTTGGAGCCAAATGCCGAGGTATAGAAAAGCTGGTAAAGAAAATTCCTAAAAGATTCCCTTGAGATTTCATGTTTCAAGTAACGAAATCAGAATTAGATAACTTGAAATCACAATCTGTGATTTCAAGTTGATTTGACATTATATAGGATCGCTTATGGAAAAATTATCTTTGTTACCACCGGCACTTATTGAAACGAGAATTTTATTTATCCGTGGTCAAAAAGTAATTATCGATTCCGATCTCGCAAAATTATATGGAGTAACAACAAAACGACTGAATGAACAAGTAAAGAGAAATAAAGAACGGTTCCCTTTAGATTTTATGATTCAACTTACTATCGAAGAAAAAATTGAGGTGGTCGCAAATTGCGACCACCTTAGAAACCTAAAGTATTCCCCAAATTTACCCTTTGCCTTTACCGAACACGGCACTATTATGCTTGCTTCAGTACTAAATTCTCAAAGAGCTGTGGATGCAAGTGTTTATGTCGTTCGCGCTTTCGTTCGTTTGCGTGAAGTGTTAGCTACACAAAAAGATATTGTTCAAAAGCTAACAGAACTTGAAGATAAATATGAAGGGCACGATGAACAAATTAGGGAGATTATCGAAGCGATAAACCAGCTTTTTCTACCGCCTGAAAAGCCAAAACGGCAAATTGGTTTTCAAGTTAAAGAACCTAAACAAAAATATAGGGCTAAATAAATTCGTGAACATTCGTGGCGGGAAAGGTTTACCACTCATCTTACTGATGAACACGAATAGCAAAAATAATTATGAGACTTCAGGTTTAACTTAAAGTGAACATAGAACCGCTAATCAGCAAAGAAGAGTATGAAAAGTTTGAAATATGACTTTTGAAATGAAGCTTATTTATAAATGTAGAGCACTAACCTTTGCGTTACTCTGCGCCCTCTGCGGTTAAAAAGAAAAACAATACACCGCCAAGAACGCAAAGAAACGCAGAGGAAGAACAAGTTGTATCCATTATCTCAAGTATTATAAAAATGTTTATTTTGCATTTGGTAATCTCTGCAAACATTTCTAAGTTCGTTTGTGCTAATAATCAAGAAAGCAGGCTGCTTTATTTCTTTGTTAAATACATACCGTCAAGAACTACAAAACGGAATAATTAATACGTTCCCCTGCTTCTTATTTTCTTCAAACTTCGAATCAAAAAAAGATAAAACATTAACAAAATTTATTTTATTAAAAAGCAGTAGGGAAAAATCCGTTAGTACCTTAATACTAAAATTCGTGTAATTCGCCGCGGCGAATTGGCAGAATATTATACAAACGGTGATTGATGTTGTTTTATTGAATTGTTGCATTGATTCAAAAAAACATTGAACTCCTACGGAGTTCTTGATTGCATATTCAAATTTTTCTACAAAGATTTAACCCCGATGGGGTTATGAACAAAAAAGAAAATTGATTCATAAAAATCACCCTGACTGCCTACTGCTGACTGAGAACAATTTGGTTCTGGTTTACCCGACAGCTTTTGGGCGGGCTTGTTCAGGTTAGGTTATACGGAATCGCTTTTCTACTTTGCAAGACAATTTAATTGAAAGGGAAAAAGATGAACACAGATATTCACGATTTTTCTAACGATTTTTCAGAGGAATCGTTTTGGAAGAAAATTAAAAAATTTGCTGTAAAAGCCGGTAAAGAAGTAATTGAAAAAGCATTGGTACTCTATTACTGTTTTATCGATGGAGACACACCCGTTTGGGCAAAAGGAGTAATTCTCTGCGCTCTTGGATATTTTATTTCACCGGCTGACGCGATTCCGGATATTACACCGCTGGTAGGATTTGCCGATGATTTAGGGGCATTAATCGGCGCAACGGCTGCTGTTGCAGCGCATATTAAGAGAGAGCACGTTGATAAAGCAAAAGGAAAATTAAAAGAATGGTTTCAATAAAATTATAATTAAATCAAGTGTACAATTAATAGAAATTTTTTAAGGTTAGTGAAGCTAAAAAAGCTTATGGGTCTATTCTCTAAAATAAAGGACAAAGGAACTTCGATTCTTTTTGCGAAGTATGCTGATAGATTTATCTCTGATTTTGGTAATCTTAATCACCTAAAAATTGATTCGGCAAATAAAGATATTTATTTGTCGGTGAGTCTAAAAGGGGAGAGAGAAAGTATTGATATCAAGATGTCGGGATATGAAGTTGTTAAATCAAAAGATGATAATTTCATTCAGTTCCAAAATATTACAACTTCGAGAGAATGGATAAATGTAGGACTTGAAAAATTCTTTCTTGAAAGACGAATTGATATCCCGGTGCAATATATTGGTATCATCAAGTTTCTGTTATAAATGTGCACTCGAAATTTTATTTAATCCAGCAGAGCAGGACATGTAAGCCGCAAAAAGTATGGCATTGTTGTCCATAGCTGAGGATTAGTCGATGAGTAAAAAGTATTACTTTACCGAAGAAAAAGAGAACATACAAAAGATGACTATTCTAAAAGATAATTTAATTGAACAATCGACAAAAACAGACCTAAGTGCATTAAGTGAGCGACAAAGAGAAGCTGTAATTAGTGAAGAAAAAAGACTTTTGGTTTTAGCCGGAGCCGGTTCGGGAAAAACAAAAACTCTTCTACAAAAAATTATTTATTTAATCGAAGAAAAGGGTGTAAGCCCTTCCAGTATTTTAGCGGTCACTTTTTCTAAAAATGCTGCAAACGAAATGATAGACCGTCTTATCATTTCCGCCGATACAACTAAACAATATGAAAATATATTGGTTGATAAGTCTTTGACAAAAACAGAAAAAGATAAAGAGAGATTTTTTCATCAAAAAAAATATAAATGGATCGACGGATTAACGGTTAGAACATTTCACAGTTTCTGTTACAGTGTTTTACGAAACTTTGGCGTAAACGAGTTTGATAACAAGTTTAGAATAATCGGAGACGAGAAGAGAGATGAAGAAGATGAACTTTCAAAGCATGTAGCTCCTGAAACCGTCTTCGAGGTGGTTCATAAACTTTTAATTGAACAATGTGAGGATACGGATTTCTTACTTCGACTTAAACGTTACGTCTTAGATTACATCATCGACAAAATTCATATTACTAAAAACTCAAATAAGTTTTTAACTAAGGATGGAAAGTATTTTACAACGCTGGACGGAACTAAAGTCCGTTCGAAATCTGAACAATTTATTGCGGACTGGCTTTACCGGCATAGCATAAAATATGAGTATGAGCCGCTGCTAAATGTAAAAGACTTTTCCTTTCACCCTGACTTCCATATTCCTGAAGCTAATCTTTACATTGAACATGTGAGCGACAAAAGTTTTTCAATGGTTAACAAAGAAGAACAATTTGAAAAAGGAAATTTGTTGTTAGTAAAAACCTACGAAAGTATGACAAAAGATTCCGCTTTATTCAATCACTCATTAGATAAGATTGTAAAAAACCGTTTACCTTATGATTACCATAAAACGGTTTCCCTTACTTATAAAGAAGAATTCAACGGTTATCATGAAGATGTGAAAGATTTTGTAGTTCAGATCATCCGGATTATCGACATGATAAAAGTTGAAAATATTGATTTCAAGGTAGTTTTAGAAAACGCTAAAAAAGATCAGCACGAAAGAGTCCGCCATTTTTATGAGCTGGCAATCCCGATTGTTGAGAAGTATATAAATTACTGCACAGATAAATCCTATCTCGATTTTAATGATCTAATTTCAAAAAGCGCTTCCTTGTTTCAAAATCAAGCGGATATTGCCAACAAGTATCGAAGTAAATATCAATATATTCTTGTGGATGAATTCCAGGACGTAAACAATTTGCAAGTTGAATTGATAAAACTACTGCTTACTGATGAAACACAACTTTTTTGTGTAGGAGATGATTGGCAAAGTATTTACGGGTGGAGAGGTTCTAATGTAAGTTACATCATTAATTTTGCGAAGCATTTCCCAAATTCTACAGTTATAAAACTTAATTTAAATTATCGCAGCACACAAAATATTGTAAGTGCAAGCAATGAAGTTATTAAGCACAATAAATTCAGAGTCGAAAAAGAAATCCATGCAGCAAAAAAATCAGAACACAAAATAGTTGTCTATTCAGGTAATAGTGAAGAAGAAAATATTGAATTTTGTCTTGATAAAGTTAAAGTGTTGATAAATGATGGAATGACTAACGAAGATATTTTATTCCTTTATCGAAGAAGTAAAATGTTTTATCCTTATTTCTTAATTTTCAAAAAAGAAGGGATAAAAATTCAAGCGAAAACCATACACGCGGCTAAAGGACTTGAGGCTAAAGTTGTTTTCATACTTGGATTGACCGAAGGTTACGGAGGTTTCCCGGATATTTGGTTGGAAGACAGAATATTTCAAATTGTCAAAAGAGCCGATCATGACTTGCTGCTTGAAGAAGAAAGAAGATTATTTTATGTTGCAATTACCCGTGCAAAAGAGAAATTGTTTTTGATTACCGAAAAAGGGAATGAATCAAGTTTTATAAAAGAGATCCCGGAAGTTTATACAGTGAGAACAAGTTCTTCTATTAAATCAGTAGTTGATAAAATTGAACTTTGTAAAAATTGTTCAAGCCAGTTGGAAAAACTTTGGCGTATCTGTCCCTATTGCGAAACGAAAATAACTTGAGAGTAAAAAAAGCATTCGGCAGCGTGGATGAATGAATGCACGTTTGAACGGCTAAATTTTTAAATATTTAGTGATCGGATGCTTTGTCATCCAACCATGCAATAGTTTTATTCAAAATATTTGTTCACTATATTTTACATTATGATAAAAAAATACTTATCAAATCTCTTTAAGACCTATCAAAAAGGCGATGCAAGAGAAGAATCTTATTACAAACATCTTGCAGATTTTATTACGGAGTTTTCTGAGTCCCACCGAAATAAGAAAATAGATGTTACAATTCTTCCTAAAAAAACAGAAGCCGGAAATCCTGATTTTAGAATTTGGGATGGAAAGCAAAAGATCGTCGGTTACATTGAGGCGAAAGATTTAGGCGTTGATCTTGATAGAATTGAAGATTCCGAACAACTTAAAAGATATTTATCAACTTTCCCGAATGTTATTCTAACAAACTACACAGAGTTTCGCTTATACAGAAACGGCGAATGTATTGAACAAGTATCCATTGCGCGTTCTTTTGTAATAAAAAAACTTTCTACCGTTCCGCCGCTTGAAAACGAAGATAAATTATTTGAACTGCTATCACGATTCTTAGATTTCTCTCTTCCAAAAACTTATACCGCAAAAACTCTTGCAATAGAATTGGCAAAAAGAACTAAGTTTTTGAAAGATGAAATTGTAAGTGAAGAATTAAAAATCGGCACAAAATCAATCCAGGGTTTTTATGAAGCGTTTAAAGAGTTTTTAATTGCCGGGATAAGTGAAGAAGAATTTGCCGACCTTTATTCACAAACGATTACTTACGGTTTGTTTGCAGCGCGTCTCCGCGCCGAAAAAGATTTTAATAGAAAACTCGCTTACTCATTTATTCCTAAATCTATCGGAATATTAAGAGACATTTTCAAATTCATATCTCTGGATGACCTTCCGCAGCAGATGGAAATAATTATTGATGATATTGCCGATGTACTTTCCGCCGCGGATGCAAAAAAGATTCTAGATCAATATTATCACGAAGGAAAAGGAAGCGACCCGGTATTACATTTTTACGAAACATTTCTATCGGTTTATGATCCGGCAACGCGAGAAAAACGGGGAGTTTATTACACGCCGGAACCGGTTGTTTCTTTTATTGTCCGCTCCCTTCATCTGTTACTTAAAGAAAAATTTAATATGTCCGACGGACTTGCGTCAAAAGATGTAACGCTTCTCGATCCCGCAGGCGGAACGCTTAGTTTTTTAGCTAAAGCAATTGAAATAGCCGTTGAAGAATTTGAAAACAAATATGGAAAAGGAGCGGTCAAAACATTTCTTAAAGATCAGGTTCTACAAAATTATTATTCATTTGAATTGATGATGGCTCCTTATGCAATCGGGCACATGAAAATGTCTTTCCTGTTGGAAGAACTCGGTTACAGGATGGAGGACGATGAGCGTGTAAAATATTATTTAACAAACACACTCGAAATGAAAGAACTTGATGAAACTAAATTTCCGGGAATGTCGTCTCTTTCTACCGAAAGCCACGAAGCCGGAAAAGTAAAAAAGCAAGTCCCAATTCTTGTAGTGCTCGGCAATCCCCCTTATTCGGGGCATTCATCAAATACCGGCGAATGGATTTCTAAAGAGATTAAAGAATATTATCAAGTTGACGGTAAACCGCTTGGTGAAAAAAATCCTAAATGGTTGCAAGATGATTATGTAAAATTTATACGCTTCGCTCAATGGAAAATTGACGAAGCCGGTGAAGGCATTCTCGGTTTTATTACAAACCATAGCTATCTCGATAATCCTACTTTCCGTGGAATGCGCCAATCTCTAATGAACAGTTTTGATGAAATTTATATTCTCGATCTTCACGGAAACAGTTTAAAGAAAGAAAAAGCAGCGGATGGAAGCAAAGATGAAAATGTTTTTGATATTCAACAAGGCGTTGCTATTGCATTTTTTATTAAATATAAAAACGAAAAGAAAAAATTAATATATCATCAAGAAATTTTTGGTCTACGCGAACATAAATACGATTGGCTTAATAAGCACGACATCAAAAACGTAAAGTGGAATAAGCTTGAACCAAATAGTGAGTTTTACCTTTTTATTCCACAAGACCAAAGAATGCTGAAAAGCTATCAAGTATTTACTAAAATCACAGAAATATTTCCGGTGAATAGCGTTGGCATAGTTACAGCAAGAGATGCTTTAACAATAGGTTTTACAGAAGATGAAATTTGGAATAGAATAAGAAATTTCTCAATACTTGAACCCGAATTAGCAAGACAAACGTATAAACTTGGGAAGGATACAAGGGATTGGAAAGTGGAATTTGCACAAAAGGACTTAAAGGATAGTGGATTAAGTAAAAATAATTTGACAACCATTTCATACCGCCCTTTTGATATCCGCTATACTTATTATACTGGTAAATCACGCGGATTTCATTGTATGCCTCGAAGTGAAACTATGCAACATTTATTGGAAGAGAATGTAGGTTTATTAATATGTCGTCAACAAAACAAAGTAGGATTTAGTCACTCCTTCGTAACTGATAAAATAATCGAAGCCTGTGTAGTTTCAAATAGAACGCGCGAAATAAATTATGTATTACCTCTTTATCTCTATCCCAAAACAGATAAAAGAGATTTATTCAACGAACACGAAGCTGGAAAGAAAAAGCCAAACATAAAACCGGAATTGTTTGAAGAATTAAAAAAGAACTTTAAAAAAGATGTTACACCTTATGAAATATTTTATTACATCTACGCAGTTCTTTACAGTAATACTTACCGCGCAAAGTATGCAGAATTCTTAAAGATAGATTTTCCGCGTATTCCTTTCACTAAGGATTACAAACTTTTTATTCAACTTGGCAAACTTGGTAAACAGCTTGCGGATATACATCTACTGAAATCAAAAGATTTGGAGAAAATAATTTCCAAGTTTCCGATTGCAGGCAGTTATAAAGTTGTAAGACCAAAATTTGAAGATGAAAAAGTTTGGATAAACAAAGAACAATTTTTTAATGATGTAAAAGAAGACGTATGGAAATATCAAATCGGTGGTTATCAAGTTTGTGAAAAATGGCTAAAAGATCGCAAAGGCAGAACCTTAATCGTAGAAGAAATCCAAACCTATTGTAAAATCTTAACTGCCCTTTCTAAAACAATTGAACTGCAAAATGAAATTGATAACTATTTTGAAAGCGTTGAGAAAACAGTTTAGAGAAAAAAAATTACTAACCTTTGCGTTACGCTGCATCCCCGGCGGTTAAAAAGAAAAACAATAAACCGAAAAGAACGCAGAGGAGAAACCAATTTAACGAGCAAATAATTGAAGATGGATAAGAGAGAAGAAGGGCAAAAGCAAACAATGATCTTATTAGATTGAACAGAAAGAGAATCAAATGGAACAACCAATCCTAACAAATAAGAATGAATTCCCGACGGAAGAAATAATTTTTTCGCACATCGGAAAATCTAAAGTATTGTGGCAGTCTGTTTTTGAATGTATTCATACAACTCATCGCGACTTAACCGAAGAATGGAGATATTACAACGATGGGAAAAGCTGGTTACTAAAAGTTGTAAAAAAATCAAAAACAATTTGTTGGGTTTCGATCCTTAAAAATTCCTTCCGGATGACGTTCTATTTTACTGATAAAGCGGAGCAATTAATTCTTGACAGCAGTATTTCGGATGAATTGAAAGAGCAATTTAAAAACGGTAAACACTATAATAAAATCCGCGGGCTAACAATAACTTTTAAGCATAAAAAAGATGTTGAGTATGCAAAATCCTTAATTGCAATTAAACTAAGCCTCAAATAGTAAAGACTAACGGGGATTAGATGATGGTTATCTGGTAGGGGAAGAGATCTGTTTGTAGCGAATAAGCGAAATCATTATTTTTCATTCATGAAAATATCTTTTACCCATACAACGTTTAGCTATATCTTGGTGTTGTGTTTCATTAATGCTTTAGTAATAAAAGCACAAGTGATTACAACGCATTCACTTCCATTACTAAGTTTTTCAAAGCAAACTTTTCATTTTGAAAGTGATGTTCCTTCAAGTTCAGCCGTATCGTCCTCTGTAAACTCCGCTCCATCCGATCTGACTCTCTTTAGTGGTTTTGGCAACAATATAGTAAACAGTTTTAAAGGGAATAATCTTTATCTTCATTTAGCCGGCGTTGCTTCAACATTTATTCTGGTAACAACCAATACAGATTATCAAGTCCATAAATATTTCAATGAACATGAACAATTCAGCAACGCTGCCCGTCCCGTTATTCATTGGGCAATGTATTTCCCTTTTGTTATTGGAGGTTCACTTTACGCTTACGGGAAATTGAAACATGATGATGAAGCAATGGGAGCCTCTTTTGCGGTTTGTCAATCGAGTTTAATTGCTTTATCATATAATTCACTTCTAAAAGCCATTACCGGCAGACCAAATCCCAATTGGAGAAACAACCAGGATATGGAGGAGCTAAGTAAGACTTTCAGGTTTGGTTTTTTACGCGGCGGAATATTCTGGGGCTGGCCCTCCAGCCATACCTCATCTACCATGGCGGTTGTTTCGGCATTAACTAATTTTTATCCCGATAAAACATGGTTAAAAATTGCTGGTTACGGATATGTTGGATATATGGTCTTTGCAGTTTCTTCATTAGGTAGAGGTGGCATGCACTGGTTTTCCGATGCTGTAGCTGCCGCATTTATGTCTTATGCAATCGGTTCTACAACCGGCAAATTTTATAGAAACAAATTTAAGAAAACAACGGACTCACAGACTAACACGCAAGAAGTAATGCCAAATGTTCCTTTATTCGCATTTAGCATAAATTTTTAGCTGGTACACAAAGAACCGGAAAAATGAAAAACAAAATACTTTGCGTCACTCCTTCTGCGGTTAAAAAGAAAACGATCAAATGGTTTTTTGAATGATTTTTATTCGTACAGAATAAGTCTATATTTTCATATGAAAAAGTTCATCTTTTTACAAATAATTTTAGCAATACTTATTCACTTTACAACTGATGCAAAACAGTTCGTAGAGCCGCAACCAAAATGCCCAGGGCTTGAATTACAAAGTCAAGAGAACCATGATGAAGATTCGGCTGTAATAAGTGAACGACAAGATTTTAATACTCATTTCTTTCTAACGAAATTTGTTTCGCCAATTAGCAATAAATCAAACTACAAAATTCAAATTCTAAAACCTCCTCAAAATCTCTCAGATTCACTTTCGTAAATTTTAAAAACAAGTAGATAATTCATGTCAGGTTTTCCGATTTCATAAAAGAAACCTGATCGAGTTATGTTTCCTATTAAAAAAAACTAAACAAGTTTAAATGCTTAAAGGAGTAGTTATGAAAAAGTGTCCGAATTGTGAAATCATTATGAATGAAGTAATAAAAATAAATGTTACGATTGATGTTTGTCCCAAATGTATGGGAATCTGGCTCGATAAAGGTGAGTTGGAAAGAATAATAGCGAATGAAAATAATGAGAACAATCAAAATTATCGATTAGATGACGAAAGCCAAAATTTTCTAAAATATGATCATGACGATAATAAAAAAGATCATTACAGTCACCACGACGATCATCATTCAAGAGAAATTCAGTATGATAAATATGGAAAGCCATATAAAAAACGGGGCGGTTTTAGTGAGATATTAGGTGGTATATTTGATTAACAGATTATTGAAATTTAAGGTAATAAGATGAAATATTTTGATCTAAGTGAATTCAGTGGTCTCACACAAAGCGACGCAACGGAAAAGTTAAGAAAGGAGGGATATAACGAATTGCCCTCTTCAAAAAAAAGAGGACTTTTAACTATCGCCTATGAAGTTGTAAAGGAACCGATGTTCCTACTGCTTGTCGGATGTGGAGTGCTCTATTTATTGTTGGGAGATATTAAAGAAGCATTATTACTTTTAGGTTTTGTGTTTGTAATTATGGGGATAACTTTTGCTCAAGGAAGAAAAACAGAGAGAGCTTTAGAAGCATTGAAAGATCTTTCAAGTCCGCGAGCATTGGTTATGAGAGATGGTAAAGAAAAAAGAATTGCCGGAAGAGAAGTTGTAAAGGGTGACATAATCATCTTAAATGAAGGGGACAGAGTCCCTGCCGATGCAGTTGTTCTTCAAGCGATCAACTTAAGCGCCGATGAATCATTGTTGACGGGAGAATCAGTTCCCGTAAGAAAAAGCAGTGCAGAAGGCGAAGAGAAAAATTTATCTACCACAGACACACCGGGTGGTGATGATCTTCCTTTTGTTTATTCCGGTAGTATGATTGTGCAAGGTCAGGGCATATGTAGAGTGCTTGCAACCGGACAGAATACAGAGATAGGCAAAATCGGTAAAGCATTGCAAAATGTAGAAGTGGAAGATACTCTCTTAAAAAAGCAAACGGGAGTTTTGGTTAAGAGAATTGCTATTATTGGAGCTATTCTTTGTTTGACCGTCATCCTTGTATTTGGTATAATAAGGCACGATTGGATACATGGATTGCTCGCCGGATTAACATTAGCAATGGCTATTCTGCCGGAAGAATTTCCGGTAGTGCTTACTATTTTTCTTGCGTTAGGCGCCTGGAGAATTTCAAAACGAAATGTGCTCACAAGGCGTATCCCGGTTATTGAAACCCTTGGCGCTGCCACAGTATTATGTGTAGATAAGACCGGAACACTTACCATGAACCAGATGGGGATAGAGAAGATATATGCGAATGATGCATACTTAGCTTCAAACGAGATAGTAAATAATCCGATACCCGAAAACTTTCACCGGTTGATAGAATATGGAATTTTAGCAAGCAGAAAAGATCCATTCGATCCGATGGAAAAAGCGCTTAAAAAGATGGGTGAATTAAAATTAGACGGCACCGAACACCTGCACTCTGATTGGGAATTAGTGGAAGAATATCCATTATCCAAGGAGTTAC
Source organism: Ignavibacteria bacterium (assembly GCA_030693705.1). Taxonomy (GTDB): domain Bacteria; phylum Bacteroidota; class Ignavibacteria; order Ignavibacteriales; family Ignavibacteriaceae; genus UBA1563. The sequence continues at coordinate 1,766 of JAUYAB010000090.1, read as the reverse complement.
TGGCGATGTCCAATGTCTGGAAATCAGAAAGTAAACACCAATTAACAATGTCTGCAAAGGGAGCGCCGGAAGCAATAATTGATCTGTGCCACTTACCCTCTCCCGAAAAAGAAAAACTTTTACAAGTTGTAGAAAAGATGAGTGGAGAAGGACTCAGAGTTCTTGGTGTAGCCGATGCGACTTATGACATCAAAGAATTGCCCGATAATCAACATGATTTTGATTTTGATTTCATCGGGTTTATTGGTTTTGAAGATCCGGTAAGACCAACCGTACCTCAAGCTATTAAGGAATGCTATCAAGCAGGAATACGAGTAATAATGATCACGGGCGATCATCCGGGAACTGCAAAAAGTATTGGAAAACAAATTGGTTTGAAGAATTATGATAGATTCATAACCGGACAAGAACTTAGCCAATTCAGTGATGCTACCATGATCGAGAGGATTAAGGATGTAAATATTTTTTGCAGAGTAGTCCCGGAGCAAAAGCTTAAAATTGTAAATGCTTTAAAAGCATCGGGAGAAATTGTTGCAATGACCGGAGACGGAGTAAATGACGCGCCTGCTCTTAAATCTGCAAATATTGGAATAGCGATGGGAGGAAGAGGTACAGACGTTGCACGTGAATCTGCTTCGTTAGTGCTGCTTGATGACGACTTCTCCTCTATTGTCGGTGCGGTAAAAATGGGAAGAAGGATTTACGATAATTTGAAAAAAGCTATGACGTATATTATCGCCATCCACGTTCCCATAGCCGGATTATCTTTACTTCCACTCCTATTTAATAAAGAATTGATCTTATTCCCGATCCACATCGTTTTTCTTGAATTAATCATTGATCCGGCGTGTTCTGTAGTCTTTGAAACGGAAAAAGAAGAACCCGATTTATTGAGCAGACCTCCAAGAAGCGTTAACGAACCTTTATTCGGGAAAAGAAACTTAATCATTAGTTTATTCCAGGGTTTAGCAGTTCTCTTGTCTGTATCTGTAGTTTATTTTACGGCATTTGAAATGGGAAAGGGAGAGAATGAAGCAAGAGCTTTGGCATTTACAACCTTAATTCTTGCCAATCTTGGTTTAATCTTATCGAACAGATCATGGAAAGAAAACATTTTTAAGATTTTACTCGTTAAGAATACTGCGTTTTATTTGATCTCGTTAGGGGCAATCATATTTCTCGGAATTGTTTTATACGTTCCGCAGGTAACTAATCTTTTCCGGTTTAGTTATTTACACTTTCAGGATTTGATGATCGTTGTTTTAGCAGTTCTTTTTTCTATCGTCTGTGTAGAATTAATAAAAATTACTAACCGGCTTGTTGATTTTTATAAAAAGTGAAAAGGATAAGCTTTTACAACATTGAAATCAAATAAAGAGAAAAGTAAATCAAAGTTCAAAAGTTAGGATGAAGAGAGATGAACATTATTTGGGATTTCAGCGAGAGCGATGTCCATAAAATTGCCGATTTTGTTAAACAACAGAATAATCCTTTTGTGGAGCTGAGGATTGCGCGTAATGTCTATCGTCAAAATATCGATATTGACAGAGATGCAATCCTTAAATGCATGTTCATGTGCCTGTTAAAATCTAAACAAAGAAACAGTACTACCAGTTCAATCGGAATTTTACTGAGACAAAAACAATTTCCCTTTACTTATAAAGTTATTTCAGAGATAGAAGATGTTGAATTTTATGTACGAGAGATATTACACCAACATGGTATACAGCGACGCATAAAAAAGATATCTAAGTATTTTTCTACCA
>JAUYAB010000071.1 GCA_030693705.1 Ignavibacteria bacterium | reverse complement strand
AGAAAAAAAATAATGATCTTCTTCTCCTCGATCTAAAAAAGCCTATCATGCAGGGGGAAGATGTTTTGAAATTCGTTAAATAAAATTTTCCTTAAATGCAGGTAAATATCCTTACGGCTGATTCAGAAATACGGAAAGCGATCGACTGCATTAAACTCGGCGCATACGATTTTATTACAAAACCCTACAATTTTGAGGAACTGCTGCTTACAATAAAACGAGCGTTGGAGCATCGCGATCTCCTCTTTCAAAATGAAGCGCTTGCAAAACAAGCCAAACAGCACCGTGCGAACAGAATTATAGGTAATAGCCAGGTTCTTAACCAACTGATTCAGTTTGCTGAAAAAGCGGCAAAATCAGAATCAAATATTTTGATCGAAGGGGAAACCGGAACCGGAAAAGAATTGCTTGCAGAGTTTATTCATCAGCATTCTCCGAGAAGAACAAAACCTTTTGTTGTAATTAATTGCGCTTCGCTGCCGGATCAACTAATTGAAAGCGAACTTTTCGGATATGAAAAAGGGGCGTTTACCGATGCGAAAACTTCTAAACCGGGACTTGTAGAAATTGCGAACGGAGGAACGCTTTTTCTTGATGAGATCGGCGAAACAAGTTTGAACATTCAGCCGAAACTTTTACGTTTTTTAGAGAACGGAGAATACAGAAGAGTCGGAGGAGTTAATTCACTTTCTTCCGATGTTCGGGTTATCGGGGCAACGAACAAAAATCTTTTAGAAGAAACGGAACAGAAATTATTTAGAAGAGATTTACTTTTTCGCTTAAATGTAATTACACTTGTTGTTCCACCGCTGCGTGAAAGAAAAGAAGATATTCTTACGCTCGCCAATTTTTTCCTCGAATCAAAATCTCCAATTCGTGCGCCGCGTAAGTTTGATGAAAGAGCGATAGAGGCATTAATGCAATATGACTTCCCCGGCAACGTTAGAGAATTGGAACATATTATTGAACGGGCGATTATTTTTTCAGACGACAACATCATCCGCCCGGAAGTGCTTTTCCTATCAACGAAAAAGAAAAAGTTAGTAGAGCCCGTACCAAACACCATTCCTATTAATAATCACTCCTCCGAAGAATTATCTATTGATGAACTCGAAAGAAATCACATTTTAAAGATTCTTGACTTAAACGGTTGGGAGCGGACAAAAACCGCCGAACATTTAGGAATCAGCCAGAAAACTCTTTACTCTAAAATTAAAAAATATCATTTGGAAAAAGGAACGTAAACTAAACGGCGACACCATTGTGAAAAATGAAAAATTTTATTCCCAACTTTTATCTGGCTTATCAAATCAACCGGATTTAAAAACTGTTGCGGAAATAGTTGGAGGGGAGATCGAGGAACAACTTCATACCGATGTTGTAATTTTCGTTTTGTTGAATGATGGAGAAATTCAATTCCTTTTTAATCAACATACAAACTCATTCGATGTAGACCGGCTGCGTCAATCATTATTAAACGATGAATTGCCTGGATTTAACACTACAAATTCTATCAACACTCAAAATTTATCGAAAATTCTTCAAGTAGAACATTTACTTTTTCTTCCTTATGAACTGGAAGGAAGTAAAACATTGGTCTTATTGGTGGGTAGAAACGGCGAACTATTTTCCGGAAGCGATAATGCGGAAGTTGTTTCCTGCGCCGAATTATTTCTTAGCGCTGCAAAAATTATTCAAGCGCTTGAGTTAAACAAAATGATTGAAACTCAGCTTATTCAAAAACAGAAATTTGAATCACTCGGCAAATTAACCAGCGGAATTGCACATGATTTCAGCAACTTGCTTTCAAGTATTTTCGGAAGTGTAAATCTCTTAAAGAAGAAGGTTTCCGAAAACCATGATGCACTTCGCTTAGTAGAAAACATTGAAAATTGTTCTGCGCGTGCAAAAGATTTAACCTCCGGGCTCCTTGCCTACGGCAAACCGAAACCAAAACAAAAAGAGATTCTTTCACCAAATCAATTAGCTAACGAAATTTCCGTTGTTGTAAAACAGACTTTTCCCGCGACAATAACTTTTCATATTCAATTAAGCGATGAGGTTCATCCTCTGCAAGGAAACAGCACACAAATTTACCAGGTGCTTCTTAATCTTTGCATCAACGCGCGCGATGCGGTTGGAAAACACGGGTGGATATCGCTTACAACGAAAAATGTTTCGGTGTCGGAGACCAACACTCACGTCTTCCCATTTCTTTCAATTGGAAACTATGTTTGTTTTTCTGTTGCCGATAACGGAAGCGGTATTAGTCAAGAAAATCTTTCTAAAATATTTGATCCTTACTTTAGTACAAAAGAAAAAGAAAGCAGTTCGGGACTTGGACTTTACATCTCATACGGAATCATCAAAGCGCATAGCGGAGCGATCCAGGTTTTCAGCACTGTAAATGAAGGAACACGTTTTGACGTTTATCTGCCTGCTTACGAAGATTCATCAACCGTTGCGAAGAAAATAGCTGAAAAAATTATTGTCATCGCCGATGATGAAGAAATGCTTCAGGATTTATTGGCGGAACTTTTAGAATCACACAGCTACTTCGTTATAAAAGTTTCTAATGGAGAAGAATTGCTTCAAGTTTTAACCGAGGCAATAAAAGCCGACTTAGCAATTATTGATTATAACATGCCTACAATGAACGGCGCCGAATGTATTGCGCGCATTAGAGAACTGGGATTTTCAATTCCGGTTGTTCTTTGTTCGGGAAGTTTGGGGTTTGCAGATAAAGAAGAATTGAAGGGATTGAAAATTGACGCGAGTGTGACCAAGCCTTACGACTTTGATACGATGCTCGCAACCGTACAAAAATTACTTTGATTCCGGCTCTGAAGGTTTTTCTGTTTCTCCAAGATCGATCATTTGGATATCTCCCACATAATCCGCAAAGACCGGTTTTTCAACCTGATTTAACAACTCCAAAATATCGTTGATTTCACCTACGGCGATGTCGATATATTTCATCTTCTTAATTATCGCTTCTTTGTTTATATCTTCTTTGTGCAGTTCACGTTTAATTGCAGTAAGTGAAAGCTTAATAAGCGTTAGCGGCTGTTTTATTTTATGATTTGCCGTAACCACCGTTGCCGTAAAGGTTTTCATTTTTTCAACTTCAAGAAACAATTCTTGCGAC
>JAUYAB010000053.1 GCA_030693705.1 Ignavibacteria bacterium | reverse complement strand
GCGAACATCGCTAATTTTGATGCGAGCTTTATTGGTGGAAAGCGTGTCCCAGATGCTCCACTCATATTTCCCGGCTGAAGCGGCAACATTTGATTTGAGAGTTCTCCATGATTGTCCTGCGTCCAAACTATATTCAATATTAATTAAATCGACGAGCGAACTTGACCAGGTAATATTTTTAGTCAATCCGGCTTGCCAATTTTCGCTGCCAACCGGTGAGGTTAAAGTTATTGAAGGATTGTAAATCTTGAACTGTTCACTCATAATCGAAACTGATGTACTTGCCGAATCGGATATTTTGATTCGAGCTGTAGAAGTGACCGTGTTTGGAATTAACCAACTATACAATCTCAGCGCTGCTGAAACAGCTCCGTTAATTGGAAGCCATGAAGTACCGTTGTTAGTTGAATATTCGATTTTAACAGTTTGGATATTTGCAGAATTCCAGGTGATCGTCTGATTCGTGTTCACTTGCCATTCGTTTGAAGCAACCGGTGCATTGATTTCTAAATGTTTAATCGTGAACGCTGCCAAACTCGAATCTTTTATCTCAGCGAAAAGAGAATTACTTACGCGGATACATCCATTTGTAGTAGCGTTGGTTATTACATTCGGGATTGTCCAACTATAGCTGCCTAATGAAGCGGTTGTATCGGCGATGTAGTTCCAATTTGCGCCGTCAAAAAATTCCAATTTTACATTCTGTGTATTGAAACTTGCATTCCAGGTAATGGTTGCTTTTTTACCGGTTTGATAAATTTCTCCACCATTGGGTGATGTAAGATCGACCGAACTGATCGAGAACGGAGTGCTACTCTTATAAGATATCAAATTTCCGGATGCTGCATCACTTATTCTAATTCTTAATGAATCGGAAGGAGTGTTCGGAACGCTCCATGCGTATGTTGCAGGACTCGAAGGAAGCGCTGCCTGTAAGGTTGTCCAACTCGATCCATTATTGGTTGAGAGTTCCAATTTTATTGATGAAACGCTTGCGGCATTCTTCCATGTGATGTTCTTGGTAGAATTAGCTTGAAGATTTTCACCGCCGTTTAACGCAGTAAGCTGAACGTATCCGACTTTGAAACTTAGACTACTTGTGTCACCGATCGCATTATCATCGGCATCTAAAATTCGAATTTTTCCATCTAAAGTAGAGAAAGAAGTGTCCGGAGTCCAGGTATATGTTTGCGAAATCGCAGCTTGCGAGTTCGTCAACTGCTGCCAGGAAGTTCCGTTGAAGTAATCGATTTTAACGTTCGATACAAGTGAACTGTTCCACTTTATTTGATAAGGAGAACCGGCTTGAATATATTCACCGCCATCAGGGGCAACTAAGGTAAGCGAAGGATAGAATATTGAAAAAGCATTACTCGTGTCGGCGATGGTTGCATCTGCTGAATTCTGAATTCTAACTTTAACTTGACTCGCATTAATATTTGCCGGAACATTCCACGAGTATTGGCCGGCGCTGGCAGAAACACTCGTTAAAACTGTATCCCATACAGTTCCATTATTAGTTGAATAGTAGAGATCGACATTTGCCACATCACTACTGCGATTCCATTTAATCAAATTTGCTTTACCGCTTCTCCAATTTTCTCCACCTAACGGAGAAGTTAACTCGATATTGGAAATAGTAAAGACCGCATCATTTGTATCTTGAATTGCAACATTTGAAGCAGCATCGGTTATTCTGATAACCGCTTGTTGCGTAACCGCATTCGGTAAAAGCCATGAGTATGAATTTGTTGAAGCAGTAATATTAGTGTCAATCGGAATCCAATTTCCGGTACTCGATGTCTTATAATATAAATTTACTTTCGAAACATTTGAAGAAGCAAACCATGTAATGTTTTTCTTGTAACCAACCTGCCAGCGTTCACCACCGTTCGGAGAAGTTAAAACTACATTGGCGATTTTGAAATTAGCATTGCTCACATCCGAGTAAGATGGATTGAGATCATCACTAACTTTTACTTTAACTGATGAACTCGAAATGTTTGGAATTGTCCAATTATAAAATCCGGTTGACGCAGTAAGGTTTGTTTGAATATTGTTCCAGGTTACTCCATCAGTTGAATATTCCAACCTAACTTTTGTAATATTTCCACTGGCGCTCCATTCAACTTTTTGAACCGATCCAACCTGGTATTGCTCACCTCCGTTTGGTGTAACCAAACGAATTCCATTTACAGCAAATTGATTATCACTTAAATCAGAAATTGTAAAGTTTGAAAGCGCATCGCTCACCCGAATTAAGAATGCATTTCCCGGAGTAACGGTTTGGCTGGAAACCGTCCATAAATATTGTCCCGAACTTGCAGTCTCATTATTTTTAATAAGATTCCAGTTCGCTCCATTATCTGATGAGTAATCAATTCGAACCAAAGAAATGTTTGAAGAAGCATTCCATTTAATCGTATCTACCGATCCGGTTAGAATAATCTCTCCACCATTTGGCGCTACAACTTTAACATCTCCAACAACAAATGGATTTTGATGGGTCGCTGAAATTGTATTATCCGCTGCATCGCTTACACGAATTTTAACTTGAGATGAAGCCAGATTTAATGGAATCGCCCATGAATAAGTTCCTGCAGCAGCCGGAGTTGATGCAATTATCGTATTCCAACTTGTTCCATTATCACTTGAATATTCCAATGAAACGTTTGTAACAAGCGTACTTGTCCATGTTAAATTCTTGGATGTTCCTGCCTGCCAATATTCTGTTCCTGCCGGTGAGGTTAAAGCTAACTGCTCTACGGTAAAGTTGCCGCTTTGGCTAAGGATTGTTGCATCAGCGCTGTTGCTAATTCTAATTTTCGCTTGAGAAGTTGTTGATGAAAAAGTTACGGGATATTTGCCATCACTTGCTTTTACCAGATTGCTGTAAGACGACCACGTTGAACCACCATCAGTTGATAACTCAACCTTTACGAATGAAATATTCGATGAGGCTGTCCAAGTAATAAAATTAGAATAAAGTTTTCCGGTTTGAACTTTCTCTCCACCAAGAGGAGAAGTTATTTCGATTGAATTTATTGCAAAAAGATTGTTGCTTTCATCCTTTATGGAAGCGCTTAATGCATCACTGATCCTTATTTTTACTGAATCCGTTGGGGTATTTGGAACCAACCATGAATAAGAACCTGTGTTGGCAGCAGTGGTAACAGAAGACCATGTCGATCCGTTATTTGTAGAAACTTCGATAAAAACATTTGAAATATTACTTCCCGCAGACCATGTAATATTTTTTGTTGCACTTGCTTGAAGAATTTCACCGCCGTTCGGTGAAGTAACTGAAATATTACTGATTTTAAAGGCGGAACTGACAAGTGAGTTTGAGGAATTTGAGACGTCGGATATTTTTACCAACGCTTGATTGGTCGCAAGGTTTGAAGGAAGAATCCAGTTATACGTTCCGCTTGAAGCAGAAACGCTTGAAATTACTGTCGCCCATGTTGAACCATTATTAGTTGAATATTCTATTTTAACATTCGCAACATTGCTTATACTCCATGCAATCGATTGAGTGGATTCACTTTGCCAGTAAGATGCGGCTGTAGGACTTGAAATAGTATAACTCGAAATTGTAAACGTATTATCGCTAACATCTTTTATCGAAACATCAGCATTATCGCTGATCCGAATTTTTCCTAAAGTTGTTGCAGTATTCGGAACCGACCACGAATATGAACCTGTATTTGCAGTTGTAGTTAAAGTTACCCAATTAGTCCCATTGTCAGAAGTATATTCGATAAGCACGTTTGCAATATTCGAACCGGCAGTCCATGTAATATTTTTGGTAGAACCGGTTTGCAAATTCTCTCCTCCATTTGGAGTAGTTACTTGCAGATTGCTAATCTTGAATGCCGAACTTACAATTAAGTTCAAAGGATTTGCAACATCGGAAATTCTTATCAAAGCTTGATTGGTGGCAATGTTTGAAGGCAGTGTCCAATTGTAAGTTGCACTTGATGCCGAAACACTTGAGATAACTGTCGCCCAAGTTGAACCATTATTAGTCGAATATTCGATTTTAACATTTGCAACGTTACTAATGTTCCAAGAAATTGGTTTGGTAGATTCACTCTGCCAATAAGATGCAGCCGTTGGACTTGAAATAGTGTAACTCGAAACCGTAAAAGTATTATCACTTTCATCTTTTATCGAAGCATCTGCGTTATCACTAATCCTAATTTTGCCTAATGCTGTCGCTGTATTCGGAACTGTCCATGAATATGAACCGGTGTTTGCAGTAGTTGTTAAAGTGACCCAATTTGTACCATTATCTGAAGTGTACTCTATCAGCACATTTGCAATATTTGAACCTGCTGTCCATGTAATATTTTTTGTTGAACCGGCTTGCAAATTCTCACTACCGTTTGGCGCGGTAACCAATAAGTTACTAATCTTGAATGCCGGACTTACGATTAAGTTCAAAGGATTTGCAACATCTGAAATTCTTACTAATGCTTGATTGGTAGCTAAATTAGAAGGGACTGTCCAATTATACGTTCCGCTTGCTGCTGAAGTACTTGCAACAACAGAGAGCCAACTACCTCCATTATCTGTTGAATATTCAATCTTAACTGCGTTTACATTACTTATATTCCAATTAATCGCATGTACGGTACCGCTTTGCCAATAGGATGCAGCCGTTGGACTTGAGATACCGAAACTTGAAATTGTGAATACATTATTGCTAATATCGGTGATAGAGGAATTTGCTTTATCACTAATTCTGATCCTACCAAAAGTAGTTATTTGGGAAGGAACTGTCCATGAATAAGTTCCGGAATTTCCGGAGGTCGTTAATGTGTTCCAGTTACTTCCGTTATCTGACGAATACTCAATCAACACACTATCAATATTTGAACTTGCTGACCAGGTAATATTTTTTGTTGAACCTGCTTGTAAATTTTCACCGCCGTTTGGTGCAGTGACTTGCAGATTAGAAATTTTAAACACCGCACTTTCTGCGATACGTGTCACGTCAACAGCATCATAAACTCTCACTTTTGCCTGATTGGAAGAAATGTTTGAAGGGATCGACCAATCTAACTGACCCAACGAAGCTTGAAGTGGTGAAGCAGTGATAGCAACCCATGAAACTCCATTATCAGTTGAATAATCTGCTTTTACGTTTGCAATGTTTGTAGAAGTCCATTTAATTGTTTTAGTAGTTCCACCCTGCCAATATGAAACTATTGTCGGATCCGTTATTGATAAATTCGAAACAGTAAAAACATTATCGCTCGAATCTTTTAAATTAGTGTTAGCTGTATTAGTTATTCGAATTCTTCCTGTTGTTGTTGCGGTATTAGGAACCGTCCATGTATAACTTCCGTTGTTGGTTACGGTTGTTAACGAGTCCCACGAGCTTCCGTTATTTGTTGAAAACTGAATAAGCACATTTGCTATATCACTTCCGGCTGTCCATGTTATTGCTTTAGAAGTTCCAGCTAACCAATTTTCATTTCCGTTAGGAGAAATAACCCTAACATAGGTAACTTTAAATGGCTGTGAAGAATCTGAAATTGTCGGATCGGATGCCGAACTTATTCTGATTTTCGCATTTGAAGATGAAACATTGTTTGGTATAGTCCATGTGTAAGCCAATGCGGCTGCAGGAGTTGAAGCAATAATATCAGTATAACTTCCGCCGTTGTTGGTCGAGTATTCAAGTTTAATATTAGATAAGAAAGATGACTCCCACGTTATTTGGCGAGTGTTGCCGCCTTGCAAATAATCTGATGCTACAGGAGTTAATAATCTTAATTTTGCAATTGAAAATGAACTGTTGCTCGAATCCCTTATCGCGGAATTTGTTACATCAGAAATTCTTACGCTCATTTGGTTTGAATAGATCGATGTATCAATTGACCAGGCAAATGTACCCGGAGCAGCATTCACCGATGGTGAAATCGTAAACCAATTTTGACCGGAATTTGTGGAATATTCAAGTTTTATGTTTGCAATTGTTGGGCTTGCGCTCCACGTAATATTTTTCGTCGCCCCTGTCTGCCATATTTCTCCACCGTTGGGAGAAGTAACGGTAAGTGCAAGAAATGAAAACTGTCCGCTTATACTTGCAATGTTTAACGAAGAATTTGCATCACTGATCCGGATTCTTCCGGTTGAGGATGACAATGAAGAAGGAACAGTCCAATTGTAAGTTCCTCCTGTTGATGGATAGCTGTTTACTACTGTGTTCCAGTTAGTTCCGTCATCAGTAGAGTATTCAATTTTAACTTGAGTAACGCTGCTGCTGTTCGTCCATGTAATTTGTTTTGTGGAGCCGGCTAAATAAATATCTCCGATTACTGGAGAAGAAATTTGAACCGTACCAACTTTGAATGTATTGTCGCTTTGGTCGGCAATTACTGAATTTGATGCATCCGAGATTCTCACAAGAACAGTAGACGAACTTAAAGAACCGCCCAAAGCCCAACTATATGTTCCTGAAACTGCAGGATAAGAAGAAACAATCGGGAGCCAATTAACTCCGTTATCTAAAGAATAATCAAGATTAACATTTGTAATATTACTGCTTGACCAGGTTACTGACTTGGTAGTTCCTGCTTGCCAGTACTCTCCCCCATTTGGAGAAGTTAAAGCAAGTGAAGAAATTGTAAAAAGTCCGGAACTGTCTTTTATTTGTCCGGTTGAAGCATCGCTTACTTTAATTCTTGCCTGAGAAGAATTTAAATTGCCCGGGATAGTAAAGTTATAAGTTCCAGCCGATGCGCTGATAATACTTGGAAGAGTTGCCCAATTACCTCCATTATCAGTTGTATAAGCTATTCGAACATTGGTGACACCTTGTGAAGTCCATTTAACTGTTAAGATTTTTCCAGCTTGATAAAAACTTCCGGCAAGAGGTTCAGTAACAGAAATTTTTCCCACAATAAAAGTTGAAAGTGAGGAGTCGCGAATTTCGGTTGTTGCAACATCGCTGATCTTTACTAACATTTGAGAAGAAGGTTCATTCGGAATTGTCCATGCATAAGCTCCGGTCGATGCTGTGAGAGATGCTGCAATGCTCTGCCAGATTGATCCGTTATTAGTGGAATATTCTAACTTTACATCTGAAATCCCCGAACTAACCCAAGTAATATTTTTAGTTGTTCCGATCGTCCATCCTTCATTTCCATCAGGTGAAGTTAAATCCAATTTCAAGATGCTGAACGTAGCATCACTCTGATCAAGAACATCACCAACTTCTGCATCAACAATTCTGATTCTTGCAAGTGTAGAAGGAATGTCGCTTATCGTCCAGGCGTACGTTCCAACCGATGCAGAAACATTGTTTGCAATTGCGGACCAGTTTAATCCATTGTCTGTTGAAATTTGAATATTCACCAAAGAAATATTTGAAGCAGACCAGGTAATATTTATCTGTTTCCCTACTTGTAACTTTTCCGTTCCATTCGGACTTGTAACTTTAATTTTCGCAAATGTGAAAACGTTGTCACTGACATCATTAATTTGGCTGTTGGTAACGCTCGAAATGCGAATTTTAGCTAAGGATGAGGGAGTTAAAGTATCCGGAATACTCCAATTATACGTTTCCAAACTTGCGTTGATATTGGATGCAATTGAAATCCAATTTGTACCGTTATCAGTTGTGTACTCAAGATTAACCTGACTAATTGCTGAAACATTTAGCCACGTAATCGTTTTGGTATTTCCAACTGCCCACTTCTCGTTTCCGTTTGGAGAAGTTAATCGAATAGAACCAATAGTAAAATAACTATCGCTTACATCATTTACTGTTGAATTGCTTGCATCACTTACTCTAACTCTTGCCAAAACGGTGGGATCATTTGGAACAATCCATGCATACGACTTTGCAGAAGCTAAAGTTGAATCAACAATCGTTTTCCATGTTGTGCCGTTGTTGGTGGAATATTCAATTTTTACTTTTGAAATTGACGAATGATTTTTCCATTGAATGGTTTGCAAACTTCCAATCGGGAAATTTTCACCACCGTTTGGCGATGCCAACGAAATGGAACTGATATAAAAAGCGCTGCTACTGGTACTCGTTATACTTGCCGCCGGAAAATCTGCATCACTTATTCTAACACGAGCGTAATTGGAAGGTGTATTGGGTACCGTCCAGTTGTAACTTAATGCTGCAGCAGGTGTAGAACTAATAATAGTCGTCCACGAAGAACCGTTATCGGTGGAATACTCGATTTTAACATTTGTAACATTTCCGCTATTCCATAGAATTTGTTTAACGCTGTCTGCGGGGAAATATTCTCCTCCAACCGGGGAAACTAAATCCAATTTCTTAATAATAAAAACTGCATCGCTTTGATCATTAATATTTAAATTATCAGCATCGCTAATTCTAATGAGGGCCTGGTTAGATGAAAAATTCCCAACTGTCCAATCATAAAATCCTGTATTCGATGCAATATTAAAAGCTATAGGAATCCAGGTTGTTCCATTGTTAGAAGAAACTTCGATGGTAACATTTGCAACATTTGTTGAGTTCGTCCATTCGATTCTTTTCGTTACACCTTTCTGCAAAATTTCACCGCCATTTGGGGCAATTACTGAAAGGCTGGCAACTTTAAAACTATTATCACTCACATCATAGTTTGTTGAATCGTCTGTAGAAACAATTCTTATTCTTCCATCCGAAAAAGAAAATCCGGGGACGTTCCAACTTAAAGTTCCAAGACTCGCATTTACTGAATTTTGAATTGCTGTCCATGAATTTCCATCATCAGTCGAATATTCAACATTGATTGTATTAATTGAACTCGACGTCCATGTAATATTTTTTGTAGATGCCGGAGCAAAACCCTCACCACCGTTTGGCGAAGTAATCTTTAAAGAAGAAACAGTAAATACATTATCGCTAACGTCATTGATTGATGCGACCGTAGCATCCGTAATTCTTACTTTAGCCTGAGCGGTTGCTGATGAAGCAACCTTCCAAGAATAACTTTCGCTTCCGGCTGCAATGGGACTTCCATTAATAAAATTCCACGTTGAACCGTTATTGGTAGAATATTCTAAGTTGATAAAATCCACATTTACGGAAGTCCACGTAATTGATTTAAAAGATCCGGCGAACCAATTCTCTCCCCCGTTTGGTTTTGTTAGTGTTAAAGAAGTTATTAAAAAATTATTGCTTGTATCGGATATTTCCGGAACAGAAGAAAGACTTATTCGAATATTTGCGCTCGCAGATGGAGTATTTGGAATAGGATTCCAAATGTAACTTGCCGGTGCCGCCGGTAAATTTGAGACAATCGTTGACCACGATCCACCGCTGTTTGTGGTATACTCCAACTTTACGGTCGCAACATTTGAACTTGCTATCCATTGAATTGTTTTGGATCCGCCGGTTTGAATTTTTTGATTTAAAGTCGGACTTGTAATAGCCAACCTAACAATCTGAAAAGAAGAATTTGAAGTGTCGGCAACTAAATTATCATCAAAATCTACGATCCTAATTTTAGCTTGATTTGTTGAGATTGTATTTGGAATTTCCCAAGCATAACTCCCGCTGCTTGCAGAGGTTTTATTTATTACTGTATCCCAGGATGCCCCGTTATTTGTAGTAAACTGAATTTTTACATTTGCAACCGCATCGCTTGTCCATTGAATTTCTGTGAATCTTCCGGCTTGAAAAATTTCACCTCCGTTTGGTGCAATAACGGTAAGAGATTTAGGAGCAAACTCCGGATTAAGAAGCTTCGATCCAAAAGTAGTGCTGCCGTAAAGTACGTTGGCGAGCAGTAAAAAAGAAAAGACAACTTTTAAAAATTTTTTCATACAATTACTCTCCTATTCACCAAAGAAAGATGTGAATATGATTTTCATTCGAAAGCATACTATTAATAATTTATTCTGATTACCGGAGAAAAAACTAAGTAAGAATTAGTACGGTAAAACGGCAAAGGCTTGGTCGAAAATCTATAAGATGTAAAATACCGGAAATCAAAACCGATGGTATTATTTAGCATAAAAAACATTTTAAAACCTACGTAACCATACGATTCGGTATAATCATAACTAAATAATGTAGAGAGGTTATGCGCTAGTAACCCACCTTCACCTGATATGAAAGCTTCAGCTAGTATATTATTCTTGAATTTGCCTTTATTGTTGGTCTCAAGGTCTGTTAGTTTTATCTGATCCGGATCGAGTAAAAAATGATAAATATCATAAGAAGAAAGTCCTAAACCGACTCCAAAAGCTCCTACTTCAGAAAAATTGAGCAATTCTTTTTTTCTTACAAAAAACGTAAGATGATTTCGCTGAGAATAAAATTGGGTTAAGTAATTGATATTAAAATCTTTTGTCTTGTATTGCGTTAGACTCAACATTCCCTGAAGAGTTATTTCAAGATCAATCATATCATCCCAGAATAGCTTTAAGGGATTACCCTGCGCTTTAAAGTAAAGACTTGTTCCGGTATGGAATAATCGTTTAGAAATATCCTCAGACTCAATCCCCAGCACCGGTTGACGGGCAGGAAGACCGGTTCCCATTTCCAAAACGTAAGTGTTATTTGGTCTATTGTTAATCAAGTAATCGATGTAGGTAACTTTAACACCGGTTACAAAATCGGGATAATACCAGCCCGGCATTGCGATATAATCATTCCCCCATCTCCCTACAAGAGATACCAAGTATTTATTTTTTTGATTGGTCGTCGCGTTCCAAAACATTAATTCAGGATTGAAAAAATGGAGATAAATATCATAGTTATATGAATACTTATTGTCGTACTGGCTTTTTGTCAGGTCGTTAAGTGCGTAAAATTGTTTTTTTAAATCCTGGTACATCTCTTCACCGAGAACATTTTTAATGAAAACATAATCACGAATTTCATCAAAAAAGTAATCGGTACTGTCCTGGAAGGCAAGTTTGG